>NZ_JBEXDX010000056.1:0-51600 GCF_040605995.1 Streptomyces sp. NPDC005492
AAACAGCTCCCACAACTCATCCGAGACCAGATGCTCAGCAAGACTCGTCATACCAACACAACGACTCTCCTCGCCAAAAGAAACGACGTCTAAGCGAGCGATCCCGCAAGGTCGACGAACGGGATGGGGCTCACGCACTCTCGGCGCGGACGCCAGACCTGTCGCGGCCGGGCTCGACGGCCGCGACCCCGTGCGGGCGGGACCCCGCCGGTCAACTCGGCGAACTTCGTGTGGACCTCGCCGAGTTGACCGACCGCACTCTCCCGCGGCACGGCGACAGCGCGGCCATGGCGAGCTTGCCGCACCGAACCTCCCGCACCGACCCTCCCGCACCGAACCGTTCTCCCGCGCATCGGACCGTCACAGCGAGAACACAGACATGAACCAGGACCCCAGGTGACAGGTGCTTGACAAAGACTTCTTCAAGCCACGGGACACCCGTACTCGCCCGTGGTCGGGTCACCTGCAACGGCTGTATGAACTGCCCCCGTGGGAGGACTCCGTGTCAGCACCAACCCGTAAGAGACGATGGCTCACGATCTGCGCCATCACCACGTCCGCCGCTCTCGTCGCGATACCCGCGGGAGCCGCGTCCGGACGCAGCGGCAGCCCCTTCGGGGCCCGCGCGCTCACACAAGTCGCCCAGGAACGCGAGCAGTCGGTGGGTGCGCTCAGCCCCAAGGCCGCAGGAGAAGACGGTGACGACGGCAACGAGGCCGACGAGATAGCCGAGGGCGCGGACCAGTACGCCGAGGCCCGCACCTCGCCCGGCATCGTCGCACCCGGCGCATACGGCGCCGCCTGGACCAGTCTCACCAAACTGCCTTCCACCGGCGGTAGTTGGAAGAACGTCACCAACCTGCCGTACAACTCCGACGACCCGCGTTACCGCGACATCGACTCCAACTCCAGCGGCGGCTCGGGCAATGTCACCGGCCGGATGGCCGCGATGGCCGCCGATGGCGACGGGTACGTGTACGCGGGGAGCGCGGGCGGCGGCGTGTGGCGGTCCAGGGCCGGCGGCGGGCACTGGCAGCCCATCAGCGACAAGCTCCCCTCCCAGTCCACCGGCGCGCTGGCGCTGGACGGCGGCGGCCGACTGTGGCTGGGCACCGGCGAGGCGACGACCAACGCGGACGCCTACCTCGGCAGCGGCGTCTACGTCCTGTCCGACCCGCACCACGGCACGTTCTCCGCCCGCAGCCGGGTCGGCGGCGACGAGCTGGAGTCCACCACCATCCACGAGCTCCGCTTCGGCGGCGGCAAGGTGTGGGCGGCGACCAGCGAGGGTGTGTGGAGCCACTCCACGAAGACGCTCAAGGGCGCGTGGAAGCTGGAGTTCGCGCCCAACCCCGACTATCTGCCGGGCGGTTCACTCGCGAACGACGACTCGGCCGCGTACAAGAACATCGCCAACGACATCGCGATCGACCCCAAGGACCCGAGCAAGGTCGTGCTCGCGGTCGGCTGGCGCAGCGGTGACGACTACAACGGCTTCTACACCAAGGGCGCGGACGGCACCTGGACGCGGATCACCAGCGGCCTGGGCGACCTGCCCGCCGACCCGGACAACGTCGGCAACGTCACCTTCGCCCGCTCCGCCGACGGTTCGCGCTACTACGCCATCGACCAGTCCCCGGAACAGCTCAACACCAACCCGGACAGCGGCCTCGAGGGCATCTACGTCTCCAAGTCCGGTTCCCCGACCGGGCCTTGGACGAAGATCGCCGACTACCAGGGGCTGGCCGCGGACGGTTCGGCGCTCACCTCCAGCGGCTACATGCCCGGCGTGCAGGCTTGGTACAACCAGTTCCTGACCGTCGACCCGGCCAACGCCGAGCACGTCTACGCCGGACTCGAGGAGGTCTACGAGACCAAGGACGGCGGCAGCACCTGGTCGACCGTAGGCCCGTACTGGAACTTCTCCTTCCCCTGCTGGAACATCGACCCGGCCAAGCAGACCGGCGACTGCAGCCCGACCACCCACTCCGACCAGCACGGCGTCGCGATCGGCAGCTACCACGGCAAGAGCTTCGTCTACGTCGGCAACGACGGCGGCGTCTACAAGCGCCCGCTCAACGGCGCCCAGGACTCCTCCGGCCACGCCACCGACTGGGCCTCCCTCAACGACGGCACCATCGACACCCTCCAGTACTACTCGGTGGGCGTCGGCAAGGACCTGACCTACGGTGGCGTCTCCGTCACCGGCGGCCTCCAGGACAACGGCCAGTCCATCCTGCGCAGCAACGACAAGGTCATGGGCTCCAACTTCGGCGGCGACGGCGGCGACACCCTCACCGACCCCGCCAACGGCTGCAACATCGCCGAGGAGTACGTCTACCTCGCGATCCAGGTGACCCAGAACTGCGCTGTGAACGACGGCAGTTGGATCACCGACCCGAGCAAGGCCACGTCGTACAACGTCGCCCCCGCCGACAACGCCACCGGCGAGGCCCGCTTCATCGCCCCGCTCGCGACCGACGCGAAGAACAGCTCGACCTGGATCGCCGGCGGCCGCCACATCTGGGTGCAGACCCACGGCTACGCCATCCGCAGCGGTTCGGAGTGGACCAGCGTCTACGACCTCGGTGCCGGCCGCACCGCGACCGCCGTCGCTGCCTCGGGCGGCAAGGTGTACGCGGCCTGGTGCGGCCCCTGCAACAACCAGGGCTTCGCCCGCGGCATCTCCGTCGGCAACGCGGACGGCACCGGCTGGCACGACATCACCCTCCCGGCCACCGGCGCGGACGGCACCGTACCCAACCGCTACCTCGCGGGCTTCGCCGTCGACCCCAGGAACGCCGACCACGTCTACCTCGCGGTCAACGGCTTCTCCCGGCACTGGACCGAGGGCCCCGGCGCCGGCGTCGGCCACGTCTTCGAGTCCACCGACGGCGGCACCACCTGGAAGGACATCTCGAAGAACCTCCCCGACGTGCCGACGAACTCCGCGGTCGTCACGCCGAACGGCGGCCTCGCCGTCGCCACCGACCTCGGCGTCGTCTACCGCGCGCCGGGCCGTACGACCTGGGAGCGCGTCGGGAACCTCCCGGCGGTCGCCGTGCTCCAGCTCAAACTGAGCCCGGACGGCAGCACGCTGTACGCGGCCACGCACGGCCGCGGTATCTACACGATCAGGGTGCGCGACTGCCACTGAGGCAGCGCCGACGCAGGGGTGGCCCCGGCCGGGTCACCCCTGCGTCGGGTACGGGACCACGCTCACGTGCAGGGTGAACGCCGGGCGCGCCGCTCCCGCCACGTCCGGCGTCTTCGCCGTCACACTCACATCGGCCGCACCCGGCCGTACGGTCGCGCACCGCAGGGTGGTGTGGGCGGTGCCGTCCGAGTCCACGCGCCAACCGGAGAGCAGCACGAAAGCGGGCGCCGAACTGTGCGCGGCCGCCCACCGCTTGTCGTCTACGCGGGGCCGTAGAACCAGGGAGACCACTGTCCCGGGCCGCACGCACAGATGCCGCTCGACCGCGTCACCGGGGGAGACGGTGACGTCGGTGTGGCCCGCGGCGCAGCCCGCGGGTGACGCGGAGGCGGTGGGGGACGACGACGGACCGCCCCCGGTCGCACTCCCAGACGCGGCGCCCGACGAGCCCGCGGACGCGCTTGCGGACGTACCGGCCGACGGCTCGGACGAGCGACTCCCGGACGCGCCTACCCCGCCCCCGTCCCCCGACGAGCCGCACGCGGCCAGCACAGCCACCCCGGCGACCACGCCCCACCCGGCCCACCACCGCATCAGCGCCTCCCGGCCCGAACCCACACGTACGACTACCAGCATGCCGACTCCGGCTGGAACTGTCGTGGACACCGTCCGGCTCGGGTCGTCATCCATGGCAAAGCCTTGCACCTGGCATTCGAAAGACCCGGTCGGCGAATCAGGCGGTTGTGTCGACGGGAGCTGCAGGGGCACGAGGAAAGCTGGGCGGTGTGTCGACCAGGACGGGAGGTTCGGGCCTTGTTCGAGGGCTTTGAGACCAGGCGGGTTCAGGTCGGTGAAGCATCGATTCTCGTCCGCTACGGCGGGGAAGGGCCGCCGCTGGTGCTGCTGCACGGCCACCCCCGGACATCCGCGACCTGGCATCGCGTCGCCCCGCTCCTCGTCCGACACGGTTTCACCGTGGTCTGTCCCGATCTCCGCGGGTACGGCCGGTCCACCGGTCCCGCGCCTACCGCGGACCACGCGGGATACTCCAAGCGGGCCGTCGCCGGTGACGTGGTCGAGGTGATGCGCTCCCTCGGCCATGCCCGGTTCGCACTCGCCGGGCACGACCGTGGGGGCAGTGTCGCGCTGCGTCTTGCGCTCGATCATCCCGAGGTGGTCTCGCGGGTGGCGCTGATCGACTGCCTGCCCCTCACCGAGCACCTGTCCCGCATCACGACCGAGTTCGCCACGCAGTGGTGGCACTGGTTCTTCTTCGCCCAACCGGATATTCCCGAACGGGTCATCAACGCCGACCCGGATGGCTGGTACCACGGTGATCCCCAGAGCATGGGGCAGGAGAACCACGACGAGTGGCGCGCGGCCACGAGAAACCCCGACGTGGTGCGGGCGATGCTGGAGGACTACCGGGCGGGCCTCACCGTCGACCGGCGGCACGAGGAGGACGACCGCGCGGCCGGAGTACGGATCCGGTGCCCGGCGCTGATCCTCTGGTCGCTCCGGGACGACCTGGAGGACCTGTACGGGGACCCGGTGAAGATCTGGCGGCATTGGGCACCGGACGTGCGCGGCCACGGCATCGACTCCGGCCATCACATGGCCGAAGAGGCTCCACAGGCGCTCGCATCCTCCTTGGCGGACTTCTTCGCCGGATGACCTGAGTGAGAAACCTCCGAGCCGCCTCCCGCAGAACAACCAAGGTCCGTGGGCCGGCGTCGTCTCAGGCGAAGTCTGCTGCGGTGATGCCGTCGGGATGGCCGGACGGCCATTCCACCAGCTCGATGCGGTAGCCGTCCGGGTCAGTGAGCCATGAGGTCTTGGGGCCGTGAGGGCCACCCGGGTACTGAAGGGGTTCTGGCCTCAGGCCGGCTTCGGCCAGCGTCTGCAGGGCGGGGGCGAGCTTCTCCACCTGGATCGCGAGGTGGTCGAAACCGCTGCCCACGTCGACCGGTTCGGCGCCGGGGCGGTGGACCAGTTCGAGTGAGGCCGCCTGTTCCTCGGGGAACTTGAGGATCACGAGGCGAGCCCCGTCGCCGGCGTCGACCCTGCCCAGTTCGGCGTAGCCCAGGGCAGTGTAGAAACCGAGCGAGCGGTCCAGCTCGGTGACCCGGTAGGAGACGAAGAGGGTCTTCACGCGACCTCCTCGGCTCGGAGCACCCGGTAGCGGAGGTGCGTGACGTCCCGGTCCTCCAGCCGTCGGACGAGTTCGAGTTCGATGTGATCGCTGCCCAGGTGGTCGAACAGCCGTCGGCCGTCCCCGAGGAGGACCGGAACCAGGTGGATCTCCATCTCGTCCACCTGCCCGGCTCGCAGAAGTGCTTGGGCCGCTCCCGCTCCGTGGACCATGACCGGACGGTCCCCTGCGGCTGCCCGAGCCTGACGGGCGCAGTCCTCGGCGGCGGTGACGAAACGCGCGTGCCCAGGAGGAACGTCCCCGTCATCCACCCGGTGAGTGAGTACGAAGATCGGTACGCCGTCGTGGTGATCGCCCTGCCAGCGCCCGGCGAGTTCGAAGGTCCGGCGGCCGGAGATCACCGCGCCGGTCGCCAGCGCCTCGCGGTAGACCTGGCCGCTGGGACCGTCGGACTCCCGGTCGTCGAGCCAGTTGAAGAGCCGTCCACCGTCGCGCCCGAGCTCCTGCCCCGGGCGGTCGTCCGGGCCGGCGATATAACCGTCGAGCGACATCGACATGTACAGCCGGATCGGATTGTTCATCGTGGCCTCCAACTCTCCTCCGTGACAACGGAATTCGGGCATTTCCTCCTCCCCTGACGGGGCGGGAGGTCACAAGGAAGACTGCAAGCGACGCGCAAACTCATCGGCCCGGCGCGTCGGCTTGCGGCTTCTGCTGCGGCAGCCCGGCGCATCGGCTGTTGGGCAGACGCTCCCGGTCAGGCTCGCATGTGCGGTGTGTCGACGAGGCGATCACCGGCAGCAGCGTGCCGGTCTGCGTGACGTGTTGGAGGACGGGTGAGACCTCCATACTTTGCAGGCCGGCCAGGGATCCCATGCGGTCCGTGGTGAATTCGAAGAGTTCGTCGAGGTCTCGGCAGTGTGCGACGGCATGGAAGTTGCAGGGGCCGGACACGGCTGCGGCGAACGCGATCTCGGGTTGCTGCGCATCGTCGGGGCCTCGGTCACGCGATGGCGGCCTAATTCCTCGAAAGGGGCTGGGACGTCATCGGCACGGTCCGCGACACCGTTGCCCGAACGCCCTTGCACGATCTCGCCACCCGAGTCGACGGGCGGGTCACCGTCGAGCATCTCGACATCGACAAGCCCGACGACCTGGCTCTCCTGCACGAGCGTCTCGCGCATGAGCGGACACCGATCGGCGCGGTACCGACGGCCGATTTCGTCGAGGTGATGATCACCAACGCTCTCCGTCCCCGGCGCGTCATGGAAGCGCTCGAAGACCTGGTGTCCCCCACCGGACTCATCGGAGCGATGCCGCCCGGGCAGGGCAGCATCGCGAACAACACGACCGCGGGCCGCGAGGTCTACCGGGGAAGCAAAGCGGCCTTGAACATGTTCATGCGCAGTTTCGCGGTGCGGCAGGCCGGGACGCAGCGCGCCTTCGTCCTCCTGGCGCCGGGCTGGATCCGCACCGCACTCGGAGGGCCGGAGGCGCCGTTCACCATCGAGGAGAGCGTCCCGCTGCTGGTGGACGTCCTGCTGTCCAGGCTGGGCACGCCCGGTCTGGCGTATCTGGACCGCTCGGGGCAGAGCGTCCCCTGGTGAGCCCACGGGACACGGCGAGGGGATCGCGCCCTCCTGCCGCGCTGCTGCACGCGTCACTCCCGACCTGCACGGACACGTCAACGGACACGATCTGCACGCTGCCGTGTCCGTGGGGCGGGGTCAGAACTGTTTCTCACCGCCGTCGACGTAGAGGGTGGTGCCGAACATGAAGCTGCTGTCCGCGGAGGCGAGGAAGGCCACGGCTGCGGCGACCTCTTCCGGGCGTCCCATCCGACCGATCGGTACCCCGGTCGCGAGGTCCGCCTTGGCGGCGGCCGCGTTCTCCGCGCCGACGGCGGCGTCGATTCCCGGAGTGTCGACCGCGCCCGGCGCGACGGTGTTGACCCGGATGCCCCTGCCCTTCAGCTCGTTGGCCAGTGTCCGCGCGAGGGACCGGACCGCGGCCTTCGACGCCGAGTACAGGCCGAAGGTCTCCCAGCCGTCGTCGGCGCGGACGGAGTCGTTCACGATCACCGAGGCGCCGTCGTTGAGCAGCGGCAGCGCCTTCTGCAGGGTGAGCAGCGTGCCCCGGACGTTGACGCCGAAGATCTGATCGAACTCTTCCTCGGTGGCCTGCGCCAGCGGTGCGAACGTGGCCACGCCCGCGTTGGCGAACAGCACGTCCAGGCCCCGGCCGCGGTCCCGGATCGCGTCGTACAGCCGGTCCAGGTCGGCCGGTTCCGCTATGTCGCCCGGCACCGCGGTGACCGCGGAACCGATCGACTCGACGGCGCTGTCGAGTGCGTCCTTGCGTCGGCCGGTGATGAACACATGCGCGCCATCGGACGCCAGCCGCGCGGCGGTGGCCAGGCCGATTCCGGTGCCGCCGCCGGTGACGAGGGCGGTCTTGCCTTCCAGTTGTCCCATCGCGTGCACTCCCGAAAATTAGATACCGATCGGTGCAGAAGTAGACCGTAGCACTTCTGCACCGATCGGTATCGAGGGCGTAGGGTGGGACTGTGGAGATCACCGGGAAAGCGCCGATCGGCCGGCCGAGAGGCTTTGATGCCGACGACGCCCTGGAGCGGGCGATGCTGGTCTTCTGGAGACAGGGATACGAAGGCGCCAGCCTGGCCGATCTGACCGCCGCGATGGGCATCACCCGCAAGAGCATGTACGCGGCCTTCGGTAACAAGGAGGAGCTGTTCCGCAAGGCCCTGGAGCGCTACACCGAAGGCCCCGCCTCCTACGCGGACCGCGCGCTGGAGCAGCCGAGCGCGCGGGAGGTGGCGACGGCCTTCCTCGCCGGCTCGGTCAGGACGACGACCCGGCCCGGCGGCCCCGCCGGGTGCCTGGGCGTGCAGGGCTCACTGGCCGCCGGCGAGGCCGGGCGGGTCGCGCAGGACACCCTGATCGCCTGGCGCGACGAGGGCCGCGCCCGGCTCCGCGACCGGTTTCGGCGGGCTGCCGACGAGGGTGATCTGCCCCCGGACGCGGACCCGGAACTGCTCGCCCGATACGTCATGACGGTGTCCACCGGCATCGCCGTCCAGGCCGCAGGCGGCGCCACCCGCTCCGAACTCCAGCAGGTGGCCGATGCGGCGCTGCGGAACTGGCCACCCGTCTGACGGTCGGCGCCTGCGGGCGAGCGCGGCCTCCCGGACCGCCACGACTGCGTGGTCGCCTACGAGGACATCCGCGGCTGCATGAGATGCGTACGACCCGGAACGGCGTCGGCACGAGAAGACTCGCCGACTTGGTGGGCAGAAGGCTTCCTTGGTGGGCTGAGAACAACTGCGGACAGGTGCTCCCGATGCTCCCCCTCCCTCCAGCCGGGTTCGGAATCCGCGGTGCGACCGTCGGAGTGGTGTGCAGCCGCCCTCGCGGGGTGGCAAGCCTGCCGCGGAGCTGAGCCGTCCATGATTTCGATCATGCAGGATCCATGCGATTACGCCCTGGTCCATCCAGTCCGCGCCGACCCGCTTCATGAGGACCCACGCGAGCCGTCACAGGGACGGGCTGGTGAACTCCGTGATCCGGTCGAGGAGTTGGGTGAATTCGGCGCGGCGTTGGTGGGGCCGAAGGCGGTGCACGGCGGAGGTCCGACTCTTGTCGGCGCGGGCGGAGTGGAGGGTCGGGTAGGCGTCGAGGAGGGCGTGCCAGTGGGGGAGCGCGGGTTCGAGGTGGCCGAGGCGTAGGTGGGTTTCGGCGAGGCGGGCGCGGGTGAGGGCTGCGGGGAGCCGCTCGGCGGGTACCCGCAGGCGCAGGGCGGTCGTGAGTGCGGCAAGGCCCGTGTTGCGGTCACCGAGGGTGGCGAGGGCCTGGGCGCGCTGGTAATGCAGGGCTGCGGCCGGGTAGTTGCTGAGTCCCGGTTCGGTGGTGGTCCCGGTCGTGGAACCGTTCGGCGCGGGCGAGGGCGGCGACAGCGACGTTGCGGTCGTGGTGGGCGGTTACGACGGCGAGATGGACATGGGTGTAGGCGCGGACGGCAGGGGAGGCGTGCCGGGCGCGTTGGTCAGCCTGTTCGGCGAGGTTGAGGACTGCGGGGGGTGTGGTGGCCGGGGTCGTGGGCGTGGGTGGCCATGGTGCGCAGGGCGATGACGAGGGTGCCCCGATCGCCGATGTCGGCGGCGAGGCGGGCTGCGATCTGGTGGGAGTGCTGTGCCGCGGCGTGGTGGTTGCTGTCGGCGCACATCGAGCCCAGCAGTAGAGCGAGTAGGGAGGTGGCCGACCGCAGGCCCCGGCTGACGTCCGCGCGGGCCGGACGGTGCAGGAGGGGGATGACCTCGTGGGCCAGGTACGCCGCCAGAGCGGCGCGGACATGGTGGCCGCCTTGGCGGTCACAACTGCGCACCATGACCGCGGTGTTCGCCACCAGCGCCTTCCAGGTCGCGTGGTTGGGCGCGGTGTTCGGCCCGCGGTGTGGCTTCGGCCGGGCCGCTGGGGCCGGGCGCTCTCCTTGGTCGGGCACGGCGGCCATGGCGGTGAGGGGGAACAGGCCGTCGCCGAGCAGGGTGCGGTGTGGGGGATCGAGTGCGGTGCGGGTGAGGTGGGTGAGTTTGGGCATGGGGTCGGCCTGCCAGGCAGGGTCCACTACGACGGCGGGGGCTTGGGTGAGGCCGGCCTCGTGCGCGGTGATGGGCCTGTCCAGGCGGCGGGAGAGGCAATCCAGCAGAAGGGCGGGAGCAGGCGGCCTCAGCCGGGTGCCCGCCAACCAGCGCCTCACGGTGGTGTGATGGATGGTCAGACGTGGGCCGTTTTCGGCGGCGACGCCCCTCAGCGCGGCGGCGAGCTGGGTCGGGCCCGAGCCGGCCGCCTCGAATAGGACTTGCAGCCGCGTGTTGGGGGTGCGCGGCATGGCTGCCTCCCGTGCAGGAGTAGGGGGCGCTCCGAGGAGACTCTGAAGCCGTGGTCGGGTGGGTCCGTGCCCTGTCGCGGTCTGCGCAGCGGCTGAAGTCACGACCGCGCGCATGAGACGTGTCGGGGACAGGCAGAACTTCCGTCGTAGGCCCCGGAAGCGGCGGGGCAAGTGCGCCCGCAGAGCGCACATTCAGCAGATGGTGCGCTCTGCGCCACGTCTGCTGCCCCGCCCGGTGTCCTGACTGGACGACAGGTGCTGACCATCCCTGGGCCGTGGCGCGTAGGTCTGGGCCGGCCCGACAGCGTCCGGGCACTGGCCGGGCCGCTTGCCCGGCAGGATCGGCTCCAGCACCATCCGCCGGCCGGTCGGCAGACCGTCTCCCGGGCACGGCAACGCCCCGGTCCTCTACGCGGACAAGACTTCAGCGTTTAAGAAAGGATCTTGCACGGCGGGTTCCCCCTGCGCTCCTGCCCTGTCGACTGTGTGATGCGTGCGTTCTTCCGCTGTGGTAGGGCAGTTGAGCCGAGCAGTCCGGGCAGAAGGAAGCGTGTGCGGGGTGGGGGTGCGAGCAGTCGGTTCCGACCTCGCGCACGGCGCGCACCCGCGTGAAACCGCGCGCACGGGTGGGTGCCCGACCGACAGGAGGGCGTCCGCAGAGGGCACGGGGTGTCTGCTTCGATCACAGGCCGGCCGCAGCGGCTCACATCACCCCACCCGTACCCAGGAGTTCGGGGGCGTTGTGCTGGGCGTCCCGGGCAGGGCTCTGGACAGGGAGTCCTGGCGCGTGGACGATCACGTTCATGACACCCGAGGATGCGATCGTTGTCACTGCCGACCGGATCGCGGCGTTGCTGGGGGCGGGGGCCGACCCGCAGACGCCGTTGCGGGGCGCGGAGTGGACGGTGGGGGAGGCGGCGGCGCATCTCGCGCTGGCGGGGCGGTTGATGGCGGACATCGGGGCGGGTGAGGAGCGTCCCTACGGCGACGGGACGCCGGGCGGTCTCGCGGCGGCCAACAGCGTGTCCCTGGCCGCCTTCGCCGAGCGGGATCCGGCGGTTCTCGGTGCTGAGATCGCGGATCGGGCCCGGGCCTTTGTCGCGGCCGCGGCCGGCCGCAGTGCGCGGGAGGCTGTGCTGACGCCGATGGGACCGATGGATGTGGCGACCCTGAGTTCGTACCTGCTCACGCATCTGCTCGGGCACGGCTACGACATCGCGGTCGCGCTGGGCGGCCGCCACATGGTCGAGCGGGACGTGGTCGCGTTCACGCTGCCGTTCCTGCGGCTGGCCATGCCGCGTGTCGTGAACGCCAACGCGGTCAGCCACGATGCGTGTTATGCGGTGCGGACCGGCCGTGAGCGCTTCGCCGTCACCTTCGCGGACGGCGTGCCCGCGGTCACCGACACCCCGCCCAGGCGGCCCGATTGCACGATCGCCATCGAACCCGTCGCCTTCCTCCTCCTCGCCCTGGGCCGCTGGACCGCCCCCACCGTCATGGCCCGCGCGAAGGTGGTCGTGTGGGGGCGCAGACCGTGGCTGGGCCCGCGCTTCCCGGCGCTCTTCACGGCGCCGTGACGGGTTGCGGCTGATGTCGACCGGATGGTGACCTTGTCTGTCCGGCGCCGACGGAGCGCATGGCCTCGGTGTCGGCCTGATCTCCGTTGAGACGCGGTGGTATTGAGCCAGTAGGCGATCGTCGGCAAAGTGAACGGCCCCTGGGCCGCGGGTATGCGGCACCCGGTGCCGCTCACGCGGGTCGTATCGATGTGCAGGCGGATCGCGGCAGTTGGTCGACGGCCTGCTGCCACGCGGCCCGCACGGCTGTGCGGGCGTGTGCCGTGGCTTCGGTGATGTCTCCGGTGAGGTGGAGGGGTTCGCCGAGGTGGACGTGGAGGTCGGGGCGGCGCAGGGGCGCGCTGGCGACGCCGGCGAGTTGTTTGAGCCGGCTGCCGGAGACGATCCGGCGGGCTCCGGCGTGTCCGAGCGGGACGACGGGTGCGCCGGTGGCGAGGGCGAGGCGGGCCAGGCCGGTGCGGAAGGTGCCGGGTGCACGGTCCGCCGAGTCCTTGCGGCGGGGGAGTCGGCCTTCGGGGTAGATCACCACGACCCGGTCGGCGGCGAGTGCCTGGGCCGCCAGATCCAGTGCCGCCGCCGCGCTGTGGCTGCCCCGGTGGACCGGTATGTGGCCCTCGCGGGTGAGGCGGCGGCCGAGGAATGGCATCTTCCACAGGCCGGCGGTGGCGAGGACGACGGGTTCGGTGCCCAGCTGGTGCAGTGCGGCCAGGACGAGTGCGGGGTCGGCCAGGGCGGTGTGGTTGGGCGCGACGATGCTGCCGGGCGCGATGGTGCGGGTCATCGCGGTGGTCACGGTGAGGCGGCCGAGGAGGGGGACGACGGTGCGGGCGAGGGTGGTGAGCACGTGCGCTGCTGGCTCCCTGGTCTGGCGGGTGCGGCCCGGTCTGTGTTCCGGTCCGTATCGTCGCGTGAGTGGGTGGTAGCGGGCATGAGTGCGCGTACTCACGTTCGCGTGGGTGGTGGGCGGGGGGCTGTCCCCGTGACCGGTGACGCTGAACGGGGCCGGTCGGGCGTGGACCGGCGCTCGCCCGCTCCAGGCCACCAACGCGGCCTGGACGAGGAGGAGTTCGGCCATGGTGGAAACAGCGGGAGAGAACACACACTCACCTTGCTCAAGATCCGTGCCAGAGCCTGAAACTCACTGACAGGTGTTGCTGCCCCGTCATCGCCATCGGTCGCCCCGGTGATCCGCGTACTGCCTGGCGTCGCTCGGGTTGTGCGCGGATCATGGCGCATCGGCGCTCACGCCTTCTGTGTCACGGGGCCCCGAGACGGTTGATCTCCGGGCTGTGCAGGACCGACGGACCGGTGCCGTGGAGACCCACGACGGCGATCATCGCGCGTCCGAGGTGTTCGGTGGTGGTCGTGTGCCCGGGGGCGAGTCGGTGCAGCAGGGGGTAGAGCCACGAGGTGAGCTGGTAGGCGAGGCGATAGGAGGCCGTCCTGGAGGTGGCGCCGTGACGGGGTTGGATGTAGGCGGGCCGGAACATGTAGGCGTGGATAGGCATCGCCAATAGCTCGTTCTCCGTGCGGCCTTTGACCCGTGCCCACATGGAACGGCCAGACTCGGTGCTGTCGGTCCCTTCCCCGGACACGTAGGTGAAGGTCAGCGTGGGGTTGCCGGCGCTGACGGCGCGGGCGGCGGCCAGTGTGCAGTCGTGGGTGACGCGGGTGTAGGTCTCCTCGTCGTGGCCGGAGGAGGAGATTCCCAGGCAGAAGAAGCAGGCGTCCAGCCCCTCCAGTTCGCCCTGGACCGCGGTGAAGTCGCTGAAGTCCGTGTGCACGATCTCCCGGACTTTCGGATGGCCGGTGTTCAGGGATGTGCGTACGACGAGCAGGATCTCGTCGATGCTCTGGTCCTGGAGACAGGCGCGCAGCACGCCCTGTCCCACCATTCCGGACGCTCCGAAGATGGCCACGCGCACAGGTGCTCCTAGTGGGGTGGGGCGGCGGTCGGGGGTGCCGTACGGGTGAGCGTACCGACGAGGGGAGCCGGCATCGTCTCCTGGAGGTACGTGCTCCCGGGCCCTCCCTCGACCGGCCGTTTAGCGGCAGGAACCGCGTGGTTGGGGTGGTTGGCGTGCGGGTGGCGCATGTGTGCGGGGGTTACTTGGCCTGGAAGCCGCCGTCGATGTTGAGGATCGCGCCGGCGACGAAGGAGGATTCCTCGGACAGGAGCCAGTGGATGCCGGCGGCGATTTCCTGGGGGCGGCCCATGCGACCGATGGGATGCATGGCGGTGATGGTGTCCTCGTCGTACTGGCCGAGCGCGATGGCCTTGGCGATGATGTCGGTCTTGATCGCGCCGGGAGCGACGGCGTTCACGCGTACGCCCTGGGAGGAGTACTCCAGTCCCGCGGTCTTGGTGAGGCCGACGACCGCGTGCTTGGTGGCCGCGTAGGGGCCGCTCCAGGGGATGCCGTTGAGGCCGGCGATGGAGGCCAGGTTGACGATGGAGCCGCCGTTGCCGCCGACGAGCATTTCCTGGATCTCGCGCTGCAGGCACAGGAACAGGCCCATGACGTTGGTGGAGAGCATCTCCTGGAACTTCACCGGGTCGGCGTCGGCGATGGCGGCCGTCTCGTGGGCCAGGCCGGCGTTGTTGACCGCGAGGTCGAGGCGGCCGTGGTCGGCCAGGACCGAGTCGAACAGGGCCTTGATGCTTCCGGGCGAGTCCATGTCCGCGACCGTGAACGAGGCGCTTCCGCCGTCCTCGGTCAGCTCCTCGACGGCCTGCGCGCCGACGTCCGCGCGGCGTCCGCTCAGGACGACGTGTACGCCGTCGGCGACCAGGAGCCGGGCGGTTTCCCTGCCGATGCCCGTCGCTCCGCCGGTGATGACCGCGACCTTCTTGTCACTGATGTTGCTGCTCATGATGGGGGGTCTCCTTGAGGAATCCGTTGATGGATGTACCGCCTCGGCCCCTTAACGGACCGGCGGTCTCTTGCAATGAACGTAAGATACCGCCGGTCTGATGTCAACAGACCAGTGGTCTGTAGAATGGGGTGATGGCAACCTTTCAACGTGCCCGCAGTGATGAGCAGCGGGAGATCCGGCGGCGGGCGATCCTGGAGACGGCGGCCGCGATGCTCGACGAGATGCCGGTGGCCGAGGTGAGTCTCAACGAGCTGAGCCGGCGGGTCGGGCTGGCCAAGTCGAACGTGCTGCGCTATTTCGAGTCCCGCGAGGCGATCCTGCTGGAACTGCTGGACAGTGCCTGGAAGCAGTGGACGGCCGACCTGCCCGACCGGCTCGCCGCCGGTATCGACCCCGCTGACCCGGCGGGCCGGCGCGGCGACGCGTTCGCGGCCGTGTTCGCCCACTCCCTCGCCGAGCACCGGGTGCTGTGCGACCTGCTCAGTGCGCAGGCGGGTGTCCTGGAGCACAACGTGTCCGCGCAGGTCGCCGCCCGGTACAAGAAGGCGGCCCTCGCCAACACCGCCGCGCTGGCCGAGCTGGCGCGCCAGTACCTGCCGGAGCTGGGCGAGGGGGCCGGGCAGCTCGGCGGCCAGGTCTACATGGCGGCGGGCGCCGTGTGGACCCACGCCCGGCCCTCCCCGGGCATGCTCGCCGCCTACGAGGGGGACCCGTCCCTCGCCGTCCTGCGCATGGACTTCACCTCCTCGCTGCAGGAGATGGTGGCCACCCTCATCGCCGGCACCCTCGCCCGTACGGCATAGGTGACCGCCGGGGTCCCCCGGGAGGCGTTGACGGCGTCCTGGTCCACGGCGATCACGTCACGGTTCGTCGGCAGCCTGAGGTCGGTGGGGCCGAGCGTGGTCAGGTCCGTGCCGAGCGGGAGCGGAGAGGAGGTCGGCGACTACAGGCTCAGCTGGGTCTGCCGCCGGGCTGCAGCATCGTGAGAAGCCGGCCGCGGCCGGGAAACTGAACACGGTGGATGGTCCCTGATCACAAACCCAGTCGAGGGGGTATGGGCGCACGTCAAACGGAGCCTGGTCAACCTCGCCGTCGTCTCTCCAACGTCGCCCTGAGGGGCGGAAGTCAGCCCGCAGGCGTCATCAGCGCATGGCGGTGCCACCCCTGTATCTCGTAGAACTCGTAACAGGATCATCGGTGTTGAGCCCCGGACGCAGCGCTGGGCTCCCGCCATGGAGATCATCAAGGGCGCGGGTGTGTGGGTGCACCCCGGCGAAGCGGGCAATGACTGGGTCGAGCAGTTGCGGACGTCGGACTTGTCGGTAGGGACGTACTGCATCCCGGCCGGCGGGCGTGATCCGCAGAGCCCGCATTCCGAGGACGAGATCTATGTCGTCACCGCCGGGGGCGCCAAGATCGCAGCACCGGGCCGGACGGAGGATGTTGGTCCTGGAGCGGTGATCTTCGTGCCGGCGGGTGAGGAGCATCGATTCACAGAAGTGGTCGAGGACCTGGTGCTTCTCGTGGTGTTCGGACCCGCGTTCGGCTCGCGCGCGCCCCGGTCTTAGTGATCAAAGGGTGGCTTTCCTCAGTCGCCGCCAGCAGATCAGGCTGCAGGCCAACGAGAGGAAGGCGTCGTGGGGTTCGGAGCGTCGTTCCCAGCGCACGGCCAGGCGTCTGAACTGGTGGAGCAGGGCGAAGATCTGCTCCACGACGTAGCGGAGCTCGCCCAGGCCCTTGGTGTTCGGGGCTTCCTTGCGGGAGATCACCGGCATGATCCGGCGACGCCGCAGCTCACGGCGCACGGCCCGGGAGGCGTACGTCTTGTCACCCAGGAGAGAGTCGGGCGCCGGCGAGGTCGGCCGGGCCGTCCGGTGACGGGCGGGATGCCGTCGACGAGGTCGAGGGTCTGGGTGATGTCGTTGACGTTGGCGGCGGTCGTGATGACGTGGAGCGGGGGACCGCGTGCGTCGCAGATCAGGTGGTGTCGCTGCCCGTCGTCCGCCGGTCGACCGGCGATGGACCGGTCGCAACTCCCCCTTTTCCGGGCGGACGTGGGAACCGTCCACGCACGCGCGGGTGCAGTCGAGTTCGCCAGCCGCGTGCAGTTCCGAGCGCAGGGTGCAGTGCAGTTGCTCGAAGGCACCGGCCTTCTGCCGGCGGTCCCGGTGGCGTCAGCAGGTGTGTCCGGAACCGGACCCCAGCTCCGGGGGCAGGAGCTGCCAGGCAAGGTCTTGGTGCAGGACGTACAGGATGCCCGGCAGACGCGGCTGGTCCGGTACCGGTTTCGGCCCTGGCGACCGCTCGGGCCGGGGCGGCAGTAGCGGTTCAATCCGTCCCCACAAGTCATCGTCCACGATCCACGGCCGAGTCATCACCCAACGCGAACGGCCGAATCATCACATCGGTTCACGCCCGACCAAGACACCACAGCAAGATCCTGTTACGAGCTCGTAGCGTTGTCATATGATCGACGATCTCCATGTGGTCCTCGCCCGCCTCGACGCGTGGCTGGAGGCCAACGCGCCCGCGGATCGCGCCGCCCTCAACCCACCCGCCGCGCGGGACGACATCGACGCCATCGCCGACCGCCGGTTCCCTCTGCACCCCGATCTGGTGATGTGGCTGGGACATCACGACGGGGTCACCGTCACGAAGGGCCATGGCGGGCCCGGCGTGATCCTTCCCGGAGGGTTCATCCTGTGTGGCGCCGAGGGAATGCGTGCCGGTCAACGAACGATGGAAGAAGCGATCGCAGAATGGGTCGACGAAAACGAGTCGGAGGACCCCAGCCTGCGGGACATCTACGACGGGGTGTACGGCTACGCCTTCCATGTGCGATGGGTCCCGCTCGCCACGGACATCACCGGGGGCAAGCTCATCCTCGATCACCGTGGTGGAGACAGGTTCGGAAACGTGCTCTACGGTCTACACGCCGGCGACACGGAGGGGCCAGTGAAGGTGTGGGACAGCCTGTCGCACATGTTCCAGGACCTCCTCGTCGCCTTGACCGAAGGGACGGAGATTCGCCTGCCCGGCTGTGCCGATCCGGCGACACCACACCTGTCCGGCACCGGCAACGATGCCTTCGTGAGGTGGGAGTAGGACAGGGCGGCGTCCGCAGCAGGACGCATCGGACGCCGCCTTGACGAGCGGGTCACGAATTTGTCAGCAACGGCTCCGGCCTTCGAGGAGTTGGGGCGTGACTCATGGGCCACCCAGGTGATCAACCTGCCTGCAACGGTGGTGTCGACCACGACCGATTTCGACCTCGAACTGCTCCAAAGCCGGACACTCGACGGCAACATCCAAGAACTCAGTTCCAAAGGTCCCGGCGGGGTTGGGAGTTGGGGGAGTCCGCACAGGCGTGGACCGCTGTCAGCGGCGCATGCCCTCCGCGGCCTGCAGTTGGGAGGAGGCGTTGATCCTTCGACAGGGCAGCTGCAGCCCAAGCGCGCGATTCCAGGCCCCACTGGTCGTCGTTCCCAAGAGTCCTTGATGGGCGGTGTCATTTCAGGGGTCAACAAGATCGACTTCAGTGGATGTGTCGGGAGACCAATTCCCTTCCCCTGTTGCCTGGTTGCTGTGCCGAAGCATCGGTCGGGCGCCGCTCGGGGGCCGACGGGGTCGGACCCTGTTCAACGGAGGTGGACCAGGATCCGGCCGGCGTTGGTCGGATCCGTCTCCACACGGGTGTAGAGCTTCTTGAGGTGCTTTTGCGCCAGGACCGCCAGCACCCGCTTCTTCAGCTGGCCCGTCCCCTTGCCCGGGATGATCTGGACGGTGTCGACCCCGGTGGCGGCGGCCTTGAAGAGGGTCTGTCGCAGAGCGGTGTCGATGGCGCGATCGCTGCGGAAGACGGGGTGCAGATCCAGGGTCAGCAGGGCCATCGCCTCCGATGAACTCGGGGCCCGGCCGGCGCCGGACCCCGTGGGGTTCGTCGTACCGTCGCAGCGTATGCGATCCTCTGGGCCCCGTCCCCTCCGTGGTTTCGTACGTCGCTGTGCTCTTCGAGCCGGTGCGGTCAACTGCTGCGCGGCGGCAGTTGGACGATGCGGCGCTGTGGTCGTCGATTGACAGGGCACCGGCCGTGGCTGGTAGACCGAATGCCCAGCCCATGAACCGGCTGATCGAACCGGACGACGTCGCGGGTGCCGCGGTGTGGCTGGCCGGGCGCGACGCCGTGCAGGTCACCGGCACCACGCTGTGGTTGACGGTGGGTTCGTCGCGAAGTGAACGACGCGAAGTGAGTCGTAGGAAGTGAGTTACGGGAGTGAGACGGGCAGCGGCGATTCGTGGGTTCCCGCCGTGCCCGGCAGCCGTCAGGCGGGCGTTGCGCCGGCCAGGAGACCGTATTGTGCTGGGTGACCGCGGCTACGACGACGACAAGTACCGCCGCCTCGTCCGGACCCTCGGTGTGAAGCTGGTGATCGCTCGACGTGGCGCCGAGAACGGCCCGGACTTGGCACCCGATGCTGGGCGGTAGATGGTGCATGCGCTCACCCGTACTGGTTCCGCCCTCTGCGGATCCGCCCGGGAAATCCGCGACGACATCCGCGAAGCCTTCCTGACTCGTGGATGCGCCGTCATCTGCGAGCGGCGACTTGTCTCCCTACCCTGAGAGCATCGGAACCCAGTCCGGCCCGCTGCTCATCTCCATCGGTCCACCGCGGGCTGTGTCCCAGAACGTTGACCGAGACACTGTTGTCAGATTCCCGGCGACGAGTATCTGACGCCGAAGCGGAAGCGGCGCTGCCGTCCGGGTTCCAAAGACAGGGCGGCGGCGTGTTCCGGGCGGTTGAAGGCGTCGGTCGTCGCCTCGACGGGTTCCAGCGCGATGGAGGCGCGGCGGTCGCGGGCCAGGGTGTCTCCGGTGAAGACGTGCATGTATCCGCCGTACTGCCACACCCGCAGTTCGCTGCCGGTCGCCGGGTCGCTCAGTACGGTTTCGGTCCGGCCGTCGGTGCCGGGGGTCAGGTCCGTGTAGCAGGCGTCGATGACGGTGTCGCCCAGTTGTCTCGGTGAGCGGAAGTCGAGGCTGGGGCACCGGTCGAGCGGTAGGCGGGCGTCCTTGCCGCGGAGTGGGATGAGGGATGCGTCGGTGGAGATCAGGGTGTGGGCGGGGACGTGCAGGGTCAGGTCGTCGATGGGGCGGGACAGGGTGAAGTAGGGATGCCAGCCCGCCGCGTAGGGGGCGGTGGTGTCGCCTACGTTCGTCGCGCGGATCTCGATGCGCAACTCGCGGTCGCTGACGGTGTACTCCACCTCCAGGTCGACAGTGAAGGGGTAGCCGGGGTAGCGGCCCGGTCTGATGTTCGTGCTGCGGAGCAGCAGTCGCGCGGAGTCGGCTGCCGTGGTGGCGTCGGCGAGTTCGAACGGTGCCTGGCGGGCGAAGCCGTGGTAGATCAAGCGGTCCGTGTGGCGGTCGGGCAGCAGATCGTGGTCTTGTCCGTCCCAGGTGTAATGGCCGTCGGCGATGCGGTTGGGGAACGGGGCCAGCAGGCCGGCCCGTACGCCGTCCTGCGCCAGCAACTCCTTTTCGTCCCGGTAGCCGTCCGTCAGCTCCGCGAGCCCGACCTGCCAGCTCAGCAGCGTCGCCCCGCGCAGAGCTAGGACGGCGCGCGCGGAGCCGTCCGGTGCGGAGACGACAAGGGTGGGTTCGCCGCCGAGACGGTCCTCGGCGATCCGGTACTCGGCGGTCATTCCCCTTGCGTTCCCTTCAGCTCGCTTCGGGGGCGAGCTTCTTCGCGCCCGTCATGATGGCCACCGCGTCCTCCATGGAGTGCGACTGCGGGGTGATGACACCCGCGCAGCCGCCGAGTCGCTGGATGTGGATGCGGTCGGCGACCTCGAACACGTTGGGCATGTTGTGGCTGATGAGGATGATGCCGAGGCCCTGGTCGCGGAGGTCTCGGACGAGTTTGAGGACCTGGCCGGTCTCGCGGACGCCGAGGGCGGCGGTGGGTTCGTCGAGGATCACCACGCGGCCGCCGAAGGCCGCGGTGCGGGCGACGGCGACGGACTGGCGCTGGCCGCCGGAGAGCGTCTCCACGGCCTGGCTGATGTTCTGCAGGGTGCCGATGCCGAGCCGCTTCATGTGGTCGGCGGCCTGCTTCTTCATCTCGCCGGTGTCCAGCATGCGGAAGACCGAGCCGAGGATGCCCTTGCGGCGGATCTCGCGGGCGAGGAAGAGGTTGCTGGCGATGTCCAGTGCGGGGGCGACGGCGAGGGTCTGGTAGACGGTTTCGATGCCGGCCTCGCGGGCGTCCTGGGGGCGCTTGAAGTTCACCTCCTTGCCGTCGACGAGGATGCTGCCCTGGTCGGGGACGAGGGCCCCGGACAGGCACTTGATCAGGGTGGACTTGCCGGCACCGTTGTCGCCGATGACGGCGAGGACCTCGCCGGGGGACAGGGTGAGGCTGACGTCGTTCAGGCCGACGACCCTGCCGAAGACCTTGACCAGGCCCTTGGCTTCGAGGACGGGGGCGGTGGCGGTGTCGGTCGTCACGACTTCACACTCCGGATCCACTGGTCGACGGAGACAGCCGCGATCACCAGGATGCCGACTGCGAGGACTTGGTAGTTGGGGTCGATGCCGGCCAGCGCGAGGCCGTTGACGAAGACCTGGACGATCAGCGCGCCGATCAGCGAGCCGAAGACCACTCCGCGGCCGCCGAACAGGCTGGTGCCGCCGATCACGACGGCGGTGATGGACTGCAGGTTGGCGTTGAGGCCGCTGTTGGGGTCGCCGCCGCCGACGCGGCCGACCAGGATCCAGGCGCCTACGGCGATGGCGAAACCGCCCACCATGTAGGCGCTGAGCAGGACCCGGTTGACGGAGATGCCGGCGAGGCGCGCGGCCTCGGCGTCGTCGCCGACCGCGTAGAGGTGGCGTCCCCAGGCGGTGTAGCGCAGGGCGTAGCCGACCACCGCGTACAGGGCGATCATGAGGAGGACGCCGTAGGTCAGGTTCAACTGCCCGAGGGAGACGGTCTGGCCGCTCCACAGGAGGATGTTGCCCGGCTGGAGGGAGACGGTCTGGCCCTTGGCGTAGATGAGGGTGATCGCGGTGAAGACGCTGAGGGTGCCGAGGGTGACGATGAACGGCGGCAGCTTGATCTTGGTGACCAGGAACCCGTTGACGGCCTGGGCGGCTATCGCGACGACCGCCCCGGCCAGCAGGGCGAACACGCCGGGCCAGCCGTTGTCCGCGACGAGCTTCGACATGAGCAGCGAGGAGAGCACCATCACCGCGCCGATCGACAGGTCGATGCCGGCGGTGAGGATGATGACCGTCTGCCCGACGGCGAGCGAACCGATGACGGCCACCTGCTGGGCGACCAGCGACAGGTTCTGCAACGCGTAGAAGCGTTCGTTCACCAGGGAGAACACCACGGCGGCGAGCACCAGGACGATGGCCGGGCTGAGCGCCGGCTGACGGTGCAGCACCGAGTGGATGCGCTGGCTTACGGTGGCGGGCCGGTTGAGGAAATCCTCCGCCGGTGCCGATGTGGCTTGACTGTCCACGTGAGTGGTCACAGGGGTCCTTCCGGTCTCTTCCCTGGTACGGGCTCATGGGCTCGTGCGGTGCGGGTGCGACGCCGGTGCCGTGACGGCTTCCGGCGTCGCACCCGGCGCGGTGTCAGCTTCCCCAGCAGGCGGAGGCGGCCTGGGACGGGGACTGCACGGTCTGGCCGTCCAGGGACTTGGCGGCGACGAGGGCGGTGCCGGTGTCGTAGAAGGTCTTGCCGTTGGTCACGCTGGGCTTGCTGCCGCCGCGGGCCAGCTTGGCGATGGAGCTGACGCCGAGGGCGGCCATCTTGCCCGGGTACTGCACGGCGTCGGCGGCGAACTTGCCGCTGGTGACGTTCTTCAGGCCGGAGCAACTGCCGTCGATCGCGTAGATCGCGACGTTCTTCTCCTTGCCGGCCGCCTTGAGCGCGTTGTACGCGCCTTCGCCCGCGGGCTCGTTGATCGCGTAGACGACGTTGATGTCCGGGTTCGCCGAGAGGCAGTTCTCCATCGCGGTGCGGCCGCCGTCGATGGCGCCCTGGGTGGGCTGGTGGCAGGCGACGGTGTAGGTGCCACCCTTGCCGCCGGTGTACTTGCCGCTCTTGGCTTCCTTGCCGTTCTCGGTCTTGCTGCCCGGGTCGATGCCCATGCCCTCCAGGAAGCCGTGGTCGCGGTCGATGTCGACGGAGACCACCTGGTTGTTGAACAGGTCGAGCATGGCGATGACGGCCGGCTTGCCGTTCAGGGCGGCCGCGGCGTACTGGCCGTCGAGCTTCCCCGCCTGCTCGTTGTCGGTGGCGTAGGTGATGTCCGCGACGCTCGCCGGGTTCGGCGCCGTGTCCAGTGCGATCACGAAGAGGCCGGCCTGCTTGGCGCGGCCGAGGGCGGCGTTCACCGCGTCGCCGTTGGTGGTGATCAGGATGCCCTTGTCGCCACGCGATATGGCGTTGTCGATGGCCGTGATCTGGGTCTGGGTGTCGCCGTCGGTGGTGCCCGCCGCCACCGTGAGGCCCACGTTGTCCTTGGCCGCCTGGGTCTTGGCGTCCTTCTCCATGCTCACGAAGTACGGGTTGGTGAGCGTCTTCAGGATCAGCGAGACACCCACCTTGCCACTGCCGCCCGAGGCGGAGGAGGAGCTTCCGTTGGAGGAACCGCAGGCTGCCAGCGTGGCGCCGAGGCACACGGTGATGCCGATCGCCGCCGCCCGACTACGCCGACTGCTGCGGCCCGACCCCTGGCTGATGGAGGTGTTCATAGCGTGATCCCTTTCGGAGCCGTCCCTTGGCCGACGCTGAGACAACGTTGACTTGCCGGGATACTGGGCCCGTATGGACGGGGACGTCAAGGGGCTGATAGACATGCGTCCGCAACGAGTAGGTAACGCGCAGCCGGTTGGAGACAACGATGACTCAGGGCGAGCCGCCGCCCCGGTCGACCCGCAGCCGCCCCACCATGCGTGAGGTGGCCGCGCTGGCCGGCGTGGCGATCAAGACGGTCTCGCGGGTGGTCAACGGCGTTCCGACCGTCGATCCGGCGATCGTGGCCAGGGTCCGCGAGGCAGCGGACAAACTGGGGTATCGGCCGAACTTGACCGCCAGCAGTCTGCGTCGGGGGGATGGTCGTACCGCCACGATCGGGATGCTGGTGGAGGACGCGGCGAACCCCTTCTCGGCCGCCCTGACCCGCACCGTCGAGAACGTGGCCCGGCAGCGCGGTGTCCTGGTGCTCGTCGGCAGCCTCGACGAAGACCCCGCCAGGGAGCGGGAGTTGGCCCGGGCACTCATCGACCGGCGGGTCGACGGGCTCGTGATCGTCCCTGCGGGACGCGACCAGAGCTACCTGATCAGCGAGCAGCACTCCGGCACCTGCATGGTTTTCGTCGACCGGGAAGCGGGCCTGCTCGACGCGGACGCCGTCGTCTCCGACAACCGGCAGGGCGCCGTCACCGCCGTCAACCATCTACTGACGACGGGTCACCGCCGCATCGCCTATCTCGGCGACCGGGCGACCATCCCCACCGCCGCCCAGCGCTTCGACGGCTACCGGCACGCCCTGGAAGTCGCGCACATCGAGTACGACGACGAGATCGCCCGGCACACGGGATCCAGCGAGGAGGCCGCCATCGCCGCCACCGAGCAGCTCCTGGCGCTGCCGAACCCGCCCACCGCGCTGTTCACCAGCCAGAACCTCGTCACCATAGGAGCCGTTCGCGCACTGCGTGCCCTGGGCCGGCAGCACACCGTCGCCCACGTGGGCTTCGACGACTTCCCCCTGGCCGACATCCTCAGCCCGGGGATCACGGTCCTCGCCCAGGACGTCGAGCAGATGGGCCAGACCGCTGCCGAGATGCTCTTCCGCAGACTGGACGGCGACGAGTCATCCGCCCGCACCGTCACCGTGCCGACCCGGCTGATCGAGCGGGGCTCCGGCGAGATCCCGGCCGGTGGCCTTGGCCATGACTGAATCGACGTCGACGACGGGACAGCTCCCGGGCGTGACCGTGATCGGCGAAGCCCGCATCGATATGGTCTGGCCGGTACGCCCGGCGACCACCGCGCCCTCATAGCGCGGCTGGCCGACAACGCCTTCGGCCGGATCCTGGGAGCCCACGCCACAGCCGAGGGCATCGACCTGACCTACGCCCCGGCCGCCACCGAACCCACCACGCTGGCCGTCGTCTAGATGGACGCGGAGGGCCGCGCGGGCTACGGCTTCTATCTGGAGGGCAGTGCGGACTGCCGGGGGACCGACGGGGAGAGTGCCCGGGTGCTCCCGGGCACCGCCGCACCGCACTTCGGCTCGGTCGCCTCCTGGACATCGCCGGCCGACGAGCACATCCACGCCGCCGTCCAACGGCTGCGCACCGACGGTACGGCACTGATCAGCTACGACCCCAACGTCCGCTCCGCCCTCCTCGCGTCCCGGGGCGCGGCAGACAGGCCGTCGAGCGAAGCGTCGGCGTCGCCCACGTCGTCGAGGCGAGCCGCGAGGACATCGAGTGGCTCTACCCCGGCACCCCAGTCGGGCGGGTTGCAGCGGGCCGGCTGGGTCTCGGTGCTCCGCTGGTCGTCGTCACTGATGGTCCTGGCGGTGCTCACGCCTTTTCCGCGCGGACAGAGTCGCCGTGGCCGGAGGGTCGCGGTGGTGGACACCGTCGGGGCGGGTGGCGTCGGTGTCTCGGCGGACCGGCCTGCGTCAGTGGGTGCGTGTGGTGATGAGTGACGGGGGTTTTGTGGTGTCCGGTGCGGCTTCTCAGCCGAAACCGAACGCCCCAAGACCCCCGCCGCGTTCATGAGCCGGCCGGGTGTGCTGCCGGGGCTTCGGCGTGCTCTGGCAGCACACCCGTGGGCGGGTCACTTCCAGATGGATGCCAGTTGCCATGCCTGCAGGCTGGTGAGTTCGGTGGTGCCGTTGTCGGCGAAGAGGTCGACGCCTGTGCTGGAGGGGTCGGGGAAGATCTGGTCGGTGAGGACGACCTGTTCGCCGAGCGCGTTCTCGGCGTAGACCTCTACGGAGGAGGTGTCGACCAGGACGTGCAGGCTCAGCGGCTGGCCGTCGAGGGCGAGCGGGGCGTGTTCGGTGCTGGAGAAGGTGGGATCGAAGTCGACGTCGCCGGAGGCGGTGCGGTCGAGGTAGACCTCGCCGGTGGTGGTGTCGTAGCCGATCCGGGTGCGTTGCCCCGCGCCGGTGCGGACGTCGAGGCCGAAGCGGTCGGCGGTGCCCGGGGTGAGTTCGGCCCGCAGTTCCAGAGTGGTGCCGTCGACGCCGAGCGGGACGGTGCCGTTACTGACAGCGGTGGTCGGCACGGTGGTGGTGGTGCCGCGCAGGGTGTCCAGTTCGCTGACGGGCTGCTGGATCAACTGGGTCGTGCCGTCGACGGTCCGCAGCGAGAGTTGGCGGGGGAAGGTGTCGGCGCTGCGCCAGGGGCTGGTGGGGATGGTCTGGCCGTAGTTCCAGCTGTTCATCCAGGCGATCATGACGCGGCGTCCGTCGGGGGCGTCGGTGAAGCTGTTGGCCGCGTAGAAGTCCTGGCCGTGGTCGAGCCAGTGGGCGCGCTGGGTGACGGACAGGGCGGGCTTGTCGGCGGCGGTGAACTGGTCGGCGAGGACGTGTCCCCAGCCGCCGGTGTTGGCGTCGACGATCTGGAGCTGGACCTGCTTGCCCTTGTATGAGGTGGTGTTGAAGGAGGCCCAGTCGAGGGTTTCGGAGTTGGCGCCGGTGGCGCTCTGCACGATCTTGCCGTCGACCAGGAGGTTGACGCCCGTTTCGTCGGAGTGGGGCTGGGCCTGGGTGTCGGAGAGGACGGCCTGGTCGAGGTCGATGTGGCCCCAACTGCCCGTGTTGGCGTCCACGACCTTGATCTGGGCCTGCTTGCCCTGTAGGTCGGACAGGTCCCAGGAGGCCCAGTCCAGGGATTCGGCGTTGGCGCCGGTGGCAGAGCGCACCACCTTGCCGTCGACGACGAGTTCGACGGCCGTGGGGGTGTCGGAACTCGCTGTGTGGTAGCCGCCGCCGATGAGGAAGTCCAGGTACTTCTTGTCGATGGTGAAGGCCGGCGAGGTCAGGGTGCCGGTAGAGGCGTCGCCGTTCAGGTAGGTGTTGACGAATCCGTTGCCGAGGTAGCCGGTGACCTGTTGCTGGTCGGGGAGGGTGCCCTGGGCCGGCCGGGTGCCGAAGGCGTCGCCGGTGGTGGTCCAGTCGCCGAGGGGGCTGGAGTAGGCGCTGCCCTCGAAGTCGGCGAGTGTTTCGCCGGTCGGTGTCGGCTCGTCGCCCAGAACGGAGCCGACCCGGTGGGGGTGGTTGCCGCCGCCGACCTTGAAGTTGATGTAGTCGCCGGTCACGGTGAACGCGGGTGAGGTCAGCGTGCCGGTGGAGGCGTCGCCGCCGTGGAAGCTGTTGGCCAGACCCGTCCCGTCGAAGCCGGTGACCGTGCTCTGTCCGTCCAGTGCCCCGGCCGCCGGCGCGCCGCCGAACGCGTTTGTGGCGGCCGTCCAGTCGCCGAAGGAGCCGGACTCGAAGTCCTGTAAGACGGTGCCGCTCGGCGGGGTGTAGGTGCCGCTGTCGTCGGCGGTGAACTTCGTGCCGTCGAAGTCGCCGACGAAGTACTGGGCGCCGGAGCCGCCTGCGATGGCGCCGGGGTTGAGGTTGACGGCCAGGACCCACTTGGTCTTGCTCGGGTCGCCGTCCACGGACAGTGGGAACAGGTCCGGGCACTCCCACACCCCGCCGGTCGCCCCGGCCGGGCCGAAGTCGCTCAGGTGGGTCCAGTTCTTGAGGTCGGCCGAACTGTAGAAGGAGATCTTGTGCTGGTCGGAGAGGGCGACCGTCATCAGCCAGCTCTTGGTGGGGGCATACCAGAAGACCTTCGGGTCGCGGAAGTTGACGGAGTTCAGGTCCAGGACCGGGTTGCCGGAGTACTTGGTCCAAGTGGTGCCGCCGTCGGTGCTGTACGCCAGGGACTGCCGCTGGACGCCGGTGGACTTCACCAGGCTGGTGTAGACGGCGACCAGCGGAGGATTGGCCTGGGTCCCGAAGCCGGTGGTGTTGTCCGTGTCGAGGACCACGCTGCCGGAGAAGACCATCTCGTTGTCGTCCTGGGGGATGGCGAGCGGGAGTTGCTCCCAGTGGACGAGGTCGGTGCTGACGGCGTGCCCCCAGGACATGTTGCCCCAGGTGTTGCCGGACGGGTTGTACTGGAAGAACAGGTGGTACTGGCCCTTGTACCAGATCAGGCCGTTGGGGTCGTTCATCCAGTTCTGGGCCGGGGTGAAGTGGAACTGCGGGCGGTACTGCTCGTGGTAGAGGGTGTCGGCGGCGGCCGGCGCCGCGGCGAACAGGGCCAGCCCGGACAGGACGGTCAGGGCCGTGAGAAGTCTGCGGCCGGGACGGGTGGTTGGGGACATGGCGCTCCTTGTGCGGGAATCGGATGTGCGGTGCCGGGGGACGGGTACCGCGGGGGAGGTTCCACGCCTGGACGCTGAAGTCGGCGGCCCGGGCATGCGGCGGCCGGGGGGCGTCGGAGAGCGGGTGGAAGCGCAGGGTCAGGGCTTCTCCGGTGGGACGCGCGGTACATCCCTGGTGCACCGATTCAGGGGACACTCACCTCACTCGGAGAACGTCTGGCCAGCAAACTGGACCACCTGACCGGCCACACCTTCAAGATGGAAGGACTCATGAATCACGGGCGCTGATCAGATGATGACCAAGAAGGAGAACTCCGGCTGGCGATGGGTCCACGGGACCTGACCCTTCGTCAGGGCGAGAGGTCAACGTCTTCATGATGTGCGGTCATGTATGACAACTGACGTGGCGCGTGGCTCGGTTCACCTTGCCGTCCCGGGATCGGATAGGGCCGTGCGATGACCGCCCGGCGCCGAGTTCGCGGCCGAGATCGGTGGCGCTCATGGTCTGGCCTGGGCGTTCGGGCGCGGTGGAGGAGGCCAGGGGCGAAGCTGAGGGGGGATCAGTGCCGACGCCGATGAGGGCGGCGCCGAGGAGGATGCCGGTCAGCCCGGGCAGTATTGGCGCCGGCCAGTCCGATGGCGGTGACCAGCAACCCCACCGCGATGCCGGATCGGGCTGTCAGGCGGGGGTTGTCCAGCGCGCGCCCGGTCCGCGGCTGGGCGGCGGCCGCGCAGGCGGCGAGCAGGACACGGCGACGCCGGTGGCGACCGTGCCGGCCGGGCGGCGCGCGGCCAGCGGATCGCTGGAACTTTCGTGCCCGTCAAGTGACTGCAGCTGTGCAGACGGTCTACTGAGCTGTAGACAAAGCGGGGGTGAGGGCCCCCGTGACCAACACGAGTTACGAGAGGCGGCCGGTCGACGGGCTTGAGGCCGCCGTCATGGCCGCGCCGCGAGACGCCGGGGCCCCGCTCACGCCAGGTTCGGTGTGGCCGGCGGTGGCGGGGAGACGGCGGTGACGGCGCCGCCCTGTCCGGGCTTAGCACCCGCTAGTCGCCGTGGGGGCGGAGTTGGTGTTCGTAGGCGAAGATCACGACCTGTACGCGGTCGCGGAGCTGCAGTTTTGTGAGGATGCGGGTGATGTGGGTCTTGATCGTGGCCTCGGTGAGGAAGAGACGCTCGGCGATCTCGGCGTTCGACAGGCCGGCGGCGATGAGGTGGAACACGTCCCTTTCGCGGGCCGTCAGTTGGGCGAAGAGCGCGCCCGCGTCGTCCGCCCGGGGCCAGGGGGCGATCTGGGCGAAGCGGTCGACGAGACCGCGGGTGATGCGTGGGGTGAGGACGGCGTCGCCGTCGGCCACGGAGCGGATCGCCGCCCGCAGCACGGCCGGGACGACGTCCTTGAGGAGGAATCCGCAGGCTCCTGCACGGAGGCCTTCGAAGGCGTATTCGTCGAGGTCGAAGGTGGTGAGGATCAGGACGCGGGAGGCCGTGGCGGTGGTGATGCGCCGGGTCGCCTCGATGCCGTCGAGGACCGGCATGCGGACGTCCATGAGGACCACGTCCGGCAGTGTGTGCCGGGCGAGGTCGACCGCTTCCTGTCCGTTGGCGGCTTCGCCCAGGACGGTGATGTCCGGCATCGTGTCGAGGAGGCTGCGGAAGGCCATGCGGACGAGTGCCTGGTCGTCGGCCAGGAGAACCGAGACCGTCATCGTGGGTCCGCCAGCTTCAGCTCGCCGGACACGACCCATCCGGACGCGGTGGGCCCCGCCCTGAGGTCACCGTCGAACATCGCGACCCGTTCGCGTATCCCGGTCAGTCCGTTGCCGGCATCTCCGTCGGCGCCGGTGCCTGGGACCGGCCTGCCGTCGTCGGTGACGCTGAAGGCGGCCGTGTCGCTGCCGCAGTGCAGGACGACGTCCACTGCCGAGGCGCCGTGGGCGTGCTTGACGACGTTCGTGAGGGATTCCTGGAGGATGCGGTAGAGCGTGGTCTGCGCCTGCGCGCTCAGGGCCGTGCGGCTGCCGGTCTCGGTGAGCCGTACGTCCAGGCCGGTGCCTCGGGTCTGGTCCACCAGGTCGGTGAGCGAGGCGAGGTCGGGCTGCGGGGCACGGTCGCCGTCGTCGTCGGCGCGCAGGACGCCGAGGAGCCGGCGCATTCCGGCGAGGGACTGCCGTCCGGTCGCCGCGGCCTGGAGCATCTTCTGGCGGGCGCCCTCCGGATCGGTCGCCGTGGTCGCGGCCGCCGCCTCGGAGAGGGCGACGGTGACGACCAGGCCGTGGGCGACGATGTCGTGCATCTCCCGGGCGATGCGGGTGCGTTCGGCGGCCGCGGCGAGCTGCGCCTGCTGGGCGCGTTCCTGTTCCAGGCGTTGCGCGCGGTCCTCGATGGAGGCGAGGTAGCGGCTCTGGGCGCGCACGGTGGTGCCGAGGAAGAACGCCGCGGCGACCAGCCCGCTGAGGATGATGAAGACGTCGTTGATGCTTCCGGCCGGGGCGAACCGTACCGCCACCAGGCCGACGCCCAACTCGACGGCGGCCGCGGCGCCGAGCGAGTGCCGTAGACCGCGGTGGGCGGCGACGTTGTAGAGCGCGACGAGCACCGCGAACTCGGAGAACGAGACCGTGTCGAGTGCCCAGGTCACCATCGCCACGGTCCAGCAGAACCAGAACACGAGGAGCGGAGCCCGGCGACGCAGCACGAGGGGAGAGATCACCGCGACCGCCAGCACCCAATTCAGCACGCCCGACCGGTTGTAGAGCAACTCGTGCGACGCGGCGACGGCGCACAGCACGGGCGGCCCGAGGAGCAGTACGAGGGACACGGACGGGCGGCCTCGGGACGGTCGGTGCGCCGGGTGGAGATGCTTCACCTCGCCGACGTTACGGAAGGGCGCTCCCAGCGGCATCAATCGAAGGTCTTACATCCGCCGGAAAGTGGCCACCATCGTCGGATGTGCCGGTCCCGGTGGCGCTCCTAGCCTCGCGGCATGCGTACACGACCAGCGACCATGGCCATGAAAGTGCCAGAGGTCGCCCTCATTTTCTGGATCGCGAAACTGTGCACCACCGGGTTCGGTGAATCCTTCTCGGACTACGTCTTCTTCAACGACTACATCGGACAGCACCTGGCCATGCTCATGGGTCTCGGCCTGCTCCTCGTATGCCTGGCCGTGCAGATGAGCACCACGAAATACATTCCCTGGGTCTACTGGCTCGCGGTGACGGCGGTGAGCATCTTCGGAACGATGTCGGCGGACTTCCTGAACAAGGATCTGGGAATGCCGCTCTATGCCTCCACACTGATGCTGGTGGCCGTCCAGACGGGCGTCTTCGCCGCCTGGTACGCGACGCAGCGCACCCTGGACGTGCACAGCATCAACAACCGTCTGCGGGAGCTGTTCTACTGGCTGACCGTCCTGTGCACCTTCGCTCTGGGAACAGCCGCGGGCGATTTCGCCGCGGTGACTCTGGGGCTCGGCACCCTGGCCTCGTCCTTCGTCTTCCTCGGGATCATTCTGATCCCGGCAGCCGGTTATCGCTGGTTCGCTCTCAACGAAGTCCTGGCTTTCTGGTTCGCCTACACCATCACCCGCCCCCTGGGCGCCTCCGTCGCGGACTGGCTTTCCGTACCTGCCCCTTATGGGGACGGACTTCAATTGGGCACCGGGCCCATCAGCCTCGTCCTCGGGATTCTCCTCACGGGAGTCATCGCGCTGGTCGCATCACAACACCGCCGGTCCGACCCCTCGAATGTGGCACCCGTGGAAGCGGCCGCGGAGGGCCGTTGACGGGGGCGGAGAAGAACCGGCCCCGACAAGCCGTGGTCGCCGCCAGGTTGCTGACGGTGACCACGGGACCGAGTCGGGCGGTCGCTTCCGGGAAGCGAGGCCGGGCACGAGGCTCGATGCCGTTCGCCATCCGTTCCTCAGTGGTGAACACGTTCCGCATCGGTTCCTGCCGCCAAGGCCGCAGGAGAAGGTGAGTGCAACGCCGAGTACGGGAGCGCGCCGGACCAGGCCCGGAACGCGAACGCCACCGCCCTTGAGGCATATCAAGCCTGCCGTCGCGCCACGTCCGAAAGTCAGCGCCGTCTCCTCGCGGACGACGAGTACATCAGTGCCGGACATCGCTCACCTCCCGCGTCTCCAGCGCGATCACTGGGTCGCGACCCGGACCAGCTCCATGCTGTGCGTGACAGCACCGCGCAGCCGTCCGCGGCGCGTTCTCGGACCATCCGCAGCATCCGCAGCATCAACTGCTCGGTGCCGCCGTCGAGTTCGCCGGTCGGCTCGTCGGCCAGCAGCACGGCGGGGGAGTTGGCCAGGGCGACGAGCAGCCCGGCGCGTGCCATTCGCCGCCGGACAATTGCCTTGGCACGGCGTGGTCGCGCTGTGCGATCCGACCTGTTCCAGCAGTGCTTCGGCGGTGGCCTCGGGGCGGCCGCGCACGGCTCGCTGGGCCAGGTGGATGTTGTCGCGGACGGTGAGGTGCGGCAGCAGATTGCGGCTCTGGAGCAGCACGACGATGTGGCGGGCGCGCAGGCGGCCCCGCTCGGTCTCCGGCCGGTGGCTGATGCGGACGCCTGCCACCCGGACCTCGCCGCCGGACGGCTCGTCAAGGCCGGCCAGACACCCCAGCAGCCTTCGTCCGACGACCCGGACGTACCCGTCGGGATTGAGCACCGCCATGTCACCGGTCCGCTACCACCCGTCGGCCGTGAAGGCGGCCTCGGTAGCGTCGGGCCGGTTGAGGTAACCGTGAACAGATTCCGCCGGCGCACCTGGATCTCCCCGACGGTCTCGGAGTCGTACGACGTGGTCGCCGAACTGTCTTCCTCCACCAGCCGCAGCTCCACACCTACTGTGCTGGCGCGGGGTTCACCGTCGGCCTGCACGCTGCTGTCACCAGTGTCTCTGTCATGCCGTACCGCTCGATGACCTGCCGCTCGGTCCCGGCCGTGATCCGCTCGTGGTCGTGCACGGGAAGGGCGGCGGAACCGGACACGAGCAGCCGCGCCCGCCTGAGCCCACTGACCAACTTGGCCTCCCGCATGTCCGCGAGGGAGGCGCCCAGTTCATGCCGGGCGCTCTCCACCGGGTCCGGGTTGTGGTCGGCCATGCGGCGCAGCAGGACCAGATGGAAGTCGAGGGGCGTGAAGGGGTTGGCGGGCGTTCAGCGGACGGCATGTGTCCCATCGTCGCGCGCGGCACTGACAGCGGTCGCGGGGACGAGCCGGACGGGAAGTTCGCGCCAGCCGTGAGCGATGAACGAGGGGACCTGTTCGAGTTCGGCCTCGTCGACCGCAAGGCAGATGTCCGGGAAGCGGGCGAAGAGCGCGGGCAGTGCGGTGAGCGCCTCCATCCGGGCCAGCGGGGCGCCGATGCAGCGGTGCACGCCGATGCCCAGGGCGAGATGCCCGTCCGCGTTTCTGGCCGCGTCGAACAGGTGGGCGTCCGGCCCGAAGCGCTCCGGGTCGTGCCCGGCCGCGGCGATCGTCGTCAGGATGGCCTCGCCGGCCCGGATCGTCGTACCGTCCGCGGTCGTGATGTCGGTGACCGCGTAGCGCAGCGGGTCGTTGGCGATGGACGGGGCCCAGCGCAGTGTCTCCTGGACGACCTGGTCCCAGGTCAGCCGGCCGGCGAGCACCCGCTCCAGTTGGTCGGGGTGGCCGAGAAGGGCGTGGACGGCGTTGCCGATCAGGTTGACGGTCGTCTCGAAGCCGGCGCCGATGACGAGCAGAAGGGTGTCGAGGAGCTCCCCCTCGGAGAGCCGATCACCCTGGTCGCGGACCGTGATCAGCTCGGTGGTCAGGTCGTCGCCGGGGTTCCGGCTCTTCTCCGCGATCAGCTCCGGCAGCACCGTAGCGATCTGTTCGAGGACGTCCGCCGCATGCTCGGCGGTCCCGGTGGTGTCCATGATCGCCTCGATGAGCCGTGCCACGGCGGCACGCATCCTGGCGGGCACACCGAACAGCTCGCAGATCATCCGCATGGGCAGCGGGTGCGCGAACGCGGCCCGCAGGTCGACGACTTCGCCGGCCGGTATCTCCTCCATCGCGTCGAGCAGGCCGGCGGTGATCTCCCGCACTCGCGGCAGCATGGCCTCGGTGCGATGGCGGGTGAAACTCGGGGCGACGAGCTTGCGCAGCCGGGTGTGGTCCTCGCCGTAGGTGCTGAGCATGTTGACGATGGCCGTCCAGCTGTAGATCCACGCCCACTCCGGTGTGCTGACGGCGGTGTCCCACAGGGCTCAGTGCCGACGGGCGTCTCTGCTGACACGGGGGTCCAGCATCAGCGACTTCAGCAGTTCGTACCGGGTCACGGCCCAGGCGGGGATGCCGCCGGGCAGTTCCACCCGTACGAGGGCGCCGAGCGCGCGCAGACGCGCGGCCTCGGCGGGAATGGCCCTGCCGTGGGGGTCGAGCACGATGGGCCGGTGGGTGTCCACGGACTCTCCTCGGGGTTGTCGGCGACGGGGCGGGACGGAGAACGCGGGCGGGAGGGCGCAGGGCTCCGGCGGGCGCTCACGGCAGGGCGGCGGCCGTGTCGCGCCGGGCTCCGGTGAGCCGTATCGCCTCGCCCAGCAGCCCCCGCAGGATGAGGCCCATGCTCTCCTCCAGCGCCCTCATCGCGACCGGGTTGATGATCGGCTCCAGGCTGGGGATCCCCAGGTCGAACTCGCAGGTGAACAGCACGGTCGCGTCCAGACCGGCCTGGGCGATGTCCCAGGTGCCCGTGAAACGCGCGAAGTCACCGGTGAGCTGGTCGAAGGTGATCCGCCGGGCGACGGGATCCATGACGTCCCGCTCGGTCCACCGCAGCAGACCGCTGCGGAAGCGCACCTCCCAGGCGGAGTCCACGGTGCCGGCCCGGCCGGGTGTCACGGTGACGGACTGGACTGTGTCCGTGTACTCGGTGTACCGCTCGTAGTCCTGGACCCGGTCGAAGACGTGGGTGGCATCGCCGCCCGGGACGATCGCCTCAATGCGTACGTGGCAGGTCATGCCGTTCTCCTCCTCTTTTCCTTCATCGCGGTTTCGGGCTCTCATCGGGGTGCCGGGCTGTCGGGGTGCCAAGGCGTGCGCCGTGGTCATCCGAGTACCAGCGGGCCGCCCGCGAAGGCGGCGCACATGCCCTCCGCGGCCCACCTGCGCGAGGGCGGATGGAACTTCAACGCCGCCGAACAGGCCGCGAGATACGCGGTGTCGTCGGTGGAGACGTACTCCATGCCGCCCAGCGCCTCCAGGCATCGCGGCACCACCCGGTCGATGGCGTCCTGCGCCGAGAAGCGGCAGACCAGCGAGCGGAGCAGGTCGTCCTGGCCGAGCGGCCGACCCGTGTCCACCACGGCGGCCGCACCGCGGATGCCGCCCATGGCCGACTCCAACTCCACCAGGATCGCGGCCCGTTCGGCGGCGCCCGCCCGCTTCGCCAGCATCACGCGCTCGGCCAGCGCGCTGGCCATCCCCACGTACGAGGCGGCCATCAGCAGTTCGAACCACACGAAGCCCACGGTCTGGACGGGGTCCAGCGTGCGGTCCTCCCCGAGGCCGGTGCGGATCACCAGGTCCGGCGGCACCCGGACGTCGTGCAGCCGGACCTCGTCGCTCTCCGCTCCGGCCAGGACGAAGCTGCCCCAGAACGGATGCACGGAGATACCGGAGCTCGCGGCGGGGACCACGGCCACGGCGAGTTCCGGGGCCGTCTCCGGGTCGAGCGTCACCGACACGCTCAGCAGGTCCATCGACCCCGACAGGCTGCACGGCTTCTTGACGCCGTTGAGCACCAGGTCGTCGCCGTCCAGGTGCGCCTTGATGGAGGAGTCCAGGATCGACTGGCCCGACCGGCCCTCGGCGAACCCCGAGGCGACCAGCAGCCGTTGGTCGGCCACGGCCTCCAGCAGCATCCACTCCATGCCCCGCGCGATCTCGTACGCCTGGACGAGCCCGGCGACGGAGAGGTGGTGCATGGTGGTGGCCACCGCCAGCGACGGGCTGCGCGCACCGATCGCACGCTGCAACGACACGGCGTCCTCGGCGCCGATGCCGAGGCCCCGGTGCTCCGCCGGTACCAGCAGCGCCGGACCCCCCGCGGCCTTGAACATGGACAGGGCGGGTCCGCCCGGCCGCTCCCGTTCTCGTTGCGGCAGTGCGGCGAGCCGGTCGTCCAGCCCCGGAAGGAACCGGTCCAGCACCGCGCGTTCGGGCTCAAGAAAGTACATCGCTCTCTCCTCCTCGGTCTGCGGGCCTGCCATGAAGCCGGCGCTCACGCCGACGCCCGGGCGCCGAGCCGGTTGGTGATCAGGTGCCGTACCGACGCCCGCCAGGCGTCTTCGTTGGCCCGCGCTGCCGCCGCGGCCCGGTGACCGGGTGCGTCCGCGAGCGAGTTGGGCAGCGGCTCCTCGTTGAAGAGAACGGACGACATGTCCAGCAGCCGGTCCAGCCGGGTCTGCGCCCACGCGGGTACCACGTCGAAGAAGGCCGGCCGGACCAGCCGTTCGACGACATCGGGGGCCAGCACCCGCAGCGGACGGACCGCGATGCCCGCGTCCGCCGCCTCCTCGACGATCACCTGGACCAGCCGGTCACAGGTCAGCGCGTCGGCGCCACCGCTGAGCCAGTACTCGCCGGACCGCGCGCCCTCATCCAGCAGTGACACGATCGCCCTTGCCACCACGTCCTGCGGGACGAAGTCCACGTAGCTCGCCGGATCGCTCGGTACGAAGGGCAGGCGGTTGCGGAGCACCTGTTGGGCGAAGGTGTGCAGGCCCTGTGGTTCGGAGATCGCCCCGGTGACGGAGTCGCCGATGATGATCGACGGGCGTACGACCGTCACCCTGCCGCCGGCCGCGGCGACCGCCTCCTCGCCGGCCATCTTGGAGGCAACGTAGTCCGCTGGACTGTTCCCGGCCCGCTCGGCACGGTTGCCGCCGGCCGCCAGGATCTCCCGGTAGCGGGCCACGTACGCGGTGCTGACGTGGATCATCGGGGCGCCCGCGTCGGCCGCGAACCGGGCGACCCGTCCGGCCCCTTCGACGTTGAGCGCGTGCATCGACGCACGGCCGGAGCCGAAGGCGACCATCCCCGCGGCATGAACCACCGCGTCCGTCCGCGCGCACAGGCGCCGGTAGCAGGCGACGTCCAGCCCCAGCCGGGGCCGGGTGACGTCGCCGGCCAGGACCTCGCCGCACGGAGCCGGCCGCCTGTGGTGCGTCAACGCGATCACCCGGTGGTGGCGCAGATACGGCAGCAGGGCGCTGCCCAGGACACCGCTGCCGCCGGTGACCAGCACGGTCTTCGGGTGAGTTGTCTTCGCGGGATTCTTGCCGTTCGCCGGCATGCCGTCAGCCTTTCGGGAGCCTTCGCGGCCGTGTCGGGCCAGGGATTCGGGTCAGTGGGGTTCAGGTCGGCGGGAGACCGGTCAGGGGTCAGGCCGCCAGGGACTTCGCCATCGCGGACAGGGAACCCTCGACCGCTTCCAGCAGCCGGGCCTCCTGCGACGGGGAGAGCACGGCCGGCGGGGTCAGCCGGACGACCGGATGGGCGTTGAGGGAGTGGTTGACCACCACCCCGTGGTCGACCATCTCCAGCAGGAACTCGCCGGCCGCCCCCGCGTCCACCAGCTCGATCCCGATCAGCAGCCCGGCACCGCGGACCTCGCGGACGAGGCCGGGCGCCCGTTCGGCGGCGACGGCCCGCAACGCGGGCAGCAGCCGGGCGCCGATGGAGGCGGCCCGTTCGACCAGTCCCTCGTCCCGGATCACCCCGATCGTCGCGCTGACGGCCGCCATGGCGATCGGTGCGCCGGAATAGGTGGAGGTGTGCAGGAAGGGGTCGGCGTCGAACGGCTCGAACGCCTCCTGGGTGGCGAGCGTGGCCGCCACCGGAAGCACCCCGCCGGACAGCCCCTTGCCCGCCACGAGCACATCCGGTCGTACGCCCTCGGCTGCGCAGCCCCACCAGGAGCCGAGCCGGCCGAGTCCGGTCATCACCTCGTCGACCACCAGGAAGGCACGGCGCTCCCGGCACAGCGCGGCCACCGCAGGCAGATACCCCGGCCGTGGCACGATCACGCCGGCCTCGCTCTGCACCGGCTCCACGACCACACAGGCGTCCGAGCCGTCGCCCAGCGCCGCCGACAGCGCGTCGGTGTCGCCGTACGGCACGTGCTGGACGTCCGGCAGCAGGGGCCGGAACGGGTCCTGGTAGAGCGCGTTCGCCGTCAGGGACAGTGCGCCGAGGGTCTTGCCGTGATAGCCGTTCCGCATCGAGATCAGCCGTCGTCTGCCGTGCGCGCGGGCCAGCTTGAGGGCGGCCTCCACGGCCTCGGTACCCGAGCCGGAGAAGTGCACACGGTCCAGGCCGGCCGGCGCGACACCGGTGAGGGCCTCGGCGGCGAGTCCGGAGACGGGGTCCAGGAAGAGCCGGGTGGACAGCGGCAGCCGCCCCGCCTGCCGCTGTACGGCGGAGACGATCCGTGGGTGGCCGGCACCGGCGAAGAACACGCCGTAGCCACCGCAGTTGAGGTAGGTCCTGCCGTCGGTGGAGGTGATCTCCGCGCCTTGTGCGGACTCCTCCACGATGTTCCCGAACATCGCCGCCAGCCTGCCGCGGCCCGTGCTGAGATGCCGCGCGTGCAGCGCGGCCAACTCGCGTTCGGTAAGCGTGTGTTCAGGTGCTCGCGTCCCGCTCACTGAGCATTCCCCCGTGGTCACGTGCTACGTGGTGCGACGCGGTCGATGAACCGGAACCGTCCGCGGCTCCGGTCGCGGTCGGTGCGACGGGCGCCGGCCTCCGCCGGGCACGTCCGGAGCCGCTTCCCCCCGTCGGCCTCGCCCTCAGCCGCCTTCCGCGCCGGCCCGGGCCTTCTTCCGACGAGCATGGGCCACGGCCGGACGGCGGGTCACGCCCCGGTCCGCTCAGCGGAACAGCAGTGCTTGCGTGGGCGTGACGGCGGTGACGGCGGGCGTCCGGGAGGAAGAGGACGGAGTTGATGCAGCGGGGGTGGTTGCGGAAGGGGAGGAGACGGCCCAGCAGGCCCTGGGACACCACGTGTTCGGCGCTCGCCGATGTTCCTCCAGGGAACATCTCGAGCGGCAGCGAGGTGTCGCCGGGCAGCACCCCGCCGTCGTAACGGAGCATCGCCAGATAGGTGACGACCGGTGCGATCGGCTGGATACGGGACTCCGGTTCGATGAAAGGGCGGGGCGGTCGCGGGACGGGATGCCCGTCGCACCGCGCCGCGCGGCACGGCCGGTTCGCTGCCGTCCACGTCGATCTTGATGAAGCCGACGTCCCGCAGGCCGGGTCCGTCGAGGGTGACGCACGGGACCTCCAGCGCACGGCCGTGGATGCCTCGGCGGACCAGCGGGAACACCCCCCGGTCGCCCGCGTCGTCCGGCGGCAGCCACAGGCGGGCGATGCCGGGGGAGCGGCGGTTCGGGGTACTGCGCGGGGACGCGGCCGTCCGCTCCGCAGCTTTGAGAGGGGGATGCGCAGTGGATGTCCGGTCCGCGAGTGGGGTCGAGTGAGGTTGGCGGGTCGGGTATCCGCGACAGAGGGCAGGGGGGCTGGGTGACCATGTCCCGCGATCCGGGGTGCGGTTCAAGGTGACCCGTCGAACTCTTGTGGCACCATCGCCGTTGTGGATGACCGTATGGAGGACGTGGACTGGTCCGGCTTGTTCCATGCGTCAGGCCGCGCCTGCGACACGCCGCGACATCTGGCAGCTCTCCTCAGCGACGATGCGGGGGCTTTCGTCGACGGGTACGCGCACCTGTGGTCGGCGACCCTTCGCCGCGAGGGCAAGGCCTGGCCTGCGACGGCGCCTACCGCGCTGCTTGTCGCCGAGCTCCTGGACAATCCGCTGCTGGGCTCCGACGATCCCTCGCTGCCCGACGCGATGCTCGCCTATCTGTACGGAGTCGGCGTCGCCGCCGACCTCGGCGACCGGGCTACGGAGATCCGTACTCGGGTTATAGACCGCGCACCCGAACTAGGCGCCTGGACTGTCGAGTACCTGTCGGCCGATGCGGATGGCCGGGCCCGGATGTGGCAGGACGGCACGGGACTGGGTGAACTCGTCCTCGATCAGGCGGCGCTCGCCTGCTTCGACCTGGCTCCCGCGCTCTTGCGGCGAACACTGCTGTACCTCGAGTCGGAACGTGTCAGGCGCAGGACATGCGCCGCCGCAGCCGTTGGGTCCCTGGCACGGCATCCTGCAGCCTCGGCGCAGCGTCCGGAGCTGCTGGAACAGTTGACGTATATGGCCCGGGCCGCCGATTCCTCGTACGACCTGGCGACGATTTTGATTGCCGTTGGCCACCTCGGCGGTGACACGCGTCCGTGGCTGACTGACCCGCATGCAGGCGTTCGGGCCTGCGCGGCACTGGCGCCCGGCCTTGCCGACGACGACACGGCGGACGAGGTGCTCATGGAACTGGCGCGGTCGCCGCAAGCGTTCGGCAAGTCCTTCGGTGACTTGGCTCCGCCCCTGCAATTCCAGTTCAAGTCGGACCAGGACCTGCTCAGAGGGCGGCGCGTGAGCTGATGTCTGGTTCGCGAATGGGGTTTGAGTGAGGCTGGCGGGTCGGTTATCTGCGACTTGATGTTGCTGGGCGCGATCTCCACGTCCATCGCCTCGCACACCGCCCGTGCCCGCAACGGGGCGTCGGCCGCGGCGAATACTGCCGGCACCGTCAGCTCCGCTATTGCCTCCCGGGTCGTTTCGGCCAGCGCGGCGGTCTGCCGTTCCCGCTTGTCCAATCGCACCAGCAGCGATCTGAACCGCTTCGGGATCGATGGAGGCTGCGGACTGTCCGGGTTAGGTGGAGTCGAGTACGGACTTGGTGTGCATGGCGGGGACGTTGGTGGAGCCTGGTTCAAGGCCAGCGGGATAAACAACTCCTCGGGGCTGGTGAACGACGGACTGTCCTCGTCGTGCGCCAACAACGGTTCCACCGTGTGGAGTTACAACCAGGGCCTGGCCATCGGTGCTTCACCGAACTGTGGAGGACGACTGATGACAGCTCGCTGCTCACCACGGCGCGGACGCTGGCGGACGCGGCGATCAGCAGTCCGACGCTGACGTCCGGCGGGGTGCTCACCGAGTCCTGCGATGTCCGTCCGGCGTCCTGCGACGACAACCAGAAGCAGTTCAAGGGCATCTTCATGCGGAACTTCGCCGACCTCGCGAAGGCGACCGGTTCCAGCACCTACCGGGCCTACTTTGAGAAACAGGCCGACACCCTGTGGGCTTCGGACCGGTCCACTCTCAACGCCCTCGGTGAACGCTGGGCGGGCACCAGCCCGAACCAGACCGACTGGCGGACGCAGGCCGCGGCGCACTGGAGGCGCTCACCGCCGCCGCGGGCTGAGCCGCAGTGTGGGTGCGGGACACCTGGGTGAACGGCGGCCTGGTCGCGCTGCTCGGGCCAGGCTTGCCGCACAGCAACACCCACACCCGAGGAGCAGACGATGAGCGTCACCCACACGGACACCGTGACCTGGAACAACACGGCCCTCGACGAGATCGTCGCGAACGACGCGGACCGTCCCGTCCTGTTCACCAACGCGCGGGTCCTGACGATGGACCCGCTGATCGGCACCATGACCGGCGCCGACGTCCTGCTCGTCGGCGCCGGTCATGGTGGGCGTCGGCCTGGGCATCATCACGGCGGCCGGGGACGACAACGCCATCGTCGTCGACTGCACCGGCATGACGGCGGTTCCGGCGGTGGTGGACACCATCGCGCTCGTCGGCGGACGCGGTCAACGCCCAGATTACGTAGGGACGTTGACGCCGGGGAACACGGGCGACGTGCTCGTCGTACCGGACGCACTCGCCCCGGACGTGGCGGCCGCGCAGGCCACGCTGCTGACCCGGCCGGAGGAGGTCCGCGCCCTGATCGCGGCCGGCCGGTGCTCTGGTCGGGCATGGAATGGACGCCCCCGGCCGCGCCATCGCCCCGAGGCGGGCATCCCGGCCGCCCAGGACCTGACCGGCGGCCCGCGCGTCGGCGTCTGGATCGACGAAAACGACGTCCTGCACCAGGAGTTGACCGCGGACGGCCGCTACGACGAGACCCGCGGCGGCCGTCCGCACGCCTACGAGGGCCGCTACTGGATCGACGGCGACCGCATCGACTACCTGGTCGACCTCGGCTTCTGGGCGTTCGGCGAGTTCCGGGGCGAGGAGCTGCACCACGCGGGGTACACGATGCGGCTCGGCGCGCGCTCCCGGTCGTGACGGATCACGGGGTGCCGCTCCTCCGGAACCCCGCGCGCAACCGTGCCTCGGCATCGACGTCCCGGCCCGGACGCAGGTCCAGGGCCGCCAACGCCGCGCCGAGCAAGGGCGGTTCGGCGCACACCACCGGGCGGACGTTCGGCACGGCCGTCCGGAGGCGGTGTTCGACGCCGTCGAGGAGGGCCTTGTGGCCGGCAGCCAACACGCTTCCACCCAGGACGACTTCGGGGTCCGGGGCGGTGGCGAGTTGAAGGCGGCACAGGACGGTCAGCGCCATCCTCGCGATCTCCGACGCGAGCCGTTCCACCAGTTGGGCCGCGATCTCGTCGCCCTCGTCGCGGGCCGCGAAGACGGCCGGACAGAGTTCGCTGAGGCTGAGTGCGGCAAGGTCGCCGTTGTGGATGGCGGCGGTGACGTCGGCGACCGAGGCGAGGCCGAAGTGGTCAATCACCGCCGCACGCAAGGCTGTTCGCGGGCCGCGGCCGTCCTCCGCGCGCGCCGCGTGCCAGAGCGCCGACGTCCCTACGTCGATGCCGCCGCCCCAGTCCCCTGAGATCCGGCCCAGCGCGGCGAAGCCGGTGGTGCGGCCGTCGGGGGCGACGCCGACGCAGTTGATGCCGGTGCCGCAGACCACGCCGACACCCCATGGGCGGCTGGCCCCGGCGCGCAGGACGGCGTAGGAGTCGTTGTCGACGCGCTGCGTGACCGCCCACCGCCGGGCACCGACCGCTTCGCGCAACGCCTTGATCTCGTACGGCAGGTCGGCCCCGGCGAGGAACGCCGTGATCCCGTCCACCACGACGCCGGTCTCCACCCCCGCCGACGCCATCGCCTCCGTGCGCAACGCGGCGAGCACGTCCATCGCCGCGTCGACGCCGACCGCCTGCGGACGGAATCCGCCGCCCCGCGCGCGGCCCAGGATGGTGCCGTCGGTCCGCAGCACGGCCAAGTCGGTCTTCGAGTTGCCACCGTCGACGGCGAGCAGCAGGCCCGTCTTCATCAGGCCCACCACAGGTGTTCGCGGTTGGCGGCGACGAGCTTCGCCGCCAACTCCTCGGCCACCTTGACCTGCCCGACGAGCGGATGCGCCAGCAAGGCTGTGGCGACCCGGTCGACACCGCCGTGCAGGGCGGCTTCCAGGGCGAGTTCCTCGTAGGCCGTGACATGGGCGACGAGTCCGGCGAAGAGCGGCTCTACGGCCTTGACGGGCAAGGGAGTTGCTCCCTGCGCGTCGATGCGGGACGGGACCTCGATGACGGCGTCGTCGGGGAGGAAGGGCAGCGTGCCGTTGTTGCGGACATTGGCGACGCGGACGTCGCCGGTGTCGGCGGTGAGGGCGTGCACCAGCTGCACGGCGGCTTCGGAGTAGTAGGCGCCGCCGCGCCTGTCGAGGAGTGCGGGCTTCTCCGTCAGGGCCGGGTCGGCGTACATCGTGAGCAAGTCGCTTTCCATCTCGGCGACTTGCTGGGCGCGGGAGGGTTCGGCGAGCTGTTCGCGGAGGACCTCGTCGTGGGCGTAGTAGTAGCGCAGGTAGTACGACGGGACCACGCCCAGGCGGCGGACCACGTCCAGGGGCATGCGCAGCCGGCCGGCGAGGGCCTGGCCGTGTTCGTCGAAGATGCGCGGCAGGACGTCGACGCCGTCGAGCCGCACCGCCCGTTCCCAGGTGAGGTGGTTGAGGCCGACGTGGTCCAGGGTGACGCGTTCGTGGTCGACGCCGAGCCAGTCGGCGAAGGTGCGCTGGAAGCCGATGGCGACGTTGCAGAGGCCGACTGCCCTGTGGCCGGCGTCCAGGAGGGCGCGGGTGACGATGCCGACGGGGTTGGTGAAGTCGACGATCCAGGCGTTCGGGGCGCGCTTGGCGACCCGTTCGGCGAGGTCGAGGACGACGGGCACGGTGCGCAGGGCCTTGGCCAACCCGCCTGCGCCGGTGGTCTCTTGACCGATGCAGCCGCACGCGTGCGGGAAGGTCTCGTCGACGTGCCGGGCGGCCTGGCCGCCGATGCGGAGCTGGAAGAGGACCGCGTCGGTGCCGTCGATGCCGGCGTCCGGGTCGGCGGTGGTGGTGATCTTCGCGGAACTGCCCTGGCGGGCCAGGATGCGGCGGGCGAACGGGGCGATGACGTCGAGCCGGTCCGGATCGGGGTCGACCAGGGCGATCTCGGTGACGGGCAGGCCCAACCGGGCGAATCCGTCGATGAGTTCGGGGGTGTACGTGGATCCGCCACCGACAACGGTGATCTTCAACCTTTGACTCCTGTCAGGGTGACACCTTCGATGAAGGCCTTTTGCGCGAAGAAGAAGACGATGATCACCGGCGCCATCGCGATGAGGGTCGCCGCCATGGTGAGGTTCCACTGCACCGCGTGGGAGGTCTTGAAGGTCGCCAGGCCCAGGGCAAGGGTCCAGTGGGCGGGCGTCTCGCCGGTGTAGATGAGCGGGCCGTAGTAGTCGTTCCAGGCGTTGAAGAAGGAGAAGAGGCCGACGGCGACGAGCGCGGGGCGCATCATCGGCAGCACCACCCGGGTGAGGACGCGGAGTTCGCCACAGCCGTCGATGCGGGCCGCGTTGAGGTAGTCCTCGGGGACGGTGAGCAGGAACTGGCGGAGCAGGAACACCGAGAAGGCGTCGCCGAAGAGCGACGGGAGAACCAACGGCCAGATGGTGCCGGTGAGATGGAACCTGGCCCACATCAAGTACATGGGGATGACGAGGACTTGGGGCGGCAGCATCATCATGGTGATGACGCAGAGGAAGGCCACGTTGCGGCCCTTGAAGCGGAGTCGGGCCAGCGCGTAGGCGATGGGGACGCTGGACAGCAGAGTGGCGGCGGTCGCGGCGACGGCGTAGAGCACGGTGTTGGCGAGCCAGGTGCCGATCGGCGCGGTGCTGAAGACCGTGCGGTAGTTGGACCACTGCCAGTGGTGGGGCCACAGGCTGGTGGTGAGGGACTGGCCGTCGGTCATCAGCGAGGTCAGGAAAATGAACACGATCGGGCCGATGAAGGCGCAGGCCAGACCGACGGCGATGGCGTGTTCGGCGATCCAGATCAGCGTCCTGCGGCGGCCGGCCCGGCCGCGCGCGGCACGGTGGGGGGAGGCGGCGCGGGTCTGCCGGGCGGGTGCGGGTGCGTAGGTCGTGGTCATCGCGGCGGCTCCTCGGTGGCCAAGTACCGTGCGGGCGTGGCGACTTCCGGACGGGTGAGGCGGTGGGTCATCGCGGTGCCTCCTCGATGTCGAAGCCGGAGGCGCGACGGAGGAGGACGACGGTGAAGGCCATCGCGACCACGAAGAGCACCACGGCCAGCGCGCAGGCGTAGCCCGCGTGGAACTGGTTGAAGCCGGCGATGTAGAGCTGCTGGGGGAAGGTGAGGGTGGAGCCGTCGGGATAGCCGGGCGCGGCCTGGATGTTGCCGTTGGCGACCTGCGAGGCGACCATCGCCTGGGTGAAGTACTGGAGTCCGGCGATGACGCCGGTGACGGTCGCGAACAGCACGACCGGGGAGATCGTCGGCAGCGTGACGAAGCGGAAGCGGTGCCAGGGGCCGGCGCCGTCCAGTTCGGCGGCCTCGTACAGCTCGGCGGGGACTTCCAGCAGGGCCGCGAGGAAGATGACCATCATCGTGCCGCTGCCCCACAGGGCGAGCAGGGTCAGGGCCGGTTTGGACCAGTCCGGCGAGTTGAACCAGAGCGGTCCGTGGATGCCGAGCAGGCCCAGGATCCGGTTCACCGGGCCGGAGTTGGGGTTGAACATGCAGACGAAGGCGACGGTCGCGGCGACCGGCGGGGCCAGCGCGGGCAGATAGAACAGGGTGCGGAACAGGCTCGCCCCGGCCTTGAGCCGGGCGGTGACCATGGCCACGCCGAGGGCGAACAGCACCTGCGCCGGGACCATGATGACCACCAGCCAGGCGGTGTTGCGGACCGCGTGCCAGATCAGCGGGTCGCCGTCCAGCAGATAGCGGTAGTTGCGCAGCCCGACGAACTGGGCCTGGGAGATCATGTTCGAGTTGGTGAAGGACAGCCAGACCGTCATCACCAGCGGGTAGATCAGGAAGACGGCGAAGCCGACCAGGCCGGGGGCCAGGAAGAGCAGGACGCGCAGCCGGTTGCGGCGCAGTCGGGCCTTCAACGGGGCTGTGGTGAGCGGGAGTTCGGTGAGCTGGTGGGTGGCCATGCCGTCACTGCCCCAGCTTGAGCGCGGCGTTGTTCTGCTTGTCGACGGCGGCCAGTCCGGCCTTCAGGTCGGATACGCCGCCGCTCTGCCACTTCTCCACGAAGTGGCCGAAGTTGGTGAGGTAGGCGCCGCCGTCACCGCTGGCCGGCGTGGTCGTGGTGAGCGGGTTCTTGTAGACCTCGAGGAACGGCGCGAATACGGGGTCCTTGGAGAGGCCGAGCGCGGGCGAGTCGAGCGCCGCCGTGGTGGTGGGGACGTTGCCGATCGCGTCGGCGAGCGTGGTCAGCGCGTCGGTGTCAGTGGTGAGGAACTTGATCAGCTTCCAGGCGGCACCCGGGTGTTTGGCCCCGCGCGGCATGCCGATCACGTTGCCGCCGACGTAACCGGCGCCGTACAGCTCGGACTTGCCGTCGGCGGCCGGTATCGCGGCGGTGCCGTACTCGATCTTCGCCTTGTCGTTCTTGATGAAGGCGTTGCGCCACTCGCCGTCGATCATCATGGCCAACTTGCCGGTCTCGAAGGCGTTCTGGGCGGAGAACTCGTCGCCCATGCCCGCCTTGAACGTGACGAGCTTCTTCGCGCCGAACCAGTCGACGAGGCTCTTCTGCCAGGTCAGCGCCTGTGCGAAGGCGGGGTCGGCGCCGACGTTGGACTGGCCGTCGGCGGTGAGCCACTTGCCGCCCCAGCTGGGGACCAGGTGCTCGGTGAGCATCTCGTAGGCGCCCAGGTAGGGCATGAACCCTGCGGTCTTGATCGAGCCGTCGGCGTTGAAGGCGGTCAACTTCTTGGCGTCCGCCGCCAGTTCGGACATCGTCTTGGGCGGGGAGGTTATCCCGGCCTTCGCGAAGAGCTTCTTGTTGTAGTACAGGCCGAAGGTGTCGGCGAGCCACGGCATCGTGCAGCGCTTGCCGTCGAACGCGGTGTACGACTGGACGGCCTTCGGGATCTGGCTCATGTCGACGTGGTCGGCCTTGATGTCCGGGGTGAGGTCCTGGAAGGCCCCGCTGGAACACCAGCCGCCGACGTTCGCGGCGTTGAACGAGGACGCCACGTCCGGGGCGGTGCCGCCGCGGATGGCCTGGTTGACCTTGTCGTCGGTCTGTGCGGCGACGGCCTTGACGGCGATGTACGGGTATTTCTTGTGGAACTTGGCCAGCACCGCGTTGACCGAGGCGATCTCGTGCGGGGAGCTGAGACCGTGCCAGAAGGTGATGGTGACCGGGGTGGTGTCGTCGGCGCCGGTGTCCGCCTTCGACGTGGCGCCGCCGGTGGTGCATGCTGCGGCCAGTAGCGCCGTGACCGCGATCAGCGACCCGGCCAGGGTGCGGCGGGCGGTACGGGCGGTGCGGGTGACGGGCCCGCCACGGGACTGGGACATGGAACCTCCGGCGAATTCGCTTACCACTTATTGACCAGTGGGCACATGCTGGGGCACCATTTGGTCAGTGTCAAGCAAGTCCATCGGGCGAAGTCGCTGGAGATAGGCCATCAAAGCGTTACATTGCACCGGCCGAAGTTGAACCACTGGTAAAGAAAGTTGGTAGGAATGGTCAGCGGTGAGAGCCGTTGGGAGAAGCGGGAACGCATCCGCACCCACCTCCTCGACCTGGTCGAGGAGACCGGCCCCGGGCGTCCCCTCCCGGGCGAGCGGCAGCTGTGCGAGGAACTCGGGGTCTCCCGCCCCACTCTGCGCGCGGTGGTCGACGACTTCGTCCGCGACGGTCTGCTGCTGCGGGAGCACGGGCGCGGTGTCTTCGTCGCCCGCGCCAAGGTCGCCCAGCACCTCAGCGGCGCCGCCCCCGGGCAGGCCCAGGGGCTGGGCGTCGGCGGTGTCGACGGCACGTGGGCGAGCCGCATCCTGGACTTCAAGACCGTCGCCGCGGGACCCCGGATCGGCCGCCGGCTGGGCATCGCGCCCAGCGAGCAGATCCTGCGGATCACCCGGCTGCGTACGGTCGACGGCGACCCGATGTGTGTGGAGACCCTCCATGTCCCGCACGTACTGGTCCCCGGGCTGACCGCCCGCGACCTGGAGACCGACTCCTTCTACCGACTGCTCGGCCGGCGCTACGAGATCCTGCTGACCGACGCCGCGCAGAGCATCGAACCGACGGTCGTCGACGAGTGGGAGGCCGAGGTCCTCGGCGTCTCCGTCCACACCCCCGCCCTGCTCTTCGAACGGGCGGCCAGGGACGCGGACGGCCGGGTCGTCGAGTTCACCCGCTCCGTCTACCGAGGCGACCGCTACCGCATCTTCACCAAGCTGTCCCTGGCCGCCCGGCCCGACGGCGGACGCGTCGTCGACGGCTCCTGGTCGGCGGCCACCACCGTCCCCGGCGCCGACACCCTGGTCTTCGACCCCTACTGGACCAACTAGGCACCCCCACCCACCAGTTCACCGCGCCGGTCGGCCGGCCGACGCGGCGATCCCGCACGCCCTTCCCCACCCGGAAGACACGCCCCTCCCCACCAGAAAGGACCGCTCATGTTCCGTCACGCACTCACCGTGACCGGCGTCGTGGCCGCCACGGTCACCACCCTGCTCGCCTGTACGGCCTCGGTCCCGGTCGGCGCCACCCCCTCCGCCACCTCGGGTGTCCAGCTGCAGACCTGGCTCTACCCCGGGTCGACCGGCGACTCCACCTGCACCGCCAAGACCGAGTACGCCGACAACAGGGTCAAGAACGGCGCCCTCAACCCCGAGTACTGGTCGGTCGGCGGCAACGGCGCGGTGACCCTGGAGACCACCGCCGACGGCAGCTGCAACACCTACAGCGCGGCCAACGTCGCCGACCTCAAGGCGCACTCCGCGTACCAGTACCCGACCCTCTCAGGTATGACCACGGCCGACGTCCACGCCCTGGTCAGCAGAAACAGCACCCGTACGGCGGCCGTCACCAAGGTCACCTCCCTCGTCAGCGACGCCGGACTCAGCGGCGTCGATGTCGACCTGGAGGACTACTGGTCCTGGAGCGCCGCCGACTTCACCAACTACAAGACGTTCCTGAAGCAGTTGGCCACCGCCCTGCACGCCAAGGGCAAGCGCCTCCAGGTCGACGCCCCCGCGATGACCGAGGACGCCTCGTTCTACGACTACGCGGCGGTGGCCGCCACCGGCGCCGACGACGTGGTGATCATGGCGTACGACGAGGAGTTCGACACCGCCTCCGGCGCCCGCTGCCTGCCCATCAGCCCCTACGACTGGCTGAAGAAGGTCACCCAGTACGCGCAGAGCAAGGTCACCGACCCGAATCGCCTGATCATCGGCCTGCCGTCCTACGGCTACAGCGCGCCCGATCCGTGCGACCTCAACTCCGTGACGGGCAACATCCAGTTCAGCGCCATGAAGAAGAGCCCCGGCTTCTCCAGCAACCCGACCACCACAGAGAGCCGCCGCGACGCCTCCTCCGGCGAGATCCGCTGGGTCTCCGGCGGCGTCCTCTACGACTACGTCGACAGCGTGGCGATGGACCGCAAGCTCGCCGTCCTCAAGGGCCTCGGCGTCACCAAGGTCTCGGTGTGGTCGCTGGGCGGCGGGAACCCCTGGTTCTCCAACTGACCGATCGGCTACGCCAGTCGCACTGATGCGGCGGGCGCCCCCGGAACCCCGGGCGCCCGCCGCGTCGACTGCCCTTACCTCGAGGGCGTGTTGAGCACGTGATCAAAGGACGCGCTGACCTCGGCACGCAGCTCGGGAAGGTTCACGTCGAGGACCTCGCCGTCCCACTTGCGCGGCTGCCCGTCGACGAACACGGCGGTGATGGTGCGGGCGTCCGAGCCCAACACCAGTGTCCCGATCGGGTCGTTGAGCGGCATGTTGTTGATGTCCTCGGCCCGCACGACCAACAGGTCGGCCTTCTTGCCGACGGTGAGCGAACCGGTCACGTCGCCGAGCCCGTTGGGCCGGGCACCTTGGAGGGTGGCGAACCGGCCAGTACCCGGTCGCGGTTCTCTCGGACTGCGCCGTCTACGCCTCCGACGGGCCCTCCCCGCTGGACTTCCTGCCCTACCGGGACGGCAAGCCGCTGCCGGGCGGCTTCAAGCTCGGAGTGAACCCGGGCCTGGTGAAGTGGGAGGGTACCCAGAGCGTGCTGTCGGGCGAGGGTGTCCGCGAGCAGTTCAACGCCCCGGACCTCAACCTCGCCCGGTACATCAAGGACGGCACCGTCACCGACCAGGACACCGGGGAGTAGCAGGCGATGAGTACGTTCGGGGACGGCCTGGACGCCGCGGTGCAGAAGGCGTTCACCCGCCCGGCGCCCCAGAGTGCGCCTGCGCAGATGCGCTACCTGGTCAAGCAGCTCAAGAACACCAAGGCGGTCGCCCAGATGCCGCGCATCTCCCAGCGCACCGTCGAACGGTACGTCAAAGGCCAGATCAAAAAGCCGCGCCCGGACCTCGCCGCCCGCCTGGAGAACAAGGTGAAGAAGCGCTGGCAGCCGCAGATCCGGGCCAAGGCGCGGCATAAGGCGGCGACCACCGGCGGCATCGTCATCGACACCCGCGCCCGAATCGGCTACACCGCGCCGATCGGGACGACGGACGAGGACCCCCTCCGGCACCTGACGGTCGCGCTGCCGCCCCGGAGGCCAACCACGCAGTCCTCGCCCACCTAGCCGGCCACACCATCCACGCCCGGGCACGGCCGGGTCGCCGTCGCGGATGAGCAGCACCCGCCCGCAACGCGCGCATCGGCCGCGATACGGGCGCCGAAAACGACCAGGCACGTTCTTCGTCCCACTTGATCCCGTTCTCAACGAAGTGACGAGGGCCGGTGAGCGGCATACCGCCGACGTGAAACAGGGGCTCGCTCGCCGAACAACTGGGTACGCCAGGGCAATGAACCGCTCCGGGTCTGATGGAGGCTCCGGACTGTCCCGGGTTGGGTGGAGTCGAGTTACTTGGTTTCAAGCTACTGGTGGGGTGCGGAGTTCGTACTCCACCGGGCTGAGCATGCCCGGTGCGGAGTGCCTGCGCGGTCGGTTGTGGAAGATCTCCAGGACCCTGTTGTCCAATTGGTTCATGCAGTGAGTTCGAGGGCCGCGAGCCGGGAAGTTCTGGTCTGAGCGAGCGGGGTGCCGTTCCACCAGGCGTC
>NZ_JBEXDX010000057.1:0-51134 GCF_040605995.1 Streptomyces sp. NPDC005492
GGTCGAGCCAATCGCCGCCCTCGATCAGCTTGCCGTGGGCGCGGAGGGCCGCGGTGACGGAGGGGGCCGCGAGGTACACCCAGGCGCGCCGCCCGACGACCGTCAACTGCGCCCGCCGGGCCAACGACAGCAGCACCTGCCCCGCGCTGCCCATCTCCACGTGCTCGACCACGGGGACGTCGGGGAAGCGCTCCCGCCACGGCTCCAGCGCCTCGGCGAGGGCCGTCCTCTCGTACGGTTCCAGGCCGCCGGCCTCGTCCAGGAGCTTCAGGGATCCCGGGCTGTAGGCGAATACGGGCGGCAGGGTCCACGCCCGTACCGCCCGCACGGTGGCACCACGTGCCGCCGCCGTCGCGAAGGCGAAGCCCAGCGCGGCGGCACTGTCCTCCGGGTCGCCCTGCTGACCTACGACGATGTCGCGCCCGGCGGCCTCCCCGGACGGCTCGTCCCCGGCGCGCACGAGCACGACGGGCCGTACGGCATCGGCTATCACCTGCTGGCCCACGGACCCGAGCAGGAAGCCGACGACGGGTCCGTGCCCGCGCGAGCCGAGCACCAGCAGTTCCGCGTCGGCAGCGGCGGCGGTCAGGGTGTCGACGGGGTCGCCCTCCAGGATGTCGGTGGTGATGTCCAGATCCGGGTGGCGTTCGGCGAGGGTCCGGGCGGCCTCGGCGGCCGCGTCGTGCACCCAGCGGTCCTGGGTGTCCCGGTCCCCGGCACCGAGGGCCTGGTGCGGTTCGTACCGCCAGACATGCACCACGCGCAGCGCCAGCCCCCGCCGTACCGCCTCCCGGCCCGCCCAGGCGAGGGCGGCGAGACTCTCCGCCGATCCGTCGACCCCTGCCGTGATCGGGCGTGTCATCCCGTGGCCTCCCAGTGTTGCGGTCACCTGTAGGTAGCCCAGTCTTCACTACCCTGCGCGCATGACCTTGGAGTGGGAGCAGGTGGTCGTGGACGCGGCCGATCCCGTCGCGCTCGGGCGCTGGTGGGCCGAGGCGCTCGGGTGGGTGGTGGTGGGCGAGGCGCCGGACGAGTTCGAGATCCGTCCGGAGCCGGACCGCCTGCCCGGGCTGCTGTTCGTGCCGGTGCCCGAGAGCAGGACGGTCAAGAACCGGCTGCATCTGGACTTCCGGCCCGACGACCAGGAGGCCGAGGTGATTCGATTGCTGGCCCTCGGGGCACGGACGGCGGACGTCGGGCAGGGCGAGCAGACATGGGTGGTGCTGGCGGATCCGGAGGGCAACGAGTTCTGCGTGTTGCGCTCCCGGCACCGCTGAGACCGCCGTATCGGGCGTAGCGGAGCGCACCGGGGCGATCGAACATACGATGGTCGGGAGCCGGCGCGGTGACAACGGCGCCGCCGTGCCGTGAAGCCGACCACTCGGGGTGGGAGACGTATGGCACAGGCCGCCGAAGCCGCGCGGACCGTCATCATGACCGTGGACGACGATCCGGGAGTCTCCCGGGCCGTCGCCCGTGACCTGCGGCGGCGCTACGGCGAGTCGTACCGGATCGTGCGCGCGGAGTCGGGTGAGTCCGCTCTGGACGCGCTGCGCGAGCTGAAGCTGCGCGGGGATCTCGTGGCCGTGATCCTGGCCGACTACCGCATGCCGCAGATGAACGGCATCGAGTTCCTGGAACAGGCCCTCGACGTCTATCCGGGCGCCCGCCGGGTGCTGCTGACCGCGTACGCGGACACGGACGCGGCGATCGACGCGATCAACGTCGTGGACCTCGACCACTATCTGCTGAAGCCCTGGGACCCGCCGGAGGAGAAGCTCTACCCGGTCCTGGACGACCTCCTGGAGGCGTGGCGGAACAGCGACTACCGGCCGGTGCCCGCCACGAAGGTGGTCGGGCACCGCTGGTCGGCGCGCTCCTCCGACGTGCGGGAGTTCCTGGCCCGCAACCAGGTGCCCTACCGCTGGTACGCGGCGGACAGCCCGGAGGGGCTGCGGCTGCTGTCCGCCGCCGGGCAGGACGGGCAGCGGCTGCCGCTGGTCATCACCGCCGACGGGTCGGTGCTGGTCGAGCCGGAGGCACCCGAACTGGCCGCGGAGGTGGGGCTCGCGACCACGCCCACGGCCGACTTCTACGACCTCGTCGTCATCGGGGGCGGGCCTGCCGGGCTCGGCGCGGCCGTGTACGGGGCCTCGGAGGGGCTGCGGACGGTTCTCGTGGAGCGGTCGGCCACCGGTGGCCAGGCCGGGCAGAGTTCGCGGATCGAGAACTACCTCGGCTTCCCGGACGGTGTGTCGGGGGCCCAACTGACCGACCGGGCAAGGCGGCAGGCCACCAAGTTCGGTGCCGAGATCCTGACCGCGCGCGAGGTCACGGGGCTTGAGGCCAACGGGTCGGCGCGGGTCGTACGGTTCGCGGACGGCTCGGCGGTCGCCGCGCACGCCGTGATCCTGGCGACCGGTGTGTCCTACCGGCAGTTGGAGGCGCCCGGCACACCCGATCTGACCGGCTGCGGGGTCTACTACGGCTCGGCGCTGACCGAGGCCGCCTCCTGCCAGGGGCACGACGTGTACATCGTCGGCGGCGCCAACTCGGCGGGGCAGGCCGCGATGTACCTGGCCCGGGGCGCCAAGTCGGTGACCCTGCTGGTGCGCGGTTCCTCGCTGGCCGCGTCGATGTCGTACTACCTGATCCAGCAGATCAACGAGGCGGAGAACATCTCCGTGCGCACCGGCACGGTCGTGGACGCCGCGCACGGCTCCGACCACCTGGAGCAGCTCACCCTGCGCGACACGGAGAGCGGGAAGACCGAACTCGTCGACGCGCAGTGGATGTTCGTGTTCATCGGCGCGGCCCCGCTGACCGACTGGCTGGACGGCGCGGTGGCGCGCGACGAGCGCGGGTTCATCCTGGCCGGTCCCGACCTCACCGCGGACGGAAAGCCGCCTGCGGACTGGGAGTTGGACCGGCCGCCGTACCACCTGGAGACCAACATTCCCGGCGTGTTCGTGGCGGGCGACGCGCGCGCCGAGTCCGCGAAACGTGTCGCGTCCGCCGTCGGAGAGGGAGCCATGGCCGTGATGCTCGTCCACCGCTACCTGGAGCAGTCATGAGCGGGCAGGTGCTGCCGTGCAGCCCGCAGGAGATCGGCTCGCTGTTCCTGTTCGAGAAGCTGACGCCGGAGCAGCTCGGCAGGCTGTGCTGCGACGGGCAGGTGGAGCAGTTCGAGGCCGGGCCTGTCTACACCGAGGGTGATCCCGCCACCTGCTTCTACGTCATGATCGAGGGCACCGTGGTGCTCTCGCGCCGGGTCGGCGGCGACGACGTGGAGGTCGCCCGGACCTCGCAGCGCGGGGTGTACACGGGCGCGATGCAGGCCTACATCGGGGACCGGGTGCAGCAGGTGTACCTCAACTCGATGCGGGTGACGGAGCCGACGCGGTTCTTCGTGCTGCCCGCCGAGACGTTCGCGGCCATCATGAGCGAGTGGTTCCCGATGGCGGTCCATCTGCTGGAGGGGCTCTTCTTCGGCCAGAAGAGCAGTCAGTTGGCGATCAGCCAGCGTGAACGGCTGCTGGCGCTCGGCTCGTTGTCGGCCGGACTGACCCACGAACTCAACAACCCGGCGGCGGCGGCGGTCCGGGCCACCTCGACGCTGCGGGAGCGGGTGGCGAAGATGCGGCACAAACTCCGTGTCATCTCCTCCGGCCCATACTCGCGGGAGGACCTCGCCAACCTCATCGACATCCAGGAGCGCACGGCCGAACGGGTCGCCAAGGCACCGGCGTTGAGCCCGCTGGAGGCCTCGGACCGCGAGGACCAGCTCACGGACTGGCTCGACGACCACGGGATCACGGAGTCCTGGCAAATCGCGCCGACGTTCGTGCAGGCCGGTCTCGACGTCGAGTGGCTGGACCAGGTCGCGGCGGCCGTGGACGAGGACATCCTGCCGGGAGCGGTCGGCTGGCTCAACTACACGGTCGAGACAGAGCTCTTGATGTCGGAGATCGAGGACTCCACCACCCGCATCTCCAACCTGGTGGGCGCCGCCAAGCAGTACTCCCAGTTGGACCGTGCCCCCTACCAGGTGGCCGACGTCCACGAACTCCTCGACAGCACACTGCTGATGCTCGGCGCGAAGGTCGGCGACCGGATCAAGGTCGTCAAGGAGTACGACCGGACGCTCCCGAGGATCCCGGCCTACCCGGCCGAGCTCAACCAGGTGTGGACGAACCTGATCGACAACGCGGTCTCCGCCATGAACAGCGCGGGCGGGGAAGGCACGTTGACGGTTCGGACGGCTCTGGTGCGCGATCAGTTGATGGTGGAGTTCCGTGACACGGGACCCGGTGTGCCGCAGGAGATCCGCAGCCGTATCTTCGATCCGTTCTTCACCACCAAGCCGGTGGGCGAGGGCACGGGCCTCGGTCTGGACATCTCCTGGCGGATCGTGGTCAACAAGCACCACGGCACGCTCCAGGTGGAGTCGGTACCGGGCGACACCCGCTTCCAGGTCCTGCTCCCCCTCACCGCCACGGACAACGAGACGCCCGAGGAGTCCGCATGAACGACATCACCGGAATCGACCCCAGTGTCCCGCCGAGCGGTGCCGGGTGCGTGGAGTGCGACGCGGCCGGCGGCTGGTGGTTCCACCTCCGGCGGTGCGCGCAGTGCGGTCACATCGGCTGTTGCGACGACTCCCCCGCCAAGCACGCCACGGCCCACTACCAGTCCACGGGACACCCGTTCATTCAGAGCTACGAGCCGGGCGAGGACTGGTTCTGGAACTTCAGCACCTCCGAGCTGTACGACTCCGGGCCCGAACTCGCCGCCCCGGTGAGCCACCCGAAGGACCAGCCGACGCCCGGTCCCGCGGGACGGGTGCCGGCCAACTGGGCCGAGACACTGCGCTGAACGGCCCACCGGGCGGGAGGCGCCTCCCGCCCGGTGGCCAGGTGCGTTGTCGGTGGCGCGTGCCAGGATGGGGACGTGTCGCAATCCGTAGCAGCCGCGCCGCTCATCGGCCGGGACGAGGAACTGGCCCGTCTCACCGGTGTACTGGAGCGTGCCCGCGCGGGCACGGCCGGGGCCGTGCTGATCGCCGGGGACGCGGGCGTCGGCAAGACCCGGATCCTGGACGAGATCGCCGGGCGGGCCGGGACCGCCGGGATGACGGTGCTCACCGGGCACTGTGTCGACCTCGGTGACGTCGGTCTGCCGTATCTGCCGTTCACCGAGATCCTCGGGGTGCTCGCCGACGACGAGCGGTTCGCCGCCGCCCTGGCCGCGCATCCGGCGGTCGACCGCCTGCTCGGCGCGGGCACCGACGCGGCCCGGGACGCGGGTGGGAGGCTGCGGCTCTTCGAGGGCATGGCCGGACTGCTCGCCGACCTCTCCGACCTCGCTCCCCTGCTCCTGGTCCTGGAGGACCTGCACTGGGCCGACCAGTCCTCCCGCGACCTGCTCCGCTTCCTGCTCAGCCGCGGCATCCTCCAGCGTCCGGCCGGCGGGGCCCCCACCCACCGCCTCGCGGTGCTCGCCTCGTACCGCGCGGACGACCTCCACCGCCGGCATCCGCTCCGGCCCCTGCTGGCCGAGCTGGTGCGGCTGCCCGCCGTGGAGCGCCTGGAGCTGCGGCCCATGGGGGACGCGGAGGTCGCCCGGCTGGTGCGCGCGCTGCGCACGGGTCCGGTGCCGGCCGGCACGGTCCGCCGGATCGTCGAGCGCGCCGAGGGAAACGCCTTCTACGCCGAGGAGTTGCTCGCGGCGACCGACCTGGAGGCGGGCGGGGTGCCCAGTGGTCTGGCCGACGTCCTGCTGATCCGGTTCGAGCAACTCTCCGACACCGCCCAGCAGGTGCTGCGCACCGCGGCCGTCGCCGGGCGCCGCGTCGAGTACGACCTGCTGCGGGACGCGGTCCAACTCCCCGAGGACGAGCTGGAGTCGGCGCTGCGGGAGGCCGTCGAGCGGCAGCTCCTGGTCCCCGGGCACGGCGACACGTACTCCTTCCGACACGCCCTCGCCCGCGAGGCGGTGTACGCGGATCTGCTGCCCGGCGAGCGCTCCCGGCTGCACGGCGCGTTCGCCCGCCTCCTCGCCGGGCGCGGGCATCCCGCCGAGAGCGCGGCCGAGCGCGCCCACCACTACCGCGAGAGCCATGATCTGGCCGAGGCCCTGGCCGCCTCGCTGGAGGCCGCCGACCACGCCCAGCGGGTGGGGGCGCCCGCCGAGGAGCTACGGCATCTCGAAACCGCCCTCGACCTGTGGACCTCGGTCGACCCGGCCGCCCGGCCCGCCCGCGAGGGCACCGACAGCGTGACCCTCACGCTGCGCGCCTCGGCCGCGGCCGCCCACGCGGGGGACGCGCACCGCGCGGTCTCCCTCACCCGGTCCGCGCTCGCCGGGATCGGCCAGGACACCGACTCCGAGCTGGCCGCCCGGGTCCGCTACACCCTGGCCGGCAATCTCATCGGCGTGGACAGCCTGACGGCCGCGTTCGCCTACAGCAGCGAGGCGTTGGCGATGATCCCCGCCGACCCGCCCTCGCGGACCTGGGTGTGGGCGGCGGCCACGCATGTGATGGCGGCGCGGCAGGTCGGCGAGGACGAGATCGCGCTGCGGGTCGCCCGCCAGGCCCTGCGCACCGCCGAGGAACTCCGGCTGGACGACGCCCGGGCCGATCTGCTGATCTCGCTGGCCGGTCTCGAAGGCGGCGGCCGGCGGACCCGGGAGGGTCGCGAACGGCTCGCGGAGGCACGCGAGTTGGCCCGGCGGGCGGGACACGCGCCCCTGGAGATGCGCGCCCTGTTCAACCTCGCCATCGGCAGCTTCGAGTCCGGGGACCTGGAGGAGTGCCTGCCCTGGCTCACCGAGGGGCTGGACCGGGCCCGTCGCGCCGGGCTGCTCTCGTCGCCGTATCCGCTGGAGATGCGCTATCTCCACCTGCTGGTGCTGTACACGCTGGGCCGCTGGGACGAGTGCGCGAAGGTCGCCGAGAGCGACGCACAGGTGTTGCCGCGGGCGGGCGGCTTCACCATGGGGCCGGCACTGTATGTGGCGCTGGCGCGGGGTGACTCGAGGGCCGCCGAGCGGGCGCATGCCCTGCTGGACGGGCCGTTCGACTGGATGGTCGCGCTGGTGGCGGGCATCGTGCTGACGGATGCCGCCGCTTTCCAGGGCGATCCGGAGGCGGCCGTGGAGCGGATGCGGGCGGCGGTCACGGCGCTCACCGACGACTCCGGCCGGCGTCCCGACGTCACGGTCCGGCTCGCCGCGCTCGCCCTGTCCGCCGTCGCCGACCGGGCCGCCGCGCTGCGGCTCACCGGTGACGAAGCGGGGGTGCGGCGCTGGACGGACACCGCGACGGAACTCGTCGAGCTGGCACGGACCACGGCGACGGAGGGCCGGAACGGCCTTGCGCAGGGACCCGAGGGGATGGCCTGGCTGGCCCGCGCCGAGGCGGAGTGGGTACGCGCGGCCACCGGACCGGACGCGGCGGCCTGGGAGAAGACGGTGGCCGCCTTCGACTACGGCGACCCGTACGAACGGGCCCGCTGCCGATTCCGGTTCGCGGAAGCCCTGTTGGCGGCCGACCGCCGTGAGGAGGCCGCCGCCCAGGCCCGTGCGGCCCGGGAGACGGCCACCCGGCTCGGTGCCGCGCCCCTGCTCGCCCAGGTGGACGCGCTGGTCCGCCGGGGCCGCCTCGGCGATCGGGCGCCGGACGCCGGGGACCGCCCCTCGCCGCTGACGGCCCGCGAGCGGGACGTGCTGCGGCTGCTCGCCCTCGGCCGCAGCAACCGCCAGATCGGCGAGGAGCTGTACATCACCGGCAAGACGGCGAGCGTCCACGTCTCCAACATCCTCGCGAAGCTGGGCGCCGCGAGCCGTACGGAAGCGGTGGCGATCGCCTACCGCCAGGGCCTGATCACCCCGGAGGCGACGGCGTCCGGCTGACGTTCAGATCACTTCGCGCAGTCGAGACTCTTCAGGTCGACGGCGTCGGCCATGGCCGCCATCCCCTTGTCGTTGGGGTGCAGATGGTCGCCGCCGTCGAAGAAGGGAAGGATCCTCTCGTGGTCGTAGGGGCTGCGGAGGATGTGGTCGAAGTCGGTGACGGCGTCGAACTCCCCGCTGTCCCGGATGAATTCATTGACCTCCTGTCGTACGGCCTCGGCGGCCGGGTCCCATTCGGACCAGCCCTCGAACGGTCCGACAGTGGCGCCGACGACACACTTCCCGGCCGCGTGCGCCCGCGCGATCACCTCGCGATAGCCGGCGATCATGTCCTGGGCGGTGACACCGCTGTGGGACTTGATGTCGTTGACGCCTTCGAACAGGAACACCGTGCGGACGCCGGGCTGCGACAGGACGTCCCGCTGGAGCCGATTGAGGGCGCTCTGCCCCGCGCCGTCGGCGAGGACCTTGTTGCCGGAGATCCCTTCGTTGGCCACGCCCTCGACCGTGGTGTGGGCGCTCTGGAGCCGTCGGGCCAGGTAGTCGGGCCAGCGCCGGTTCTCGTCCGTGGTGGAGGCCCAGCCGTCGGTGATGGAGTCGCCGAGTGCGACCACGGCGCCGATGCCCGCGCTCGGCCGTACGGAGACGGCGTCGAGGTAGTACCAGGAGCCGGTGGTGTCGGTCCAGGCGGTGGCGCTCTCCTCGCCGGTGTGGTCGCCCTGAGTGGCGTACGACGTCTGCAGGGCCATGCCGTGGCCGGTCGCCGGGCCCGCCGCGTCCGGGCTGTGGATGCTGACCACCAGGTTGGTCGCGGCGGGCAGCCTGCCGGGCAGCGGGTCGCTGTAGGCGACCGCGCCGGCGGGGATCGTGACGGATCGCGTGCCGTCGAAGGTGAGCGGGCGGTTGGAGCCGGGCACCAGCGCGGCGCCCGTCCGCTGTACGCCCGCGTAGATGTCGTCGAAGGTCACCGGCCGGTCACCGAAGGCGTTGGAGAGCCGGATGCGCAGATCGCCGCCCGCGACACTGGTGTGCACGACCAGGCGGTAGCCGCGGTCGGCGACACCGTCGCCGAGGTGGTCGGCGCTGGCTCCCCAGGTGATGACGTCCTTCGCGGCGTTCGAGGGCTTCGCCGGTGTCTGTGTCTGCGGTTGCGCCTGTGCGGGCCCGGCCTGGAAGGCCGCGGCCAGCAGGAGGAGCGCCACCGCGTGGCGCAGTCGTGCCCGTCGGGCCGTCACCGGGCCAGGTCCCGCAGCGTGACGGACGCACCGGGTGACAGGCTCACCGTCCGGGTGGTGGTGCCGAAGGCGACCGTCGTGGTCCGGCCGCCGATGCTGCGGAGCTTCACCTCGGTCGGTTTCCCGTTCCGCCAGTGGAGGTCCACGACGAAGCCGCCGCGTGCGCCGACACCCGTCACGGAGCCGGACGCGGCCCAGGCGTCGGGGAGGGCGGGGAGCACTTCCAGGTGTCCCGGGCGGGAGTAGAGCAGCATCTCGATGATCGCGGCGGGGGTGCCGAAGTTGGCCTCGATCTGGAAGATGCCGCGGCCCACCTCGACCTGGTAGATGTCGAAGAGGTTGGAGGCGGTGCCGTTGCTGCCGTCGGTGGACGGGCGGAGGTTGTTGACGACCAACTGGTAGGCGTTCTCGGCGTTCTTGAGCCGCGCCCAGCACAGGCTGCGCCAGGCGTTGGCCCAGCCGAAGCTCTCCATGCCGCGGGCGGTGAGCAGTGCGGTGGCGCCGGCGACTATGTCCTTCGGGGTGGAGCCGTCGGGGCGGATGCGGTCGCCGGGGAACAGGTTGATGAGCGGCGAGAGGTGCCGGTGCGTGGTCTCACCGAGGTTGTCCTCGGACATCCACTCCTCCAGCCAACCGGACTTCGGGCTCACCTGCGGGAGGTACAACCGCTTGCGGAGGCCGGCGATCGTCGCCGCGTACTCCTTGTCCCCCTTCAGTTCGGCCGCCGCCGCGCAGTAGTTGCCGAACAGCGTCCACACCTGTTCCTGGGCGTAGGTGATGCCCTTGGCGTCCTGCGGACCCTGCTCCGGCGACCAGTCGCTGTCGTCGACCAGTACTTCGCGGGTGGTGCCCGGGAGGGTGATGGTCAGCAGCCGTGCCTCCCAGAACTCGCAGGCGCCCTTGAGGAGGGGGTAGATCTTCTCCAGGTGGGATCGCGACCGCGTGAACTCGTAGTGCTCCCACAGGCTGTTGCACAGCCAGGCGTTGCTCGCCGGATGCCACCACCAACCGGACCCGCCGTACGGGTTGGTGGAGAAGGCGACGGTCCAACCGGCGTTCTTGCCGCTGGAGTTGCGGAAGCGATTGCGGGAGTCGTTGAAGAGCCTGTGGGTGAGGTCGGTCCAGGTCGGGAACTGGGTGACGCAGTAGTCCGTGAACGCGTCGAAGCACTGGGACAGTCCGGCGCGGTCGGCCATCCAGTAGTTCATCTGGATGTTGATGTCGGTGTGGTAGTCGCCCATCCAGTCGGGGTCGTTGCCGTCGAGCCAGTTCCCCTGGAGACCCATCGGGAGACTGTCCCGGGAGCCGGCGATCATCAGATACCGGCCGAACTGGAGGTAGGCGGCCTCGAGTTCGGGGTCGGGCGCGCCGTCCCGGGCGCGGGCCTGGATCCGCTCCCAGGTGTCCAGGGCGCGCTGGTCGGCGGAGGATGTGCCGAGCGAGATGTCCAACTGTCCGAACAGCGCGCCGTGGTCGGCGGCATGGGTGCGCAGCAGGGTGTCCGCCGAGTGCCGGGCGGCCGCGGCGACCTTGGTGCGGGCCAGCTTCTGCGGGTCGAGGGAGGGGTCCCGGTAGTGGGCGGCGGGATTGGGCGCGTAGTTGGTGCCGCCGCTCAGCAGGACGGTGACGTCCTTGCAGCCGGAGAAGGCGACGCGGGAGCCGGTCACCGTGACGCTGCCGCCGGTGCCGTACGCGGTGACGGCGGCGCCGTAGCGCAGGCCGTTGCCGAGGGTCGCGCCGAACGAGCGGGCGTCACCGATCGTTTCGCCGTGGGTGCCCGCCAGGTCGACGGTGCCGGTGTAGCGTCCGCCGCCACTCTGGGTGAGGCGCAGGACGATCACGTCGTCGGGACGGCTGGCGAAGAGCCGCCGTTCGTACGTCACTCCGGAGCGGACGTAGGAGGCGCTCACCACGCCCTGTTCGAGGTCGAGGGTGCGGCGGTAGCCGGAGACCGCGCCGAGGTCGTGGTCGGGGATGTCGACGGTGAGCCGGGCGAGCAGGGTGAGGGAGCCGAAGTCGTCGCGGCCGTAAGGGAACTGGCCGTCCGAGTCGAGCGTGTCGTTGAGGCCGCCGGTCCACATGGTGGCGTCGGTGACGAGGAGGACCTCGTGGCCGGGGTCGTTGCTCGCGAGGGCGCCGAGTCGGCCGTTGCCGACGGGGAGGCCCTGTTCGATCATCGAGTTGTCGTCGGCGGGGGCCTGCCACCACAGGGTGTGGCGTGAAGTGCCGCTGCTGTACGAGGCGTTGGCCGGCCGCTGCGGGGCGGCGGAGGCGGTGAAGGCGGGCAGACCGGCGAGGGCGCCGGTGGCCGCGGCGAGGGCGAGCAGGTTACGTCTGGGCAGGGCGGACGGTGCACTGGACATGGCGGGTCTCCGAAAGGGTCGGCTCAGGAGGAGGACTTGGGTACGTCGATCCGGTCGATGTCCGGCGCGTAGCCCGAACCGCTGTCGAAGGTGATCGTGTTGGCGCCCGCCTTGAGCGTCAGCGGCACGCTGACCGTTCCGACGGTCCCCCAGTCGCCGGTGGACGGGAACTTGTGGCTGGTGGCGCCGTTGCCGTTGGCGGAGACGGCGGCCGAGCGGGCGTCACCGCTGACGTAGGCGATCTTCACCTGGTAGGTGCCGGCCTTGGCGACGACGACGTTGTTGATGGTGAGCTTGCCGCCGACGTAGAGGTTGCCGACCTTGTGGCCGCCGGAGCAGGCCGAGCAGTCGGCGACGACGGCGTTGCCGCTGAGGGTGTTGGTGGTGGCCTCGGCCTCGTAGGCGGTCGCGGTGACGGCGCTGCCGTGCGGGGTGACGGTGAAGAGGCGGGAGCCGTGGGCGGGCAGGGCCTGGGTCACCTTGTTGGTGTAGGTGCCGAGGTCCTCGTGGTTCCAGAGGTCACGGACGGCGGCCTTGCCGGTGAAGCCGAGGGCCGTCCAGTTCGCGGAGACGGCGGCGGGAGAGTCGGCGAGGTTGAACAGGGCCACGGTGTAGGTGCCGTCGGGGTTCTTGGCAGCCCAGACCTGCTGGGAGTCCGACGGGGTGATCGGACGGGCGGGCGGAGCGTCGCTCTGGTCGACGGCGATGACCTCGCGGTTGGTCAGCAGGGAGAGGCCGTAGTCGTCGAGGCGGGTGAGGTCGTCGCCGGTGAAGAGCGGGGACTTGGCGACGGCCCAGAGGGTGGCGTAGCTCTGCCGTTCCGCCTTCGTCAGGCCGTCCATCGCGCCGTTGCCGACGTCGAGGGAGTCGAGGTCGTTCCAGCCGCCGGGGCCCGCCTTGTCGGTCCAGCCGGGGGTGTCGTCCCAGCGGTCGTCGACCGAATTCTCCCAACTGACAAGGGTGTTGCAGTAGCACTCGACATCGGTGTCGATGCGCCAGCCGTTGGAGTACTTCTTCCAGTCGGCGGCGTGCCCGATGTCCATGGACCAGGAAAGCTCCAGGTGGATCGGGCGTCCGATGGCGGTGATGGCCTTGTTCCAGGCGGCCACGTCGGCAACGTTGTCGTACTGGTCGCCGCTCTTCCCGGACCCCGGGCCGACCCCGTCGAGCTTGAGGAAGTCGTAGCCCCAGTCGGCGATCAACTGCGCCTGCGAGTCGATGTACTTCTGCGTGCAGGGCTTGGAGAAGTCGAGCTTGTAGGAGCTGTCCCAGCCGTTGGTGGTGCGCAGGTCGCTGTAGACGATGTCGGCGGTGGTGCAGCCGTCGGCGTTCCAGATCGGCGTCTTGCCGTCGTTGTAGGCCTCCTTCTCCAGGCCAGCCGGAAGGTAGATACCGGCCTTGAGTCCCTTGGAGTGGATGCGGTCGGCGACGGCCTTCATGCCGCTGGGGAAGCGCTTGGGGTCGGCGGCCTGGCGGCCGTACTGGTCGTACTCGGGCTTCCAACTGTTGTCGCGCCACCAGCCGGCGTCGATATTGACGTAGTCGTAGCCGTACTTCTTCAGCTTGGCGGCGAGCGCGTCGGTCTGCTTCGTGACGTTGGCCTCGGTGAGGTAGCTGTAGTCGCCGTCCGGGTTGAGCCCCGGGTACTTGGACGACTGCATGCTCCAACTTGACCAGCCCATATAGGGCTTGGCGGCGACGGGCGCGGGGGTGTCCGCCTGCGCGGCCGCGGGGACGGTCGTGGCGAAGCCCGCGGTGAGAGCCAGGACGACCATGGTTCTCAGGGCGCGGAAGGACGTACGGGAAGACATCATCGGCTCCTTGTGCGGGTGCGGAGAGTGATCTGTCGGGCTAGTCGGCGGCTCGGATGAAGGACTGGATCGCGGTGGCGGCGGCCCCGCGCGCCCATTCGTCGAAGGGCAGGGGGCGGGTGTGTACGTCGCACCGGGCGGCGGAGCCGAAGGCGGCCGCGGCGAAGGAGTCGCGGATCTGCTCGGCGAACAGGTCGTAGGCGGCGAGGCCTTCACCGGAGATGATCACGCGCTCGGGGCCGAGCAGGTTGGCCACGGTGGCGATGCCGCGGCCGATCGCCTCCCCGGCCCGCGCGTACACCTCGCGCGCTCCGGCGTCGCCCCGGTGGGCGAGGGCCACGGCTTCTAAAGTGTCGGCGACCTGAACCCCCGTCACCTCCCGGACGCGGGCGACGATCGCGGCGTCCCCGGCGATGGCCTCGACGCAGCCGCGGTTGCCGCAGTGGCAGCGGGGCCCGGCGGGGTCGACGACGACATGGCCGATCTCGCCCGCCACTCCATGGGCGCCGGCGACGACCTGGCCGTGCACGACCAGTCCGCAGCCGATGCCCGCGCCGACGGTCACCACGGCGAAGTCGGTGAGGCCCGCGCCGGCGCCGAACCACTGCTCGGCGACGGTGAGCGCCCGTACGTCGTTGTCGACGGTGACCGGCAACCCGGTGGTCATGGCGGCCAGTTCGGCCAGGCGTACGTCGTGCCACTCCAGGAACGGCGAGTAGCGGACGACGCCTTCGCCTCGGTCCACATCGCCGGAGACCGCGAGCCCGAGGCCGAGCACCTGTACGCCGAACTCGTCGGCCTGGATGCGGAGTTCCTGGGCCAGGTCCGCGATCGAGGCCAGCACCGCCTTGGGGTCGTGGTCGGTGAGCGGCACATGGCGGGCGACGCGGATACGGCAGCACAGGTCGGTGAGGACCGCGATGATCTCGTCGCCGGTCACCTTGACCCCGATGAACAACGCCCGCCCGCCGTCGACCCGTACGAGGTTCGCGGGCCGCCCGAGCGCCGGGGGCGCGCCCTGGTCGGCGCCCTCCGCCAGGTACCCGGCCTCCATCAGCGGCCGGACCGCCTTGGTCACGGCGGCCGCCGACAGCCCCGCCCGGCGGGCCACCTCAAGGCGGGTGAGGGGGCCGTGGGACAGAACGGTCGTGAAGACCTGTGAGACGGCCGGCGTGTGGGCCGGGAACGACTCGGTGTCGGGGATCGAGCGCATGGCTGGAACCTAGATGGCTTCTTTTCCGCCGTCAATAAAAGAAGCAGGATTCGCCGAAGCGGCGTTGCCAGGCGTCCGGGCGCCCCGCTCGTGGCGGGGCGCCCGGACGGCCATCAGTGCCTGGGGGCGGGGGTGTTGGCTGCCGTGACGTTCACGGCGGACCAGGCCTTGTCGACGGTCTGGTAGGCCGTGCTGGTCGCGCCGTAGAGGTCCGCCGCCGCCTTCAGCGTCGCGGTGCGGGCGTCGTGGAAGTCGGTGGTGGACACCATGTAGCGGGTGAGCGCGCGGTAGAAGATCGCCGTGGCCTTGGCGCGTCCGATGCCGGTGACCGTCGAGCCGTCGTAGGTGGGCGAGTCGTAGGCGACGCCACCGACGGTCTTGCGGCCGCTGCCCTCCGCGAGGAGGTAGTAGGCGTGCGAGGAGACACCGGAACCGGCGTGCACCTCGGCGTCGTAGGTCTGCGGCGACCAGTAGTCGATGGTGCCTTCGAGCTTGTCGAGGGAGGGGTGGTCGAGGCGGCGCAGGAACTTCTGGGCGAGGCCGAGCTTCTCGCCGATCAGGTAGTTCGGCGGGTTCTTCGGGTTGTTGGCGCTGAACTCGACGTTGGAGCCGAAGATGTCCGCGAGGGACTCGTTCAGGGAGCCCGCCTCGCCGTACTGGTTGCCGTCCGCGTCGACGCGGGTCGGCTCCAGTTTGGCCGTGGCGTCCACGACACCGTGGGTGAGTTCGTGGCCGGTGACGTCGAGGACGACCAGCGGCTTCTTGAACATGTCGCCGTCGCCGTCGCCGTAGAGCATGCAGTCGCAGGTCGAGTCCCAGAACGCGTTGGCCACCTTGTCGCCGAAGTGGACCATGCCGCGCGCGGCCTTGGAGTTGTTCTCTATGCCCTTGCGGCCGAAGGTCTTCTTGTAGAAGTCAAGGGTCGCGGCGATGCCGTACTGGGCGTCGACGGCGGCGCTGTCGCGGTGGGAGACGGCGCCGTTGCCCCACTTGTTGGTGGTGCTGGTGAACGCCTTGCCGCGCGCGAAGCTCTCCAGTTCCTGCCCCTTGGCGTCCCGTGTCTCGGTGCCCCAGCGGGTCGGGTCCTTGAGGAGGTAGCTGGTGCGTGCCGTACGGGTGGTGGTCAGCGGCACCTTGCCGACGAAGAGGGAGGTGCCGGTGCCCGAGGCGGCGGTGGGGTAGTGGACCGCGCGGGCCGCGGCGGCCGACGTGAGCGACGCCGCCGGTGGGACGGTGCCGGTGGCGGGGTTCAGGGTCTCGCCGCGCTCGCGCAGGGTGTCGAGCAGCTTGGGCGAGAGGAACTCGTCGCTGTCGGGGGTGTTGCTGCGGACCTTGCCGGTGACGGCGTCGATGACGACCGTGCGGGTGCCGGCGGCCTCGGCGGTGGTGCTGTCGCTGACGGGCACCTGGTACGCGAGGGCTGCTCCCCCGCCCCGGGCGTCGACCACGAGCTGGGCGGTACCCGCCTCGCCCTTGGCGACCGCGGCGGCCTTCGCCTCGGCCTGAGCGGTCGTCAGTTCGGCGCGTGCGGTGGCGGGTTCGACGCTCTGGTCGGCCGCCCGGGTGACACCGGTGTAGGCCAGCCGGTGGGACAGATGAACGACGAGGTCGCCGCCGAGGACCGGCATGCCCTGGTGGGTGCGGATGAACCGCACATGCCGCGCACCCTCGGGGTCGATCATCACGTCCTGGGCCCGGAGTTCGTCGCCCGGCGTGACACCGGTCGCGGATGCGTGGGCGAAGGCGGCGGCGCGGGCGGCCTCGACCACCGATGCGGCGGTGGTGGCGGTCGTCGAGGCCACCGCGTGGTCCGGTCCCGCGAAGGCCGTTCCGGCCAGGCCCGTGGCGGCTGTCGTCACCGCGACGGCGACCGCCAGGCTGCGTATGTGGGGTCTACGCATGGATGAGGGCTCCTCCGTTCAAAGGCAGCCGGATCACCAACCGCCTTGAGACAGGGCGCTGTTGAACGCGTCCAGGGGGCTGGTCGGGCCCCGAGGCGAAACCCTTGCGGATGCGTCATGCGCATGTAAAGCCGAAATGAGCGGTTTCCGCGCCTTTCGCAGCAATACTTCGCATATCCACGTCGCTCAGTGATCAGCGAGTGACCAACTGTGCGTCGCCTGTGGAGATGTGACGGGATGCGAGAAGGTTGCCTCGCGCGACTGTGACCCATCTCGCATACAGAGAACGGGAGAGAACTTGATGGACCGGATGGACCGGATGGTCTCAAGAACGGCGCGCAGGGCCACGGCATCGGCGGCGGCACTGCTGACGCTCGCGGTGGTACCGGCGCACGCGGCGACCCCCGAGCCGGACCCCAGGAACAGCGCGGCGGTCGCGCTCCCCGCCCCCGACATGGCGGGACTGCGTGCCGTGCTGCGCACCCTCACCACGCAGGGCGCCCCAGGCGCGATCGCCCGGATCGACGACCACGGCACCGTCCGCACGGCGGCCGCGGGCATCGACGACCCCACGACCCGCCGGGCCATCGGCAACGCCGACCGCTTCCGCATCGGCAGCGTCACCAAGTCGTTCTCGGCCGTCGTCCTGCTCCAACTGGCCGACGCCCACAAGCTGGACCTGGACGCCTCGGTCGACCGCTATCTCCCCGGGCTGCTGCCCGACAAGCGGATCACCGTGCGGCATCTGCTGAGCCACCGCAGCGGCCTCTACGACTACACGAACTCGATGTTCGCCAACTCGGTCTCCGGCTTCGAGGCCGTACGCGACAAGGTCTTCACCTACCGGCAACTGGTCCAGTTGTCCCTGAAGCACGCGCGCACCAACGCGCCGGGCGCCGCCTACTCGTATTCGAACACCAACTTCGTGGTCGCCGGGATGCTCATCGAGAAGCTGACGGGCCACTCCGTCGCGACCGAGTACCGCGAGCGCATCATCGAGCCGCTCAAGCTGCGCGACACCTTCTACGTCCACCCGGACACGAAGATCCCTGGCCGGCACGCCCGCGGCTATCTCACCCCGGACCGGGCGGGCGCGAACCTCGTCGACGCCACCGACCAGACGGTGTCCTGGGCGCAGAGCGCGGGCGCGGTCATCTCCACCACCCGCGACCTGAACACCTTCTTCTCCGCACTGCTCGGCGGCAGGCTCACCTCCGCCGCACAGCTCGCGCAGATGGAGCGCTGGACTCCGGTCAACAGCACGACGCGCTACGGCCTCGGGCTGCGCCGCCGCGATCTGTCCTGCGGCGTCTCCGTGTACGGCCACACGGGCGCGGTCCAGGGTTTCTACACCTACTCCTTCACCTCGAAGGACGGCCGGCGCAGCCTCACCGCGCTGGCCAACACCTCCAACAACGGCACGGTGCTGAACACGATGGCGGGCACCCTGGAGTCGGCGTTCTGCGGCAAGCGGACGAAGGCGATCCAGGGCTCGTCGCTCACCGGCCGAGGCTCCGACGTCACCGAACGGCACGTGGCCTACGAGGACATCGCTCCCAGGGTCGCCCGGGACTGAGTGCTGGTGGTGGGGCCGGGCAGCCTCGCCCGCCCCCAGCCTGCCGGTGCGGGAACCCTCCCGCACCGGCAGGACGTTGACTGGAGGACGGACTCCCCCACCGGGCACGAACAGCGAGGGCAGCGCCATGGACGAGCTGGTGCCGGGCGGCAATCTGCCCCTCCCGAGCGGCGCCCTGACCTTGCGGGTGCCCGGCCCCTTCGACGTGTCGGCGCTGATCACGGACGAGAGCGGCAAGGTCGGCGGCGACGCGGACTTCGTGTTCTACAACCAGCCGAGCGCGCCCGGAGCGCGCCTGCGGGGCGACACCCTGACCGTCGACCCGGCCCGCCTTCGCACCGGAGCCGCCCGGGTCACGGTCGTCATCAGTCCCGCCGACCCCGGCACCCCCTTGGGCCGCCTCGCCGCACCCACCCTCCAGGTCACCGACCCGAGCGGCCGGCACCTCGCCCGTTTCACCCCACCGCGCCCCCAGCGGGAGACCGTCCTGCTCCTCGCCGAGCTCTACCGACGCGGCCCTGGCTGGAAGCTGCGCGCGCTGGGGCAGGGGTACGCCGACGGACTCGCGGGGATCGCGCGGGACTTCGGCGTGGACGTCGTGGAGGACGCCACTCCCGGTCTCGCCGGAGCCTCAACCTCCGGGCGAAGCGGCGGCGCGGCTACGACGTCACGGGCGCCGGGCGCCGTCGCACGAGCAGGGGGCGCAGCCACGACACCACCCGCACACGCCACCACTCCACGCCGATCGGCGTCCGCACCCGTCCCCGCACCCCGGTCGGCATCCCGCACGAGCCCGGCACCCGATCCCACCGGCTTTCTGACCCTGGTCAACTCCGCCCGCGCGGACGCCGGTTCACCGCCCGTGTCCCCGGACGCCCGCCTCGCTGCCGCCGCGCAGGCACACGTCACCGACATGGCCGCCGCCGGGAATCTGAGCACCGAGAGCAGTGACGGCACCTCCGTGTACCAGCGGGTGATTCACGCCGGATACGCCTATCTCACCGTCGGCGAACACCTGGTCTCCGGTCCGCGCACCCCCGAGGAGTTCGTCGACTACTGCCTCCGCACCGAGCAGGCCCGCCGCACGCTGCTCGACCGGGACTTCACGCACGCGGGCCTCGCCCAGGCCGTCGATCCCCGCTCCGGTGACATCTACTGGACGGCGTTGTGGGCAAGGCCGCTCACCGCGGGCGACCTGGCCCAAACGGCGGCGCGTGTGGTCGAGTTGACGAACAGGGAGCGGGCCCGGGCCGGACTGCCGGCGCTGGGCGTGGACCCGCTGCTCGCCGCCGCCGCGCAGGCGCACAGCACGGACATGGTGGCGCGCGCCTTCTACTCGCACACCTCGCCGGACGGTTCCCAGCCCTGGGACCGGGCCGCCGCCGCGGGCTCGCGCAGGCGCACGATCGGCGAGAACATCGCCTGCGGTCAGCGCTCCCCCGCCGAGGTCGTGGAGGGCTGGATGAACAGCCCCGGCCACCGCGCCAACATCCTCAAGCCGGACTTCACCCACATCGGCATCGGCTTCGCGGGCGGCGGACAGATGGGGACGTATTGGACGCAACTCTTCGGCGCCTGACCGTTCGGCACGGTCGGCCCCGCCGCGATCTTGGCGGAATGAGATCTTCCGGGACAGGATGCCCGCATGAAGGGTGATCTGTTTTCCAGTGAGCACATGGTGCAGCCGGCCACCGCGCCGGGCATGACCGTGGAGAATGCCAAGTGCATCAGGTACGCGGTCAACGGCGAGATGCTCGCCCGGCAGGGGGCGATGATCGCCTACCGCGGCAATCTCCAGTTCGAACGCAAGGGCCAGGGCGTGGGCGGCATGCTCAAGCGCGCGGTCACCGGTGAGGGTCTGCCGCTGATGGCGGTGCGCGGGCAGGGCGAGGCGTGGTTCGCGCACGAGGCGCAGAACTGTTTCGTGGTCGAGATCGACCCCGGGGACGAGTTCACCGTCAATGGCCGCAACGTGCTGTGTTTCGACGCCTCGTTGTCCTACGCGATCAGGACGGTGAAGGGCTCCGGCATCGCGGGCGGCGGCCTCTTCAACAGCGTCTTCACCGGGCAGGGCAAGCTCGGCCTGGTCTGTGAGGGCAACCCGCTGGTGATACCCGTCTCGCCGCAGTACCCGGTGTACGTCGACACGGACGCGGTGGTCGGCTGGTCGGCCAACCTCCAGACCTCGCTGCACCGTTCGCAGTCCATCGGGTCGATGCTGCGCGGCGGCTCCGGCGAGGCGGTCCAACTCATGCTCCAGGGCGAGGGGTTCGTGGTCGTACGCCCCAGCGAGGAGACTCCGCAGAAGGCACAGCAGCACTAGGTCCAGGCAGGTGGTTCCCAGCCCGGTGGCACGGTCGCGATGAACTGGGCATCGTGGAGCGGTGGTACCCCTGCCCGGCAGCGCGACCCGTTCCCGTCACCCCGGCGGCAGTCGGCGTACGCGGCCGAACCGGCCGTACTCTCAAGACCTGCGGTCCACGCGGGAGTTCCCGCTGCCCCTCGAACTCTGAAACGTGTTGCCTGCGTGTCCTTGACGCGTCAGGGTCGGATACGGCGCGGACCACCTTGCCCCGTGCCGGGAGGATGAACTGCCTTGATCGGCATCTCGGAGATCGAAGCCGCCGCCGAGCGGATCGCCGGACACGTCGTACGCACCCCGACCGTGGAGAGCTTCGGGCTCTCGGAGTTGCTCGGTGTTCCGGTCGCGGCGAAGCTTGAGCTGTTGCAGCGCACGGGGTCCTTCAAGGCCCGCGGTGCGACGGCGAAGCTGCTGTCGCTCAGTGAGGGCGAGTTGGCGGCCGGCGTGGTGGCGGTCAGCGGCGGCAATCACGGGATCGCGCTCGCGGTGATGGCGGCGGCGCTGGACGTGAAGGCGACGGTGGTGATGCCGCGTTCGGCGCCGGCGCGGTCCGTCGCGCTGGTGGAGGCGGCGGGCGCGTCGCTGCGGCTGACCGACGACATGCCGAGCGCCTTCGAGCTGGTGAACCGGTTGCGGGACGAGGGACTGACCCTGGTCCACCCGTTCGACGACCCGGTGGTGATCGCCGGACAGGGCACCGTGGGGCTGGAGTTGGCGGAGGACGCCGGTGACCTCACCGACGTCCTGGTCAGCATCGGTGGCGGTGGGCTCATCGCCGGGATCGCCGCCGCCCTGCACGCCCGCCGTCCCGGTGTCCGGGTCTGGGGTGTGGAGACCGAGGGCGCCGAGGCCATGTCCGCGGCGCTCGCGGCGGGCGGTCCGGTGCCGGTCGTGCCGTCCTCGATCGTGACCACGCTGAGCGCGCCGGCCGTGTCACAACTGACGTACGACCATGTGTCGGCCCTCGTCACCGAGGTGCTGACCGTCCCCGACCGGGACGCCGTACAGGGGTGTCTCGACCTCGCCGAGCACGCCAAGGTGTGGACCGAGCCCGCCGCGGGCTGTCTGCTGCCGGCGGCCCGGCAGGTGCTGGAGCGGGTCGGCGACGGAGCCCGGCTCGGTCTCGTGGTGTGCGGGGGCAACGCGACGGTCGGGGAAGTCGCGGCCTGGTCCGCCCGTTTCGGGCTCTCCTGACTTTCCGTCAGTGGGACCTCGGCGGGACTGTTGACTACGTTGTCGACAAACAGGGCTCGTATTCGCGGTCTTCACGCCGGCGTTTACCGCTGGTTACCACCAGGTCGGGGCAGGGTTAATTCGCTCCCCGGGCCTCGGAGGCGAATTCACCGGCGGCGCGACACGAGCGGCGACCTGGGACCTCCCTCGCGACTCCCTTTTTTCGCACACCTGCTCGCCGCGACTGAATAAAAGGCAAGAACCGCCGGGTAATTGGGTTTCCTTTGAACCACCCCATCACACCCTCCGTACCACTGGGAAAGGAATGAGAGCCAGGGGTTCAGCGAGGGATGGCCATGGTCGAGACACATGTCTCCGTACACGAGTTGGTCGCCGGCAGATACCGGCTCATGGAGGTCGCGCACCGGGAGACGAACCGTGTCTCCTGGTACGGCGAGGACACGGCCGCCGAACGCCCCTGCCTCCTCACGCAGGTGACGCTTCCCGCCGCCCTGGACGAGGAGAGCTCCCGGCGGACCACCGCCGCCATCCTGCGCACCTCCGAGATCATGGTCCTGCTCAGTCCCACCCGGGTCGCCCAGGTCGTCGACGCCATCGAGGAGGCCGGCACGCTGTGGACCGTCACCGACTGGATCGACGGCACGCCGCTCGGTGAACTCCTCGCCCAGCAGGGCACGTTCCACTATGTGCGGGCCGCCCGCATCGGACTCGAACTGCTCGACATCCTGGACGAGGCGCACAGCGAGGGCATCACGCACGGCGAACTCAGCCCCGGCCAGGTCTTCGTGCGGGACCGGGGCACGGTCGTCCTCACCGGCTTCGGCCTCGCCGGCGCCACCCTCGCCCCGCGCGTGACCGCACCGTCGTACGCCTCCCCCGAACAGGCCCGCGACGAGCGCATCGGACCGGCCGCCGACCTGTGGGCGCTGGGCGCGATCCTCTACACCCTGGTCGAGGGGCACCCGCCGTTCCGCGACCGGGGCCGCCCCGAGGCGACCCTGAAGGGAGTGGACCGGCTCCCGATGCGCGGCCCGTCACGGGCCGGGCCGCTGGCGCAGGTCGTGCAGGGGCTGCTGCGCAAGGACTCCCGGGAGCGGCCGACCCGCCAGGTGGTCCGCGAGGCCCTCACCCGCATCCTCGACGACGACCCGTACGCCGACCGGGAACCCGTCCAACTGCCCCGGCTGCGACGGGCCTACGACGCCTTTCGCGGGGCGGGGACCACCTGGAGCGGGCGTGGCATGGCCGCCGGGACCGCCCTCGCCGTGGGCACGGTCACGGTCGCCGTCCTCGCCGCCACCCACCAGTTGCCCGGCACCGAGTCCTCGGCGGCCACCACCCCCTCCCCGTTCCCGTCCGCCTCCGTCCCTGCCTCCGCCCCCGGCGAGAACACCGACGGGAACGCCTCCAGCCCATCCGTCACGCCGTCGCCCACGCCGCCCACCTCCCCCGCCGCGTCCGCTTCGCCCTCGGTCACCGCGTCCCCCTCCCCCACCGCCTCGGCGCTGCCGGCCGGCTTTCGGGTGTTCACGGCGCCGCAGGGCTTCTCCGTGGCGCTCCCCAAGGGCTGGAAGGCGCTGGAGACCCAGCGGGCGTCGGATGCCGCCTACCGCGTGACCTTCGGTGCCTCCGGTGATCCGCGGACGCTGGCCGTGACATACAGCACCCAGGCCGGTCCGGATCCGGTCGCGGTGTGGCGGGACGACGTGCTGCCGGGGTTGAAGCAGACCCAGGGCTTCCAGCAGATCGGCGACATCAGGGCCACCACGTTCCAGGGCGACAAGGCGGCCGACCTGGAGTGGCTCTCGGGAACCGGCGACGCCCGGCTTCACACCCTCGGGCGCGGTTTCCTGATCGGCGGCGGGCGCAGTTTCTCGCTACGGTGGACGACGCCCGCCGACGAGTGGAACGACGCGGCCAACCGCCAGGCCCTGCAGACCTTCTTCAAGACCTTCCGGCGGGAGTCGGACTGACGGCGACGCGAAGACTGGGCGCTCAAAGCAGCGGCAATGGGTGGATATAGGCTGCCTGTTCGCACCAAGCCTCATCACAAGCCCAGGAGAGTCCGCCTTGACCGTAGCGATCGACCAGGCCGAGACGTCCTTCACCGCCCTCGACGACGCCGGCCTCGTCGCCCGGGACGCGCACGAGTTCGGAGCCTACGCCCGCACCGGCGGCTGGGCCTTCGGCCTCAAGGTGGCGCGCAGCGTACGGCCCGGCGGGCAGAGCGCGGACGAGACGCCGAAGGTGTCCGCGAAGGAGTTCGCCGAACTCGCCGACTGCTCCCCCGAGCGCGTGATGCGCTACTACAAGGCCTGGGACCGGGCCGCCGACGACGGTCTCGTCCCGCACTTCGAGGAGCTGGCACCCGGCCAGGAGGTCGAACTCCCGGACGCCGACGTGTGGTTGAACTACTACGTCTCCCGGTCCAGCGCGACCTCCGAGCGCGGCACCGCCATCTCCGAGGCCGCCGAGGCCGAGGGCATCCGGCCCACCAAGGCGCTGGAGGTCGCGGAGAACCCGACCGCCCTGCGCGCCGCGATCCTCGCCGACCCGTCGACCGCGCGAGCGGCCCGGCAGGCGCTCCTGGACCGCGTCCGCGAGGACCCGGAACTCCAGTCGGAGCTGGCCCGGGACGTCGTGCGCACCGACGACCTGAAGAAGGCGGTGGCCACGGAGAGCCGGTCGGCGGACCGGATCGGCTACGTTCGCCAGATCGCCGAGTCGGGCCAGATCAAGACGCCCGCCGGCCAGACCGTGGACGCCCCCGTCGACCTGCGCCAGGAGGCCGAGCGGCACCTCTCGCTGCTGGACGAGCTGGAGGACGGCGAGGACACCGGCGAGTGGGCCACCGAGGCCTACGACACGATGAAGAACCTGGTCGTCGAGGCGGTGGAGGCCGACCCCGAACTCCGCGTCCAGGAGCGGCGGACGAAGTTCTACAGCAGTCTGCAGAAGGCCACGAAGGCGTTCGAGGAGCTGACCTTCGACGACGCCCAGGACTTCTACGAGGACGACATGGTGCAGCGGTTGGAGGAACTCCAGCAGGCCATCGGTAGCTGCCTCACCGCGCTGCGCGGTTCCACCACGCCGGCTGAGTAGCCGTACTCATGTAGCGGCCCGGACCTTCGGACACGATGGGGCTCCCCACGACAAGGGAGCCCATCGTGTCCGTCGTTCCTTCCGCACCGCGGCGCCGGCTGCCCGCCCTCATGGTGGCGCTGGTCGTCGCGGGCATGGCCGTCTCGGCGTGGCAACCGCACGATCGCACGACGTGGTTCCTGGAGACCGTGTGGGTCTTCGTCGGGCTGCCGGTGATCGTCCTGACCTGGCGCCGCTTCCCGCTCACCGACCTGCTGTGCTGTCTGCTCGCGGCGCACGCGCTGGTCCTCGCCGTGGGCGGCCACTACACATACGCGCAGGTGCCGGTGGGCGACTGGGTCCGGGACACGTTCGGCCTCAGCCGGAATCCCTACGACCGTTTCGGCCACCTGATGCAGGGCTTCGTACCGGCGGTCCTGGTACGGGAGGTTCTCACCCGCACCTCACCCCTGCGCGGCAGCCGCTGGCTGGCGCCGCTCACGGTGTGCGCGTGTCTGGCGTTCAGCGCCCTCTTCGAGCTGTTCGAATGGGCGGCGGCCGTGATCGGCGGGCACAGCGCGGACGCCTTCCTGGCCACCCAGGGCGATGTCTGGGACACCCAGTGGGACATGTTCTGCGCGCTGATCGGGGCCACGGTCTCGGTGCTGCTGCTCGGCCGGATCCACGACCGGCGGATGGCGCGGCTCGATGTCACCGGTGCCGCTCGTGCCGCCGCGCCCACAGCGGCACCACGAACCAGCACAGCCCGTACCAGGTAGCCACCCCGGCGACCAACCAGGGCACATAGGCGTCGTGGGTGGCGACCCGCAGGATCAGCAGCAGCGCGGCGACCATGGTGGCGAGCAGCAGGACGAGGCCGACGAGGGTCAGCCGGGACGCCCAGCGCACCGCCTGGGGTTTCACCTTCCGGCCGGAGACCAGGCGGTGCAGGGAGACCGGGCCGATCAGCGCTCCGGTGGCGGTGGCGCCGAGGACGACGGTCACGATGTAGAGAACCTGGTTCGCGTGCTCCAGCGACGCGTACTTCGGGGTGAAGACGACGGTCAGCAGGAAGCCGAACAGGATCTGTACGCCCGTCTGCGCGACCCGGACCTCCTGGATGAGCTCGCCCCACATCCGGTCCGCCCGCTCCTCCGCGGTCTCGTCGCGCCCCGTGCGCCGCTCTACCTGGGTCATGCGGCACGGGTATCCGCGCCGCCCGCCCTTCAAACGGAGCGGGTCCTACCAGCGGCTCTCCACCTGGTCCTTGATCCGGCGGTCGTAGAGGTCCCGGATCGCGGTGAGCGTGTGCTCGGACAGGGCGGGCAGCTTGGCGGCGGCCGCGTTGGCGCGGGCCTGTTCGGGTGAGCGGGCGCCGGGGATCACCGTGGTGACACCGGGCTGGTCGATGATCCAGCGCAGGGCGAGCTGGGCCGGGGTGTATCCCTCCGGGGCGAGGGCGGAGAACTCGGCGGCGGCCTCGACGCCCGTCGGGTAGTCGACGCCGGAGAAGGTCTCGCCCTGGTCGAAGGACTCGCCGTGCCGGTTGTAGGTGCGGTGGTCGTTGTCGGGGAACACCGTGTCCTTGGTGTACTTGCCCGACAGCAGGCCGGAGGCGAGGGGCACGCGCGCGATGATGCCGACGCCCGCCTGCTGGGCGGCCGGGAGCACCTGGAGCAGGGGCTTCATGCGGAAGGCGTTGAGGATGATCTGCACGCTGGTCACGTTCGGCCGGGCGATCGCGGTGAGGGCCTCCTCGCAGGTCTCGACGCTGACGCCGTACCGGGCGATGCGCTCCTCGGCGACCAGGGTGTCGAGGGCGTCGAACACCTCGTCAGAGGAGTACACCGGCGTCGGTGGGCAGTGCAGTTGCACCAGGTCGACGCGGTCGACGCCAAGGTTGCGGCGGGAGCGGTCGTTCCACGCACGGAAGTTGTCGAGGACGTAGTTCTCGGGGATCTGGTCGACGCGGCGGCCCATCTTGGTCGCGACCAGGACGTGCAGATCGGGTCGGCCGCTCAGGAACGCGGCGATGGTCTGCTCGCTGCGTCCGTCGCCGTACACGTCGGCCGTGTCGAAGAAGGTCACGCCCGACTCCGCGGCCGCCTCCAGCACCGCGAGGGCTTCCTTGTCGTCGACGTCTCCCCAGTCGGCGCCCAACTGCCAGGTGCCGAGACCGACCACCGATACCTGCTGCTGCGACCTGTCGATTACCCGTTCGTCCATGCCGTCAGTCTGTCATCCGCCACTGACATGCGCGGAACGTGATCCTCCGGGACGTCACCTGTGAACCTTTCACTCACACGAGTGAAAGAGGTCGGCAGATTGCCTACTCGTGTCAATCGGACCCTAGCGTGTGCGCGTGACCGATCATGTGCCGAACAACCTCCGGTCGGGAGACGGCAGTTCCTCTCCCTGGACCCGTCGCGGCTTCCTCCGCTCCGCCGCCGCCCTGGCCGCCGTGCCCGTCCTCCTGTCGGCCGATCCGGCGCTCGCCGCGGCCGAGTTGCCCGACTTCCCGGCCGAGGTCGGCCTCTACCGCTCCGCGTACCGCAACTGGGTCGGTGAGATCACCGCCGACGGACTGTGGGCGTGCGCGCCCACCGACGCCGACCAGGTGGTGTCCGTCGTCAACTGGGCCCGGCAGCACGGCTGGAGGGTGCGCGCCCGGGGCTCCTCGCACGGCTGGTCGCCACTGACGATCGAGTCCGGTACGGCGTCGGACGCGCCGGTGCTGCTGGTCGACACCGCCCCGCACCTCACCGCCGTGTCCCTGGACTCGGCCTCCGCCGTCCGGGCCGGCACCGGTGTCACCCTGGAAACGCTGCTCACCTACCTGGAGGAGCAGGGCCTCGGTCTCACCGCCGCGCCGGCGCCCGGCGATCTGACGCTCGGCGGCGCGCTGGCCATCGACGCGCACGGCACGGCCGTACCGGCGGACGGCGAGCAGCGGACGGCCGGGCACACCTTCGGGTCGCTCAGCAATCTGGTCCTGTCGCTGACGGCGGTGGTGTGGGACGCGGACACCGGCGCGTACGCCCTGCGGACCTACACCCGCGACGAGGCGGACTGTGCGGCACTCCTCACGCATCTGGGGCGTTCGCTGGTCACCGAGGTCGTGCTGCGCGTCGGGGCGAACGCGAACCTGCGCTGTGTGAGCCGTACGGACATCCCGGCCACCGAACTGTTCGCGGCGCCCGGGTCCGACGGGCGCACCTTCGCGAGCTTCCTGGACGAGTCGGGGCGGGCCGAGGCGATCTGGTTCGCGTTCACCGAGTACCCCTGGCTGAAGGCGTGGAGCGTGGCACCGACCCGGCCACTGACCTCGCGGCACGTCACGTCGCCGTACAACTATCCGTTCTCCGACAACGTGCCCAAGGTGGTCGCGGATCTTGTCGGGCGGATGCTGTCCGATGCCGCGTGGTATCTGGCGCCGGTGCTCGGCAACGCCCAACTCGAAGCGGCCGCCCTGGGGTTGACGACGACCCTGTCGGCGGACATCTGGGGACCGTCGAAGAACACGCTGCTCTACATCAAGCCCACGACACTGCGGGAGACCGCCAACGGCTACGCGGTGCTCACCACCAGGGCCCAAGTACAGCGTGTGGTCCACGAGTTCACCGAGTTCTACCGGGAGCGGCTGGCCGCGTACGCCGCGCTCGGCCGGTTCCCGGTCAACGGCACCGTCGAGATCCGGGTCACCGGCCTCGACCACCCCGCCGACACCGAACTCACCGGCGCCCGCGCCCCGTTGCTGTCCGCGCTGCGGCCCAGCGACGAGCACCCCGAGTGGGACACGGCGGTCTGGCTGGACGTCCTGACGCTGCCCGGCACACCGTACGCGGAGGAATTCCTGCGGGAGTTGGAGCAGTTCCTGTACCGCTCGTACGACGGCACGGACGCCCTCACCCGGGTCGAGTGGTCCAAGGGCTGGGCGTACACCGAGCAGGCCGCGTGGAGCGACACGGAGGTGCTGAACACGGCGATCCCGGCTTCGTTCGGGGAGTCGGTGTGGGGGCAGGCGGCGGGGACATTCGATCGGCTCGACCCGCACCGGGTGTTCGGGAACGCCTTCCTGGACCGGTTGTTCGGCTAGCGCTGACTAGGCTGTGTCCGGGATCTTGACACAGGGAGCGTTGTGACCGGTTGGCCGACCGCACTGACGAAGGCGGGCATCACCGACCCGCGCCTCAGGCGCGCCTACGACGCCCAGCGCGGGATCGTCCGTAGGTTCGCGCTGCACGAGTACGTGGCGGTGAGGTTGTTGCTGCCGGCGGAGCTGCATCCGGCGGTCGTCGCCGCGGTGGCCTATATGCACACGACCGACGAACTGATCGACACCGGTGACGTGGAGGCGCGTACGGCGGCCCTCGCCGCCTGGGACGCCGAGACCACGAACGCCCTGGAGAGCAGCGAACCACCCGACCGCGAGAGCCTGTTGGCGCTCTGGGACACCGCTCGCCGGCACCCCCGGATGGCGGCCCGGGTACGGGCCTTCCTCGACGGTGCTCCCGTCGAGGCGAGCTGGACCGGTTTCGAGACGGAGGCCGACTTCCAGGCGTACGTGGACAGTTACTCGCTGCCCGCCCTGATGCTGACCGCGTCGCTGCTCGCGCCGGCCGGCTCCCAGGAGGCGTATGTGACGGGGTGCCGAGCGCTGATCGACGGATGGCAGCGCTGCGATTTCCTCGCCGACCTCGCGGAGGATGCCGAGAGTGGCCGGATCGGCATCCCGGAGGATGAACTCACCCGGTACGGGCTGAAGTTCGAGGATCTGCGGAGCAGGTCGGCGGCGTGCGCGCTCGCGCTGGACCGGCTCGTCCGGGCGCAGGCCGATCTCGCCGAGGCCACGCTCGCGCAGTGCCGGGAGCTGCCCGCTCTTGTCGCGGCCGAACACCGGCCGTTCCTCGACGCCCTGATCGCGGTCCAGGACCTTCGGCTCCGCGCGGTGCGACGCGAAGGGGGCGGGCTGCTGCGTCGCGGTGCGAGTCCGGCCGTGCCCGCCACGCTGCGGGTCCTGGCCCGGCAGTACCGCATGGCACGCCGGTTCGCCTAGGGCGTCAACTGTGCCTGCACGGACGGGCCGTAGCGGTCCACGATGGTGTCGATCGAGGTCGCGCGCAGGCGGGTGCCGCGGGCGATGCCGTACATGACGCCGAGGCCGAGGATGGTCGCGACGGCGAGCTCGGCGCGCAGGGCGGCGTCGGGGCCGGGGATGCGGTCGGCGAGGCGGTCGACCACCTGGGCGCGGAAGTTGACCCGCAGGATGTCGCCGTGGTCGCCCTGCAGCGGCGCGAACGCGATGCGCAGCAGCGGGTCGGCGCCCCGCTCGCGCTGGCTGACCAGGACGTGCCGGACCATGTGGCGGCCGAGTCCGTCGAGCGGGGCGTCCAGCAGGGCGTCCGCGTCGGTCTCGAAGGACATCACGCGGGCGAAGAGGGCGTCCTTGTTGCCGAAGTACTTGAGGATCAACGGGGCGCTCACACCGGCGCGTTCGGCGACGGCCTTGAGGGTGATGTCGGCGTGCGCGTTCCGGGCGAGGAGGTAGCGGGCGGCCCTGAGGATGGCCGCCTTGGTCGCCTCGGCGTCGCGGCGTGCGGGCGGGGACGCGGTGGGTGGAGTGGTGCTCACGGCATTCATGCTCCCTCCAGCGCCTCGTCCCGGCTGCCACGGGCGCGGTCCCGGGCGGGTCGGGTGTCGTCGGAGGAGGGGTCGCCCGGGATGGTCAGCGCCGCCGCGCTCGCCACCAGGGCGATCACGGCGGCGATGCCGAAGGCCATCAGGTATCCGTGCAGCGTGGGCAGCGGGAGTCCGCCGACCAGGCTGGTGTGGTGCACCAGCACGGCGGCCACCACGGCGCTGGAGACGGCCTGGCCGATGGTGCGCATCAGGACGTTGACGCCGTTGGCGGACGCGGTCTGGCCCGCCGGGACGGCGCGCAGGATGAGGGTGGGCAGCGCCGAGTAGGCGAAGGTGGTGCCGGTGGCCACGACCGTCGCGCCCAGGATGATCGTCCACAGGTCGCGGCTGTCGATGATGCGCACCACATAGCCGAGCGCGATGATCGCGGTTCCGATGGCGAGCGTGACGCGCGGACCGCGGGCCGCCGAGATCCGGGCCGAGGTGGACGACAGCAGCAGCATGATGACGCCACCGGGCAGCAGGCACAGGCCGGTCTCGACGATCGACAGTCCGAGCCCGTACCCGGTGGCCTTGGGCGCCTGCACCAACTGGGCGGTGGACAGGGAGTTGGCGTAGAACGCGAAACCGGTCAGCAGGGCCGCGACATGGGACAGGCCCACCCGGGGTCGCGACACCAACCGGAGGTCCACCAGCGGGAGTTCGGTGCGCAACTGCTGCCACCACCACAGGCCGAGCACGGCGACGGTGGCGACGAACAGCCCGAGGATCCGCGGGCTTCCCCAGCCCCACTGACCGCCCTGCGACACCCCGAGGAGCAGACACACAAGTCCTACGGCGAGCCCGAGCGCGCCGAGGACGTCGAAGCGGCCCGGTTCACGGACGGGCGACTCGCGCACCGCCCACCAGATCGCCGCCACGCCCAGCGCGCCGAGGGCGCTGGTCGCCCAGAACATGACGTGCCAGTCGGCGTACTGGACGATCAGTGCCGCGAGCGGCAGTCCGAGCGCGGCGCCGATGCCGACGGTGGAACTCATCAGCGCCACCGCGCCGCCCCTGCGCTCGGGGGGCAGTTCGTCCCGCAGGATGCTGATCGACAGCGGAACGACGGCGGCGGCCGCGCCTTGCAGCGCACGGGCGAAGATCAGTACGCGGATGTCGGAGGACAGGGCGCACATCACCGAGCCGACGGTCATCAGGCTGAGTGCGCCCGTCAGCACCCGCTTCTTGCCGTACATGTCGCCGGCCCGGCCGAGCACGGGGGTGAGGACGGCGCCGGAGAGCAGGGTCGCCGTGACCATCCAGGAGACGGCGCCCGCGGAGGAGCCGGTCAGCCGGGGCAGGGACGGCAGCAGCGGGACGACCACGGTCTGCATGACCGCCATGAGGATCCCGCCGAACGCCAGCACCGGCACGGTGAGCCGGTCCCGCAAGGGGGGCCGCCCGGCGGTGGTGCCGGGCGGGTCGGGTATCGGGACGGGCTGGCCCATGGGCACTCCAGCGGACACGAAAAGAAGGTGAATGGCTATTCACCTTATCCGGTGAATAGCCATTCACCCAACCTCCTCGGACCGCCCGCGGGTGCCCTACTTGCGGGAGGCGAGCGCCCGCGCGTGCACGGTCCGCGCAAGCCGGGGGCCGAGCCAGCGCTTGAACCGGCGCAGCGGCTCCAGCCGTCCCGCCGCCTTGTCGAGGCCGTAGTACACCTGCGGCGGGACGTACGGCAGCAGGGGCGAGTGGCGCTGGCCGAGCAGGGCGAACATGCGGTGCGGGGGCAGGTGGATGTAGCGCTGGAGGTTCTCGTACCACTGGGCGCTGTAGCGGGCCGCGCTCTGGATGGACAACAGGGCGGACTTGCGCCGCTGTTCGTAGGCGGCGAGGGCCTTCGGCAGTTCGGTGTGCTCGCGCAGCGCGTCGGCGAGCGCGATGGCGTCCTCCAGGGCGAGGGTGGTGCCGGCGCCGATGGAGTAGTGGGTGGTGTGGGCGGCGTCGCCGAGCAGAACGAGGTTGTCGCGGTGCCAGGTGCGGTTGGTGAGGGTGCGGAAGTTCAGCCACTGGGCGCTGCCGTCGGACGAGGCCCGGCCGATCAGGGAGTGGCCGTCCAGGAGGTCGGCGAAGAGCTTCTCCAGCAGGGCGAGTCCGTCGGCCTCGCCCGCGGTGTCGAGGCCGAGGCCGGTCCAGGTCTCGGGTGCGCACTCGATGACACAGGTGCTGCCCTCGGGGCCGAACGCGTAGCCGTAGCACCAGATCCAGCCGTGGTCGGTCTCCACGAAGGCGAAGGTGAAGGAGCCGAAGACCTTGCTGGTGCCGAGCCAGATGTACTGGTTGCGGCCGGGCTTGAGGTCGGTGCCGAAGTGGTCGGCGTGGCGGGTGCGCAGCGCGCTGTTGACGCCGTCGGCGGCCACGATCAGATCCGCGTCGGGGAGGTCGTCGGCGGTGATGTCGTGGTCGAACTCCAGCCGTACGCCGAGGGATCGGGCCCGTTCGGCGAGGATCTTGAGGAGCCGGTGGCGGCCGATGCCGTGGCCCTCGTCACCGGGTTGAGTGGTTGTCAGGTCCCGGATGCGGGCGACGCCGTCACTCCAGCGCACCGAGTGCTCGTCGACGGCCTGCGCCGACTCGGGGTCACAGTCCCGGAGTTGGTCGAGCAGTCCGCGCCAGTACGTCACGCCCCAGCCGTAGGTCGAGCCCTCGGGGTTGCGCTCGTAGACGGTGATGTCGTGGGACGGGTCCTGCCGCTTCAACAGGATCGAGAGATACAGGCCGGCGGGCCCGCCTCCGACACAGGCGACCTTCACGCGCACACCCCTGGAATTTACTCAAAGTGGTCAAGTGGATCCGCAGAGTAGCAGCTTGGGGGCATGCGAAACGTCCTGGACGTGAACAAGTGGACAAGTGGACCGATTCGGCCTCAGACCTCAAGCCTCAGCCGTACGGCACTCCGGATGACCCCAGCCCTGGGCGTTCTTGCTGATGGGCTCGCCGGCCGCGTAGGCGCGGCCGCACAGGCAGCGGCCGGGGAACTTCGCCTTGATGGTGCGGGAGGCCGAACCAGTGCTCTTGCGGGGGGACTTGGCGGGGCGGGCGGGCTTCTTCGGGGTGTCGGGCGACGGGGGCGGTTCCGGGGAGCCGAGGTCGCTGCCCGCGGGTTCCTGGACGATCGCGGCCTGGCTGGCGGCGCGGTCGGCGAAGTCGTTCAGGGGGTCGCCGTCGACCTGGTGGGCGGGGACGTAACGGAACTCGACCAAGCGGCCGTCGAGGAGTTCATCGATGCGGACGACCAGCTCCTGGTTGGCGACCGGCTTGCCGCCGGAGGTCTTCCAGCCGTTGCGCTTCCAGCCGGGCAGCCAGGTGGTGACCGCCTTCATGGCGTACTGCGAGTCCATCCGGATCTCCAGCGGTACGTCCGGTGCGGTCGCCGTCAACAGGCGCTCCAGCGCGGTGAGTTCGGCGACGTTGTTGGTGGCCTTGCCGAGCGGCCCCGCCTCCCAGCGGGCCGGGCTCTCCCTGTCGTCCGACACGACCCAGGCCCAGGCCGCCGGCCCGGGGTTTCCCTTCGAAGCCCCGTCGCACGCGGCCACCACTCGTTCACGCATACGCCCGATCATGCCATGACCGCGCGAGGGCTTCCGCGTCCCCCCGAAGCAATGCGGCCCCGCTGCGAGCCGTAATCGAAGATCCCGTCCGGTGGCGCTCTACGCTGCGCGCATGACCTCGCGACACGAGCAGTGGGCCCGGCTCCGGCGTCAGTTGTGGCGTCCTCCGCGTCCGCACGGTGATCAGCCGCGCGAGCGGGTGGTCGGACCCCTCGAACTCTTCTACGACCTGGTCGTGGTCGTGCTGGTCGCCCAGGCCGCCCACCACTTGGCCGGCGATCTCGACCCGCACGGTCTCGGGCTGTTCGCCGCGGTGTTCGCGCTGGTGTGGATCGCCTGGCTGAACGGCAGCCTGCACCACGAACTGCACGGGCGCGAGGACGCCCGCGGCCGGAGCACGTTCCTGCTCCAGATCCTGGTGCTCGTCCCGCTGGGCGCGTTCATCCCCGAGGCGGGCGGGGCGCGCGGTACCGCGTTCGCCGTGGACGCGGGGGTGCTGTTCGGGGTCCTGGCACTGCTGTGGCTGCTGGTCTCGCGGGGTGACAGTCCCGAATTCCGGCGCCCCAGCGCGCTGTTCGTGACGGGTACCACGCTCTGCGCGGTCGTCCTGGTGGCGAGCGCCGCGCTGCCGGCGGACGCCCGCGTGCTGACGTGGGGTGTGCTGGCCGCCGGCTATCTGGTGGGGTTCGTGTTCGTGCTCGGCAGGGCCGTTCCGGGACAGGTGGTCGGGCACAGTGTGACCGACGCGCTCGCCGAACGGTTCGGGCTGTTCATCATCATCGTGCTGGGCGAGAACGTGACGGGGGTGGTCGACGGCCTGGCCCACGAGCCGACCGACGCGCTCACCCTCGCGGTCGGTCTGGTCGCCGTCGTCGTCGGATTCGGCGCCTGGTGGACCTACTTCGACTTCGCCGGGCACCGGTTGCCGAGGCCCACGCGCGCGGGCGCCCTCCAGTGGATGACGATCCACCTGCCGCTCACGGCCGCGGTGGCCGCCATGGGCGCCGCGATGGTCGGCCTCGTCGAGCACGCCCACGACGGCCGCACCCCCGCCGCCACGGCCTGGGTGCTCGGCGGGGGCGCTGCCGTCGTCCTCTGCGCGACGATGGTGCTCGCGGCGTCCCTGCGCGCCTGGGACGAGGACCCCGGGCTCTACCGGCCGCTGGCCCGCATCTGCGCCACGATGGCCTTCCTGTGCGTGGGCGTGGGCGCGCTGCGCCCGGCCCCAATCGTTCTCGGTCTGCTTCTCGTGCTCCTCCTCAGCGTCCCTTGGGGGTTCGCCGTGGTGCACCGGGTGTCGAGCGGGGAGGAACGGCCCGTGATGAACGAACTGCCCGGCTAGACGTCCGTCATGCCCGGCATCTCGCCCTGAGTGGTCGACATGTCGATCACCGAGAACGAGGCGCCCTGCGGATCGCTCAGCGCCGCGAACCGTCCGAAGGGGCTGTCCACAGGCCCGAAGCGGAGGACGCCGCCGAGCTTGGTGGCCTTGGCGACGGCGTCGTCGCAGTTGTCCACGCCGAAGTAGACGTTGACGTACGAGGGCACCTCGGGCGGGAACTCGTCGCCCATCTTCATCCGGCCCAGGACCGGGTTCTCGCCGACGTTGTAGACGCGGAAGTCGACGTTGTCGTCCACGACCTGCTTCGCCGAGTAGGGGAAGACCGCGGGGAAGAACCCGTCCGCCTTCCCGGGCTCCCGGGTGAAGACCTCCGCCCACGCGTAGGCGCCGGGCACGCCCGCGGCCTCGAAGCCCTCGTGGGTGCCGCCCTGCCATACGCCGAAGACGGCGCCGCTGGGCTCACGGGCCAGGCACATCGTGCCGAAGTCACCGACCCGCATCGGCTCCATCAGTACCTCGCCGCCGTTCTCCCGGATCCTCGCGGCGGTGGCCGTCGCGTCCGGTGACGCGAGATAGAGGCACCACTGCGACTGCCCCTCCTGGCCCGACATCGGCGGTACGACGGCCGCCACGGCCTTTCCGTCGACGTAGGCCTGGGTGTAGTTGCCGTACTCCGACGACGCCTCGCCGAAGGTCCAGCCGAGGACGTCGCCGTAGAAACTCTTGGCTCCCTCGACGTCGCCGAACATCGCGTCGGCCCAACAGGGGGTTCCCTCAGGTTGTACGGCCATGGCTGTGGCCCTCTCCGATAGGTCGGGTTGTCCGAATTCTCACGCTAGTCACCCGGGGAGCGGGGCGCGCGCCGAACGCCGGAGTCCGTTCCACACTGGACGCATGGCGGATGCGACGACGATGCGCGCATGGGCGGTGGGCGAGCGTCCGGGGCCGGTCGAGCACGGCTCCCTGCGGTTCGTGGAGAAGCCTGTTCCGGTGCCCGCGCGGGACGAACTGCTCGTGCGGGTGCGCGCCTGCGGGGTGTGCCGTACCGATCTGCATGTCAGCGAGGGTGATCTGCCGGTGCACCGCCCGGGGGTGACTCCCGGGCACGAGGTCGTCGGGGAGGTGGCGGACCTCGGGACGGCGGTCACCGGGTGGGCGGTCGGTGATCGGGTGGGGGTGGCGTGGCTGCGCCGTACCGACGGCGACTGCGGGTACTGCTCGCGCGGGGCCGAGAATCTGTGCCCGCGCTCCGAGTACACCGGCTGGGACGCCGACGGCGGATACACGGAGTACACGACCGTACCGGCCGCGTACGCCCACCATCTGCCCGCCGGCCTCGACGACGTGGCCCTCGCACCGCTGCTGTGCGCCGGGATCATCGGTTTCCGCGCGCTGCGCCGCGCCTCGCTCCCGCCGGGCGGACGGCTCGGTCTCTACGGCTTCGGCGGCAGCGCCCATCTGTGCGCGCAGGTGGCGCTCGCCGAGGGAGCGAGGGTGCATGTGCTGACTCGGGGCCGCGCGGCGCGGCGACTCGCCCTCGACCTGGGGGCCGCCTCGGCACGCGACGTGGACGAGGCGCCACCGGAGCCGCTGGACAGCGCGATCCTGTTCGCGCCGGTCGGCGACCTCGTGCCGGTGGCGCTGCGGGCCCTCGACCGGGGCGGCGTCCTCGCGGTCGCGGGCATCCACCTCAGCGACATTCCGCCGCTGCGCTACGAGCGCGAGCTGTTCTACGAGCGGGAGTTGCGCAGCGTCACCTCCAACACCCGTGCGGACGCGAGGGAGTTCCTCGATCTGGCCGCCCGGTACGACGTGCGCGCGACCACCCACACCTATCCGCTCTCCGAGGCCGCGCGGGCGCTCACAGACCTGAAGGCCGGCCTCTTCGACGGGGCCGCGGTGCTCGTGAACGACCTCAACCGGTAGGCGCGCAAGGGGTTTCGCGCGGGCACGGCGTTTGCGCCCCCCGCGCGGCGCCTACCGGGAGCGGTCGGGAGTCGTCGGGCACCTTCCTCCTTCCGTCCCGCTGTGCTTGCCTGGGGAGCCGTTTTCCGGTGCGCGGGGCGGGAGTTGCCGTATGCGGAAGCCGTGGATCGTGGGTGTGGTGCTGGCCGGAGTGCTGCTCGGCGCGTGCACGGACCCGGTGTCCGGGCCCGAAGTCGCCCCGCCCACACCCTCCGTGCCGACCACCGCACCACGACAGGAGCCGGCCTCGCCCAGCGCGGTCGCGAAGTCGGCACCCGGCGTGCTGTACCTCGGGGACTCCCTTGCGATGGAGAGCCAGAACGTGCTCGGGCGGGAACTCCGCTCCACCTTGGACGCGACGTACACGAGCGCCCCGTACTCGGGGACGACTCCGTGCGACTACCTGGAGGGCGCGAAGAAGGGTTCGCTGGTCCCGGACGCGGACAAGGCCGCCGCGCTGGTGCGTTCACTGCACCCGGACTACGTGGTGCTGCAGTTCTGGGGCAACGCGTGGGCCTACACGCCCTGCATGGACGGGATCACCTACGCCGCCGACCGGGAGACGTACTTCGCCCGCTACAAGGCCGACATCAGGAGGCTCACCGCGCAGATCGCGGCCGCCGGGGGCGCGCGACGCCCCACGATCGTCTGGGTGTTGCAGGGCCCCGACCCGATCACGCCCGAGCGCGTCCGGGCCGTCAACGCGCTCTACGCGGCGCAGGCCCGGTCCACGGGCGACATCGTCGCCGACGCCGGCAAGACCGTGAGTCCCGCCGGAGCCCGCTACACCTGGGCCCAGTACCTGCCCTGCACCGCCTACGAACGCGCCCACCCCGACTACTGCACCCAGCCCGGCAACGACCGCACGGCCCTGCACCTCGACACGGACTACCTGCACTTCTGCCTGGTGCCGACGACCTCGAAGCCCAGACCTTGTCCCGTCCCCTCCCCCGGCATCCTGCGGATCGCCCGTGAGATCACCCGGGTGATCGGCGCCCCAACTCCGTCTCGATCAGACGGTTGAGGTGCCGACGGGCGTCCTGGGTGCTCAACGGCGGTGTCTGCCGCAGCCGTTGGAGGGCGAGGCCGTCGGCGAGGGCGGCGAAGCGGACCGTGAAGCCGCCGAGGTCGTCGGAGTCGAACTCGCCGTCGGCGACGCCCCGTTCGGCCAGCGCGCGGATCTGCCGGTGCCAGTCCTCGTAGCGCCGGGCCTGTCCGCTGCTGAAGGCCGCGTCCGTGCCCTGCTCACCCGCGTTCCAGTAGTCGAACCACATCCGCCAGTGCCGGTCGGTGTCCTCGGTGAACAGCGCGTCCACGAGCAGCCGCAGCGCCTCGGCCCCGCTGGTCGCCTGCTCGGCGGCCTCGCTCAACTCGGCGTAGTAGCGCTCGATGTGCAGGACCATCGCCTCGGAGAGGATCTCCTGCACACTGCCGAAGTGGTAGGTGACGGTGCCGACGGAGACCCCGGCGGCGGCGGCCACGTCCCGCACGCCGACCGAGGCGTAGCCGCGTTCCGCTATCAGCGGGACGGCCGCCTCGACGATGAGCCGGCGGCGCACCTCGGTGGGCTGCCGGGTGCGGTCGGCGGCCGCGACGGCACGACGCGGGGACCTGGCGGTCGGCTGCGGCTGCTTGGCGGCCGTCATCCCGACGTCCTCGGGGTGGTGCGGTGCCATGCGCGCTTGGCCACTGTCTCTCCGTTCGCCCGTGCTTCGACGCGACTGTCCATGACGAAGTCGTCGGCCGTGGCGCGCAGCTCCGTCCGCGCCATGATCTCAGCGTCCCACTCGTCCCCGCGCCGCAACCGGACACGCCACTCCGACACGGCGTGCGCGGACAGCGGGTCGTCGCTCCGGATGCGGTACGTCTCCCGCGCGCTCTCCTCGTAGCGCAGCCCGTCGGGATACGTCCGCGATCCCCCGTAGTTGGGGTCGACCTCCAGCGTCCACTCCCCCTTGGCGACATCGTGCGTGACCAGCCGCTCGGGCGTCGGCTCGGCCGGCCGGTCGTAGGTCACGTCGAGCGGTACCGCCTGCTCGGGCTCCTCGAAGCGGATCACCGGCTCGTCCCCCGCCTCCCGCAGGGGCAGCAGTACGGCGCTCTCGGCCGGTACGACCCGCAGCTCACCGCGCTCGCCGTGCGGCCACACCCACGGCCAGTAGGTGTCGGACACGGCGAGCCGGATCCGGTGCCCCGGCGGGACCGCGTAGCCGATGCCGGTCAGCTCGAACTCGACGTCCTCGTACGTCCCCGGCGTCCACTCGACGGCCCGGTCACGCCCGTGTCGGCTCAGCAGGTTGAGCACGCCCCGGGTGACGAGCGTGGACGAGCCGTCCGGGGCGACATCGCAGAGGCGGGCGACGACATGGGCCCGTGGAGTGGCGCTGTCGAGGCGCAGCCGGACGCGCGGGCGGCCGAGGATCTCGGCGCGTTCGGTGAGCGGCTCGGAGTCGAAGCAGACCGAACGGCCGTCCTCCTCACGCTGGTCCGGCGGCAGATCGCTCGCGTTCCCGAAGGGGAAGAAGCGTCCGGCGTCGAGTCCGGTGTGCTGCGGGGAGCACACGAGGACGGGCTCGGCGCCGGCGCCAAGGACTCGTGCGTCACAACGCACCTTTGCGCTCGGCCAGTTGACGTCACCCACCCACCGACCGGGCAGCACGTCGTACGACGTCCGCGGCGGGACCGGGTCGGTGATCCAGGCCCGCAGCAGGGGCTCGTCCATGGCTTCCGTGTCGATGCCCTTGAGGTGCTGGTCCCACCAGCGCAGAGTCTCCTGGAGGAAGCCGATCGCGGGGCCGGGCGGCAGCCCCCGGTCGGGGTACTGGTGCGACCACGGCCCGACGATCCCCCGGACGCGGTCCCCGGGCAGGTGCTCGACGAGCCGCAGGACGGCGTCCCGGTAGGGGTCGTTCCAGCCGCCGACGGCGAGGACAGCGGCATCGATCGTGCCGTAGTCCTCGCAGACGCTGCCGTGCTTCCAGTAGTCGTCGCGCTGCTGGTGTGCGAGCCAGGTGTGCAGGAAGGGTTCGAGGGCGTCGAGGCGCTCGCGCCACATCGGCAGCCAGCGGTCGGCGCCGACGTTCGCGGGGTCCGGCGGGCGGGACGCGAAGGCGAGCATGGTGCCTGCCCAGGCGAGCATGTCGATGCCCAGGACGGCGCCGCCGGTGTAGTGGACGTCGTTGTCGTAGCGGTCGTCGGTCGAGCAGACGGTGACGATCGCCTTGAGGGGTTCGGGTGCCAGGGCCGCGATCTGGAGCGAGTTGAAGCCGCCCCAGGAGATACCGAACATACCGACCTTGCCGGTGCACCAGGCTTGCGCGGCAAGCCAGTTGACGACGTCGACGCCGTCGGCGAGTTCCTGCTCGTCGTACTCGTCCCCGGGCACGCCTTCGCTGTCGCCGTGGCCACGGATGTCGACGCGGACGGAGGCGTAGCCGTGGCCCGCGTACCAGGGGTGGCGCTGGGCGTCGCGGGGCGCGGTCCAGTCGCTCTTGCGGTAGGGGAGGTATTCGAGCAGCGCGGGCACGGGGTCCGACTCGGCGTCGGCGGGGCGCCAGATGCGGGCGTGCAGCCGGGTCCTCCCGTCCCGGGTGGGGATCCAGACGTCCTCGCGGACGACCCGGCGCTCGAACTGCTCGCGGTACTTCACGAAACTCCTTCCGCCACGGGGGCGTTGAGCGGGTGCCAGCGTCGGACGCGGTGGCCGTCCTCGCCGTGGTCGGTCCAGATGTCGTCCCCTTCCGCCGCGTCGGCCCAGTCGGCGGTGTCGTCGACGTAGGGCCGCGCGTCGGGGTCGGGTTCGAGTGCGGCGGCCATCAGTTGGCGGGTGTAGGGGTGGCGGGGGTCGGCGAACACGGCTTCCGTGGGGCCCTCTTCGACGACGACTCCGTGGCGCAGTACGACGACGCGGTCCGCGATGCCCCGTACGACGGCAAGGTCGTGGCTGATGAACAGGCAGGCCAGGTCCCGTTCGCGCCGGAGGTCGTCGAGGAGGCGGAGTACATCGGCCTGGACGGAGACGTCCAGGGCGGTGGTGATCTCGTCGGCGATCAGCACGTCCGGCTCGCCCGCCAACGCCCTCGCGATGCCGATGCGTTGGCGCTGACCGCCGGAGAGCTGGGCGGGGAGCCGGTCGGCGAGGGCCGGGTCGAGCCGTACGTCGGAGATGAGCCGCCGGGCCCGCTCGGCCGCCTCCGTACGGTCGGCCGCCGTGCCGAAGAACCGCAGCGGGTGCCGGACCGCGTCGCCCACGGAGCGGCGGGGGTTGAGCGAGGTGTCCGCGTTCTGGAAGACGAGCTGGACCCGGCGCCGCAGGGACAGCGGCCGTCGCTGGGCCGGCCGGGCCAGGTCGCCGTCCTCGTGGCGCATGGTGCCACCGGAGGGGGTGCGCAGTCCGGCCAGGGTCCACGCGAGGGTGGACTTGCCGCTGCCCGACTCGCCGACGAGGGCGAGGACTTCGCCGCGCCGGACGTCGAAGGAGACACCGTGCACGGCCCGGGTGCTGCCGTAGTCGACGGTGACGTCCCGCGCGGACACGGCCACCGGGGCGTCGGCGGGCACCTCGGCCTTCGGCCTGACCTCGCGCTCCCCCGTCTCGCCGACGACCGCGAGACCGGTGTCGTCGAGGCGCGGCACGCTCGCCAACAGGCGCCGGGTGTACGGGTCCTGGGGCTGGGCGAAGAGCTGCCGGGTGGGCGCCGACTCCACCGCCCGGCCCGAGCGCAGGACGGTCACCTCGTCGGCCATGTGGGCGACGACACCGAGGTCATGGCTCACCAGCACAGCGGCCAGGCCGAGTTCGTCGCGCAGGGCGGCGATCAGGTCGAGGACGCCGCGCTGGGTGACGACGTCCAGGCCGGTCGTCGGCTCGTCCAGGACCAGCACCTTGGGCCGGGCGGCGATGGCCATGGCGATGGCGACGCGCTGCTGCTGGCCGCCGGAGAGCTCGTGCGAATAGCGGCGGGCCAACTCCGCCGGGCGCGGCAGTCGTACCTGTTCCAACAGTTCTACGACGGGCACGTCGCCGGCCGCCTCGGCGATCTGCCGTCCGATACGCATGGAGGGGGTGAGGGCGTGGCCGGCGTTCTGGCCGACCATCGCGACCGTGCCGCCGCGCAGGCGCCGCAACTCCCGTGCGGGCAGGGCGAATACGTCGGCGCCGGCCACCTGCACCGATCCTGCGGTGATCCGTGAGCCGTGGCGCAGATGTCCGAGGAGGGTCGCGGCGACGGTCGACTTGCCGCTGCCCGACTCGCCGACCAGCGCGTGCGTCCGCCCCTCGGCGACGTCGAGCGACAACTCGTGCACGACGGGCACGTCCCGGCCGCCCGAACGGTAGGCCACGGACAGGGAGTTGACGGAAACGATCGGGGTCATCAGGAGCCCTCCCTGATCCGGTCGACGCCCCACGCCTTGGACAGGCCGTCGGCCGCGAGGTTGAGCCCGACCACGAGAGTGGCCAGGGCGATGATGGGAGCGAGGCCGGCCATCGGGACCACGGTGATGGCGGTGCGGTTCTCGGCGACCATCAACCCCCAGTCGGGGGTGGGCGGGTCGGCGCCGAAGCCGAGGAAGGACAGCGAGGAGATCAGCAGCACGACCCAGGAGGCCCGCATCGCGAACTCCACGCACACCACGTCCGTGATGTTCGGCAGGATCTCCCGGCGCAGGATCGACCAGGTGCTCTCGCCACGGGCGCGGGCGGCGGTCACGTAGTCGGCGGGGACGACCGCGAGCGCGGCGCCCCGGACGACGCGGATGACCTGCGGGACGTAGACGATCGCGACGGCGAGGACGATGACCGCCGGACCGGTGCCGAGTGCGGTCACGACGACGAGGAGTGCCAGGACCGCCGGGATGGACAGGATCGCGTCCAGCACCCGTCCCAGGACGTCGTCGAACCAGCCGCCGCGCAGGGCCGCCGCGCAGCCGATCACCGTGCCGAGGGCGACGGTGAGGACGGTGGCCGCGACGGAGACGCCGAGGGCGTACCTGCCGCCGTACAGGACGCGGGCGAGAACGTCGCGGCCGTACTGGTCGGTGCCGGCCCAGTGGCTCCAACTCGGGCCGAGCAAGGCGTGGTTGGCGTCGTTGGCGATGGGGTCGTAGGAGGTGAGGAGGGGAGCGAGCAGGGCGATCAGGACGTGTACGGCGACGATGGCGAGGCCGACGAGCGCCGTGCGGGAGATGCTCAGAGTGCGCCAGGCGCGGGTACCGCGTGCGGCGATGGTCGGTGCGGTGTCGAGCGTGGTCATCGGGTCCTCCCTCGGGTGCGGAGCCTGGGGTCGAGGGCCATGGTCGCCAGGTCGGCCGCGAGGTTGCAGACGACGTAGACGACCGCGCTGATCAGGGCGATGGCCTGGATGGTGGGCAGGTCGCGGTTCTGCACCGAGGAGAGCATCAGCTTGCCGATGCCCGGGTAGTTGAAGACGTTCTCGACGACGGCGACCCCGCCGACCAGCCAGGCGATGTTGAGCGCGATGACGTGCAGGGTGGGCAGCAGGGCGCTGGGCAGGGCGTGCCGGGTGACGACCCGCCAGGTGGTCAGGCCCTTGAGGCGGGCGGTGGTGACGTACTCGGTGGCCATCACGTCGATGACCGAGGTGCGGGCCATGCGGACGATGTACGCGGCCATCACCACGGCGAGTGCGAGGGCGGGGAGCCATACGGCGGGCAGGAGTTGGCCGACGGTGGCGTCGGGGCCGTAGAGGACGACCGCGGGGAACCAAGGGAGCGCGACCGAGAAGCACAGGACGAGGACGGTGGCCACGACGAACTCGGGGACGCTCATGCCGATGAGGCTGACGGTGGAGATGAGGTGGTCGGGCCAGCGGTCGCGGTACAGGCCCGCGAGGATGCCGAGGACGATCGAGCCGGTGACCGCGAAGAGGACGGTGACGACGGCGATCAGCGCGGAGTTGCCGAGGTACATGGACACTTCGCCGCCGACGGCCTTGCCGGAGACGAGGGAGGTGCCGAAGTCGCCGTGCAGGGCGCCGCGCACCCAGTGGAAGTACCGCTCCCAGGCGGGCTGGTCGAGCCCCAGCTTGGTGCGCAGGGCGGCCACCGCGTCGGGGGTCGCGTCCTTGCCGAGGACCTGGGTGGCCACGTCGCCGGGCAGCGCCTGGACGGCGAGGAAGACGAGGACGGAGGAGAGGAAGAGCGTGCCAACGGCCGCTGCGATGCGGCGCGTTATGAAGGAGAGCATGGTCAGGCTCCCTTCAGGCCGATGCCCAGATAGTCGAACTCGAAGCCGTACTCGGCGTATCCGCGTACCTTGCGGGAGATGCCGACGAGCCGGTCGGCGAACATCGGGGTCATCGCCCCGCCCTTCTCGATCACCAACTGCTGTGCCTGGCCGTACAGTTCGCGCCGCTTGGTGTCGTCGAGCTCGGCGCGGGCACGGTCGAGCACGGCGTCGAAGTCCTTGTCGGACCACGCGGTCTCGTTGTAGGAGGAGCCGCTGCGGAAGATCTGGGTGAAGAGCTGGTCGACGGGGCGGCCGGTGAACCAGTAGGTGGCCATCAGCGGCTTCTTCATCCAGATCTGGGTGTAGTAGGAGTCCGCGGAGGCCGTCTTGACCCTGATCCGGATGCCGGCCCGCTTCGCGGAGTCCTGGTAGGCGAGGGCCATCGGTGTGAACAGCGGGTCGTAGGACGAGGTGTAGAGGTCCATGGCCAGGCCTTCGTGACCGGCCTGCTTCAGCAGGTACTTGGCCTGTTCCGGGTCGTGTTTCGGGTGTGCGGTGATGTGCGCGGGGTCGCTCGGGGGTACGGGGTTGTCCCAGCCGGCGGTGCCCGCGCCCTGGAGGGCGACCTTCACCACGTGCTCGGGGTCGTAGGCGAGCTTCATGGCCTGGCGGACACGCACGTCGGTAAAGGGCTTCTCGGTGGTGAGCATCGGGAGGACGTACCACTGGGCGTTCTTCACGCGGGCGATGGTGGCGCGGTCGGAGGCGGCGACCACGCGGGCGGTCGCGAAGTCGAGGTTGGTCTGCGAGAGCAGGTCAACTTGCCCTGCGAGCAAGGCGTTTGAGCGGGCCGACATGTCGGCGACCGAGTAGAAGGCGATGGCGTCGAGCACCGGGCGGCCCGCCCAGTGGTCCTTGTACGCGGTGACGCGGCCGGGGCCCGCCGGTGCGAACGACTCCAGCTTGAAGGGGCCGGTGCCGATGCCGGTGCGGCCGACGGACTTCGCGCTGCCGTCCGGGACGACGTAGCAGTTGTAGTGCGTCAGGAGGCTCGGGAACTCGGCGTTCGGCGTCTTCAGCGGGACCACGAGGGTGTGGGCGTCGGGCGTGCCCAGCTTCGCCGGGTCGATGAGCGGGGCGAGCACGGCGGCCTGCGGCGAGGCAGTCGCCTTGTCGAGGATGTGGCGCAGCGTGTAGGCGGCGTCGGCTGAGGTGAAGGCGCGGCCGTTGTGGAAGGTGACGCCCTTGCGGAGGTGGAAGGTCCAGGTGCGGGCCTTGGCGTCGGGCTCCCAGGACTCGGCGAGGTCGGGTGCCAGTTCGCCGTCCGCGCCGATGCGGACGAGCCGGTTGTAGAGGGCGCCCAGGTATTCGTACGCCGACAGCGAGCTTGCAGGATCGAGCGTCTCGGCGTCGGAGGCGGGCGGCCGGGCGATGCGCAGGGTGCCGCCTCGGTCGGGGGCGCCCTTCCGGGCGGCGGCCGGCAGGACGGGGGCGGCCGCCGCCCCGGTACAGCCGGTCAGCAGCCAGGACCCGCCGAGCGCCACGGCCGAGGCGACGCCCGCGGCGAGCACCGACCGGCGTCCCGGGTGGTGGATGTCGGACATGTACCGACCGTCCTTGTCGCTATCCGTTCAGCTATTCGTTCAGCCGAACGATTGAGTGAAGTGCGTGAACGATAACGAGGGGATGGTTTCCCGCCAACCCTTTGGGCGCGGAAATTAACGTCCGAAACGCAGTGGTTACCGGCTGGAGTCGCGCGGGGCTGGCTCAGCCGGTGATCTCGCGGGCCCAGGGCAGCAGTGCCCGCTCGGCGAGGACGACCGCGTAGAAGAGCAGCACACTCATGGCGCTGAGCAGGGCCATCGCGGCGAACGCGAGGGGGGTGTCGGCGTTGCCGCCGGAGGCCACGATGACGTAGCCGAGGCCCTGGTCACCGCCCGCGAACTCGCCGACCACCGCGCCGACGACGGCCAGGGTGACGCCGAGGCGCAGGCCGGTGAAGACCTGGGGCAGGGCCCAGGGGATGCGCAGCTTGCGGTAGGTCTGCCAGCGGGAGGCGGTGAGGGAGTGGGCCAGCTCGGTCAGCTCCAGGGGGACCGAGGTCAGTCCGGCCATCGCCGACACGACCACGGGGAACCAGGCGAGCAGGGCCACCATGAACACTTTCGGTGCCGTGCCGAAGCCGAGCCAGACCACGAGGAGCGGTGCCACCGCGATCTTCGGTACGGCGTTCACGGCGACCAGCAGCGGCATGACCGCGCGTTCCACACCGCGGGAGGCGGTGAGCAGTACAGCGGTCGCGAGTCCCGCGCCGACGGCGAGACCGAAGCCGACGGCCGTCTCGGTGAACGTCTGCCAGGTCTGCCGGAGCAGATAGCCCGGCAGCCGGTCGAAGGCGTGGACGACGTCGGGTGGCGACGGCAGCAGGAACGGCCGGATGCCGAAGGCGACCGTCACCAGCCACCATCCGGCGAGGGCGCACACGGCGGCGAGGACCGGCGGTCCCGCCGCGAGGACGCGTCTCACGCCTGGGGCCTGCGGCCGATGGTCGAGTAGGTGAAGTGGCCGCGCAGCAGGAGCCGGGGGTCGGCGACCAGTCGGCTCAGCTCGTCCAGTTCGGCCGCGGTCATGCCCGCCGCCAGGAAGTCATCCCGCGCCTGGGCGATGTTCGCGCCGATCAGCAGCGCGCCCGGGGTGCCGCCCGGCCAGGACCGGGAGTGGATCACGGTGTCGATGTCGGTGAGGCCCGCGTCCAGCATGGCGGCGGGCACGCGTCCCGCCCAGGTCGGGTCGTTGCCGTGGGCGGGCAGCACGCGTTCGACGAGCAACTCGTGGTAGCGGTCGACCAGGTGGGCGGCACGTGGAGTGGGGGCGGCCAGCACCAGCTTGCGGAAGGTCGTCTCGAAGTCCTCCACCACCAGTGCGCCACCGGGTGCGAGGGCTTCCGCGAGCCTTTGCAGCACGGTCTCGCGTCCGGGCAGGTGCAGCAGCACCAGCCGGGCATGGATCAGGTCCCAGGGACCGTCCGGCACCGGTTCGCTCTCCAGGTCGTGCACGAGCACGTCGTACGGCGGACTCGGCGGCAGATGACGGGTGTTGACATCGGTGGCCAGCACCCGCCCCGTCGGTCCCGTCGCCCGGTCGAGCCAGGTGGCGATGCTGCCGCCCCCGGCGCCGGTCTCCAGACAGCGCAGGCCGGTCAGGTCGCCGAGGGAGGAGAGCCGCGAGATGGTGAACTCGTCCAGGATGGCGGGGAGTTGGCCGTGCCGGTCGACGGCTTCGGGGTGGTCGTTGTCGAAGACGTACGAGAGCGGGGTCTCCACGGCCGTCAACTCGCCTTCATGGCGGCGAAGTCGACGACGTTCTGCGGTGTCATCCCGGGCTGGATGACACCGGCGCTCTGCAGGCTGGTGATGGCCCGCTGCATCCGTGCCTCGGTGATCAGGCCGATGCTCTCCGTGCCCTCGGCTGTCACGGACGGGGTCATGAGCTTGATCTCCGCCGTCGCGGCGGCGGCGTCCGTCTCCGGATGCTTGGAATGCAGCAACTTCCCTGCCTCGTCGGGGTGTTGGATCGTGTACTTCAGCCCCTTGAGCAGCGCGGTGCGGAAGCGCTTGACCAGGTCCGGGCTCTTCGCGGCGAGGGAGGCCGAGGTGACGGTCGCGTTGCCGTACAGGTCGGGCAGGTAGGTGCTGTAGGGGAACACCACGACATGCTTCGACCGGGCCTGCACGGTGGCCTTCTCGATGGTGGGCCGGCCGATGAGGAACGTGCTCAGCGCGTCGGCCTTTCCGCTGGCGAGGGCCGGGCCCAACTGGACGGGCTGGACGGCGATCCAGCGGACGCCGGTGGTGTCGATGCCGGCGAGCTTGGCATAGCCGGGGAAGAGCATCTGGTTCACGGAGTTGGCGGCGGCCGCGATCCGCTTGCCCTTGAGGTCCTTCGGGGTGGCGATGCCCGAGCCCTGCATCGCCATGATGGAGACCAGGGTGCGCTGATGGACGGCGAGCACGGCGCGGAAGTCGCGATAGGCCGTGGAGTTCTTGGCTCCGGCGGAAATCATCGCGCCCGTCAGGTCGAGGGTCGTGAACTGCGCCTTTCCGGAGGCGAGGGCCTTGAGGTTCTCTCCGGCGGCTTTTCCGAGTTCGATCTGTACGTCGATTCCGGCGTCCCGGAAATAGCCCTTCTGCTCGGCCACCCAGGCGAAGGCGTCCCGTCCCGCCGCGCCGAAGGCGGTGACGTAGGTGATGTGGTCCTTGGCCGAACTCTTGGTATTCGAGCCCGAGTTGGAGTCGCAGGCAGCGGCAGCCAGGAGCGTGAGCGTCGCGCAGAGCACCGTGGCCGTACGGTTCGAGCGGATCATGCGACCTCGCCTGTGGGGGAATGGGTGGGGGACGACGGCAGTCGGTGGGGGTTATCGCCGGGGTCGCGATCCGGAAAAGCGTACGCGGGTATGCCACAATCCAGCAGAGCGATTTTCGGTACTCCGCGCACGGCGGCCGACGGGAGTCGACGCGTGATCCAATTACGGGGCGTTTCCAAGGAGTTCACGCATCGGCGGGGTTCCGTCGAAGCGCTTCACGGCATCGATCTGGAGGCCGCCGACGGTGAGTTCGTGGCGGTCGTCGGGCGTTCCGGTTGCGGGAAGTCGACGCTGCTGCGGCTGATCGCCGGGCTGGTACCGCCGACGCGGGGAGAGGTCATGGTGGGCGGCCGTGCCGTCACCGGGCCGCGCCCCGACTGCGCCGTCCTCTTCCAGCGTCCGGCGCTGCTGCCGTGGCGGTCGGTACTGGACAATGTGCTGCTGCCTGCGGAGATCGCCGGCGAGCGGCGCAACGGCGCGCGGAAACTTGCGCTGGAGCTGATCGGGACGATGGGCCTGGACGGCTTCCAGCGGCGGCTGCCGCACGAGCTGTCCGGCGGGATGCAGCAGCGGGTGGCGCTGTGCCGGTCGCTCATGCGGCGGCCCCGGGTGCTGCTGATGGACGAGCCGTTCTCCGCGCTCGACGCGCTCACCCGGGACGAGTTGTGCGCCGAGTTGCAGCGGACGCACCGCGAGCATCCGTCGACCGTCGTCCTCGTCACCCACTCCGTCGACGAGGCGGTGCTGCTCGCCGATCGGGTGGTGGTACTCACTCCCCGCCCCGGCCGAATCCGTACGGTCCTCGACATCACCCTGCCCCGGCCGCGCACCCGCGCCGAGGCCGGCCAGGCGGAACAACTGGCCGGGCGGGCGGCCGATTTGCACGCCCTGCTGCTGAACAGCGACACCTGATCCGCACCGGCAACGGCAACCCCAACCCCTCGGCATGCGAAGGATTTGGTGATGACCCCACCCCTGGGCAGACGTCAGTTGCTCGCCGCCGCAGGTGCCACCTCGGCGGCCCTCGCCGTCACCGGCGGCGGAACCGCCCACGCCGCACCCCGAGCCGCCACCACCCGCACCCGCCCCTTCCCGCTCACCGCCGTGACCCTGCTGGACAGTCCGTTCCGGGACAACCAGCGCCGCAACTCGGCCTATCTGCGCTTCGTCGACCTCGACCGGTTGCTGCACACCTTCCGCACCAACGTCGGCCTGCCCAGCGACGCCCAGCCCTGCGGTGGGTGGGAGGGGCCGGACGTGGAACTACGCGGCCACTCCACCGGGCATCTGCTCTCCGGACTCGCCCTCGCGTACGCCAACACCGGTGACAGGGCGCTGCGTTCCAAGGGGCGCGCACTCGTAGCCGAGCTGGCGAAGTGTCAGAAGGCTTCCTCCGCAGCCGGTTTCGGCGCGGGATACCTGTCCGCGTTCCCGGAGAGTTTCTTCGACCGGCTGGAGGCCGGGACCGGGGTGTGGGCGCCGTACTACACGATCCACAAGATCATGGCGGGGCTCGTCGAGCAGTACCGGCTGGCCGGGAACGAGCAGGCCCTGGACGTCGTGCTCCAGCAGGCGCGCTGGGTCGACGCGCGGACCGCGAGGCTGTCGTACGAGCAGATGCAGCGGGTGCTGGAGACCGAGTTCGGCGGGATGAACGACGTGCTCGCCGATCTGCACTCCCTCACCGGTGACGGCGTCTGGCTCGACGTGGCCGAACGCTTCACCCACGCCCGCGTCTTCGATCCCCTCGCCCGCAACGAGGACCGGCTCGCCGGACTGCACGCCAACACCCAGATCCCGAAGATGGTCGGTGCGCTGCGGCTGTGGGAGGAGGGCCTGCCCGACCGGTACCGGACCATCGCCGCGAACTTCTGGGAGATCGTCACCGGGCACCACTCGTACGTCATCGGCGGAAACAGCAACGGCGAGGCCTTCCACGAACCGGACGTCGTGGCAGGGCAGTTGTCCGACAACACCTGCGAGAACTGCAACAGCTACAACATGCTCAAGCTGACCCGGCTGCTGCACCTGCACACGCCGGACCGCACGGAGCTGCTCGACTTCTACGAACGCGTGCTGTTCAACCAGATGCTGGGCGAGCAGGACCCGGACTCGGAGCACGGCTTCAACATCTACTACACGGGTCTGGCACCCGGCTCGTTCAAGCGCCAGCCCTCGTTCATGGGCGCGGATCCGGACGTGTACTCCACGGACTACGACAACTTCTCGTGCGACCACGGCACCGGCATGGAGACGCAGGCCAAGTTCGCCGACACGATCTACACACACGACGAACTCGGCCTGCTGGTCAACCTGTTCATCCCGTCCGAGGTCGTCTGGCGGGAGCGGGGCATCACCTGGCGGCAGACCACCGGCTTCCCGGACCGCT
>NZ_JBEXDX010000058.1:0-49140 GCF_040605995.1 Streptomyces sp. NPDC005492
CACGGCCACGACGCCGGCCCGCACACCACCGGCGCATACGACTCCTCGGCCTGGTCCTCGGCGTACGCGGCGGCCTGGAAGCCGAAGGGCCAGGTTCACGCGTACGAGGGGGCCGTACGACGGTCAGACCTCCACGACGACCGGGAGGATCATCGGCCTGCGGCGGTAGTTGTCCGAGACCCACTTGCCCAGCGTGCGGCGGATCAGTTGCTGCAGTTGGTGGGGCTCCACCACGCCGTCCTGGGCCGAGCGCTCCAGGACCTCCGTGATCCTCGGGACCACCTCCACGAAGGCGGAGTCCTCGATGCCGGAGCCCCGGGCCTGGATGTGCGGGCCGCCCGTGATCTTGCCGGTGGACGCGTCCACCACGACGAAGACCGAGATGATGCCCTCGTCGCCCAGGATCCTGCGGTCCTTCAGCGCGGGTTCGCCGACATCGCCGACCGACAGGCCGTCGACGTAGACGTAACCCGCCTGGACCTTGCCCGAGATCTTGGCCTTGCCTCCGACGAGGTCGACGACCACGCCGTCCTCGGCGATGACGATCCGGTCGTGCGGGACGCCGGTCATGGCGCCCAGTTCGGCGTTGGCCCGTAGGTGGCGCCATTCGCCGTGGACCGGCATCAGATTCTTCGGGCGGCAGATGTTGTAGAAGTACAGCAGCTCGCCGGCCGAGGCGTGTCCGGAGACGTGGACCTTGGCGTTGCCCTTGTGGACCACGTTCGCGCCCCAGCGGGTGAGGCCGTTGATCACGCGGTAGACGGCGTTCTCGTTGCCAGGGATGAGTGAGGACGCCAGGATCACCGTGTCCCCGGCGACGATGCGGATCTGGTGGTCGCGGTTGGCCATCCGGGACAGGGCGGCCATCGGTTCGCCCTGCGAGCCCGTGCAGACCAGGACGACCTCGCTGTCCGGGAGGTCGTCGAGCGTCTTGACGTCGACGACCAGGCCCGGCGGAACCTTCAGGTAGCCGAGGTCACGCGCGATGCCCATGTTGCGGACCATCGAGCGGCCGACGAAGGCGACCCGGCGGCCGTACTCGTGGGCCGTGTCCAGGATCTGCTGGATGCGGTGCACGTGGCTGGCGAAGCTCGCCACGATGATGCGCTTGCGGGCGCCGGCGAAGACCTGCCGCAGGACGTTGGAGATGTCCCGCTCGGGCGGGACGAATCCAGGCACCTCGGCGTTGGTCGAGTCGGCGAGGAGCAGGTCGATGCCCTCCTCGCTCAACCGTGCGAACGCGTGTAGATCTGTCAGCCGACCGTCCAGCGGCAACTGGTCCATCTTGAAGTCGCCGGTGTGGACGACCATGCCCGCGGGTGTGCGGATGGCGACCGCGAGCGCGTCCGGGATCGAGTGGTTGACCGCGACGAACTCGCAGTCGAAGGGGCCGATGCGCTCGCGGTGCCCCTCGGCGACCTCGAGCGTGTACGGGCGGATGCGGTGCTCCTGGAGTTTCGCCTCGATGAGAGCGAGGGTCAGCTTGGAGCCGATCAGTGGGATGTCCGCCTTCTCGCGAAGGAGGAACGGGACTCCACCGATGTGGTCCTCGTGGCCGTGCGTGAGGACGATGCCGTCGATGTCGTCGAGACGGTCCCTGATGGACGTGAAGTCCGGCAGGATCAGGTCGATTCCGGGCTGCTCCTCCTCGGGGAAGAGCACGCCGCAGTCGACGATGAGTAGGCGGCCGCCGTATTCGAAGACCGTCATGTTTCGGCCGATTTCCCCGAGGCCGCCGAGTGGGGTGACCCTCAGGCCGCCCTCGGGGAGCTTGGGCGGCGGGGCGAGTTCAGGATGCGGATGACTCAAAAGACTCTCCTACCCATGCGCGCCACGTACCGGTGGGCACGTGGCGCGCATGACGTTCGTGCAAGTGCTGTTGTCTGTGTGGGGTGCAGGCGCCGAGGCCCTGCGTATTCAGTTGTGAAGTCCGTTGTCAGAGCTGTACCCCGCCGGCGGCAAGATCGATCTTGAGCTGGGCGATCTCCTCGGGCGAGCACTCGATCATGGGTGAGCGCAGCGGTCCGGCGGGCAGTCCCTGGAGGGCGAGCGCGGCCTTGGCCGTCATGACGCCCTGGGTGCGGAACATGCCGGTGTAGACGGGGAGCAGCTTCTGGTGGATCTCGGTGGCCTTCTGGACGTCGCCGGAGACGTACGCCTCCACCAGGGTGCGCAGTTCGGGGGTGACCACATGGCCGACGACCGAGACGAAGCCGACCGCGCCCACGGAGAGCAGCGGCAGGTTCAGCATGTCGTCGCCGGAGTACCAGGCCAGGCCGGTCCGGGCGATGGCCCAACTGGCGCGGCCGAGGTCGCCCTTGGCGTCCTTGTTGGCGACGATCCTCGGGTGCTCGGCGAGTCGGACCAGTGTCTCGGTGCCGACCGGGACGCCGCTGCGGCCGGGGATGTCGTAGAGCATGACCGGCAGTTCGGCGGCGTCCGCGACCGTGGTGAAGTGCCGGTACAGGCCCTCCTGCGGGGGCTTGTTGTAGTACGGCGTGACGACGAGCAGGCCGTGTGCGCCGGTGCGTTCGGCCGTACGGGCGAGTTCGACGCTGTGGTGGGTGTCGTTGGTGCCGACGCCCGCGATGACGTGGGCCCGGTCGCCGACCGCTTCCAGTACGGCTCGTACGAGATCCGCTTTCTCCGCGTCGCTGGTGGTCGGGGACTCACCGGTGGTGCCGTTGATGACCAGGCCGTCGTTGCCTGCGTCCACCAGGTGGGTAGCGAGCCGCTGGGCGCCGTCGAGGTCGAGTGCGCCGTCCGCCGTGAAGGGCGTGACCATGGCGGTGAGGACCCGCCCGAAGGGGGTCTGCGGAGTGGAGGTCGGAGCCATGGGTAACACGCTACTCGCTGCTCAATGCGGGGTCTGCCCTCGGGGCAGGCGACAAGTCGTGACAAATGTGGAGCCCGGCACTGCCTGCTCGGGGGTTCAAGCAGTGCCGGGTCCGTTTGATCAGGCTAGATGAACTTCTCCAAATGCCGCAATACGGACACTTCGCGCAGGCCGTCCGCACATGTGTGCCCGACCGGCAAACAGAGGTGCGCTACGGGGCGACACGGCCGTTTGCGTTGAACGCGGCGTAGGTGAGCGGCATGAGCTTGGCCCACTGCTCCTCCATCTTCTCGCCGACCATCTCGATCTCCCGCTGCGGGAAGGACGGGACCTTCGCCAGCTCGTGCTGGGTGCGCAGGCCGAGGAAGTGCATGAGCGAGCGTGCGTTGCACGTGGCGTACATCGAGGAGAAGAGGCCGACCGGGAGGACCGCGCGGGCGACCTCACGGGCGACGCCGACGGCGAGCATCTCCTGGTACGCCCCGTACGACTGGCGGTAGGAGTCCTCCATCGTTCGCTCCACGAACTGGTGCTGTTCCGGAGTTCCCTCGACGAACACGTACTTGCCCGGCCGCCCCTGCTGGACGAGCTTGCGCTTGGTGTCCGGCACGTAGAACACCGGCTCCAGCTCCCGGTAGCGACCCGACTCCTCGTTGTAGGACCAGCCCACCCGGTGCCGCATGAACTCACGGAACACGAAGATCGGGGCGCTGATGAAGAAGGTCATCGAGTTGTGCTCGAACGGGCTGCCGTGCCGGTCCCGCATCAGAAAGTTGATCAACCCCTTGGAGCCCTCGGGGTCCTTGCCCATCTCGTCCAGGGACTGCTCGCCGACGGTCGACACACGGGCCGCGAACAGCACGTCGGAGTCCGCCGCCTTGCTTTTGACCAGCTCAACGGTGACATCGCTGCGGAAGTCGATCTTGAAATCGTCGTCGGAGGTGGGGGTCACGGTTCGGAGGGTCCTTCCCATCTTGGGTTTTTGCGAGCGCCACTCTACGGCCCACCAAACGGGGTGTTCCCTGGCGTGACCGAGTGAAGTCGGTGAAACCTGGCACCTTTCGGGGCGTTCGCTCGTCTGTCTTGGTGAGAGCCACCCGTTCGATCCCCGAAGGGAGATGCACCACCGATGTTCCGTCGGCGCGAACCCGTCCCGTTCGCCTTCATCGCCGAGACCGACCGATTCCGCAGCAACGTCACCCCGCCACCCCATGAGCGCGCCTCCGCCAGTCAGATAGCCGGGCGCTGGCTCCTGGGTCTCACCCTCATCGCCGGAATCGTGGGTTCCCTGGTCCTCGGGATGCCGGCGCTGTCCCAGAACAACCTCGCGACACAGAACCAACAGTCGCAGGCCGCCGACAACCGCTGACCAGGCACGTAGTGGGTCTTGACTCATCCGGACCCCCAAGGGTGGTGAGCGGGAACACGGCCGGATAGCCTCACCGGGCACAGCCCACGCATGGAATTCAGTGAGGACACCAGCCGTGCCCCTGCCCTTCCTTACGGCCGACCGCGCGTTCGAGGCCGCGGACGAGCTCGCGCTGCCGTTCGACGACCGCGACCGCTGGCGCCGCCCCTACCGGCCCGGACCGTGGCGGGTGGCGGTGGCGGCGCTCGTCCTGCTGCTCGCGTCGTACGTGCTGTTCGCGGCGGTCATCATCGCCTTGACTGGCTCGCCGTCCGAGGCCGGAGTGATCCTCGGCATCGCGGCGGCCGTCATCGTCTGCTCCCTGCGGCTGCTGCGCATGGGCGTGTGGGTGAGCGCGCGCGGGCTGCGCCGGGTGCGGTTCCTCTTCACCCGTACGGTGCGGTGGGACCGGGTCGTCGCGGTGCGGACGGTGCAGCAGCCGGTGCGCTGGCTCGGGCTGCCGCGCACGGTCCAGGGGCAGGCACTGGTCCTCGTACGGAAGGACCGGGCTCCCGAGGACGTGACCGCGCTGCTGACCACGCACGAGCTCGACTTCGTGGCGCGTGCCTCCGCCTTCGACCGGGCCGCGGACTCGGTCGAGGTGTGGTCCGACGAGTACCGGCGGAGCTGACCGCCCGGCAGCAGCCGTATGCCGAAGGGGCCGGTCCGCAGCGAGTGCGGGCCGGCCCCTTCGGCATGTACGGGCTCAGACCTGGACCGGTCTGCCGTCGTGCAGGGCGATCGCGCGTTGCATCGCCTTGCGGGCGCGGGGGGTGTCGCGGGCGTCGTGGTAGGCGACGGCGAGGCGGAACCAACTGCGCCAGTCGTCCGGGGCGTCCTCCGTCTCGGCCTTGCGCCTGGCGAAGACCTCGTCGGCTGAGTCGCGGTCGATGCGGCCGCCCGGTGTACGCCTCAACTCGTCGACGGGCAGGCCGCCTTCGGCGTCGAGTTCGGCGGCGAGGCGGTTGGCCTTGCGGACGAACTGGGTGTTCTTCCAGAGGAACCACACGCCGATCACCGGCAGGATCAGGACCGCGATCCCGAAGGTGACGGTGATGACCGTGCCCGACTGTATGAGCATGACGCCGCGGCTGCCGACCAGGACGAAGTAGAAGACCAGGACGGCAGCCGTGACGCCGTAGCTGAGCTTGGCGCGCATGTCAGCCCAGGTCCAGGAAGTGCTCCAGGCCGAACGTGAGGCCCGGGGTGGTCACCACGCGGCGGGCGCCGAGCAGGATGCCCGGCATGAAGCTGCTGTGGTGCAGGGAGTCGTGCCGGACGGTCAAGGTCTCGCCCTCGCCGCCCAGCAGGACCTCCTGGTGGGCCAGCAGGCCGCGCAGCCGGACGGCGTGCACCGGGATGCCGTCGACGTCCGCACCGCGCGCCCCGTCCAGGGCCGTGGTGGTGGCGTCCGGTGCGGGGGCCGAGCCCGCCTTGGCACGGGCCTCGGCGATGAGCTGGGCCGTGCGGGTGGCGGTGCCGCTGGGGGCGTCCACCTTGTTCGGGTGGTGCAGTTCGATGACCTCGACCGACTCGAAGTAGGGCGCGGCGATCTGCGCGAACTTCATGGTCAGGACGGCCCCGATGGAGAAGTTGGGCGCGATGAGGACGCCCGTCTGCGGGGACTTGTCCAGCCAGCCGGTCAACTGCGCGAGACGCTCGTCGGTCCAGCCCGTCGTACCGACGACCGCGTGGATGCCGTGGCCCACACAGAAGTCGAGGTTGTCCATCACCGAGGCGGGGGTGGTCAGTTCGACCGCGACCTGGGCGCCGTTCGCCGTGAGCGCCTCCAGGCTGTCGCCGCGGCCCAGGGCGGCCACCAGTTCCATGTCCTCGGCGGCCTCGACGGCTCGTACGGCCTCCGAACCGATACGGCCCTGGGCACCGAGGACCGCCACGCGCAGTTGGCTCATCGTTCTTGCTTCCTTACGACTGGTGTTAGGCGACGGCGTCCTGGAGTCGGGCCGCCTGTTTGTCCTTGAGCGGGCCGATGACCGCCAGCGAGGGCCGCTGTCCCAGGATCTCGCGGGCGACCGAGCGGACCTCGTCCGGGGTGACCGACGCGATCCTGTCCAGCAGGTCGTCGACGGACATCTGTTCGCCCCAGCACAGCTCGCTCTTGCCGATGCGGTTCATCAGCGCGCCCGTGTCTTCGAGGCCCAGGACGGTGGAGCCCTGGAGCTGGCCCACGGCACGGCCGATCTCGTCGTCGGACAGGCCGTTCGCGGCGACCTGGTCGAGTTCGTCGCGGCAGATCTTCAGCACGTCGTGGACCTGCGAGGGCCGGCAGCCGGCGTAGACGCCGAAGAGGCCGCAGTCGGCGAAGCCGGACGTGTACGAGTACACGCTGTAGGCCAGGCCGCGCTTCTCCCGGACCTCCTGGAAGAGCCGGGAGGACATGCCGCCGCCGAGGGCCGTGTTGAGGACCCCCAGGGCCCAGCGGCGCTCGTCGGTGCGGGCCAGGCCCGGCATGCCGAGGACGACGTGCGCCTGCTCCGTCTTGCGGCCGATCAGCTCGACGCGGCCCGCGGTGCGCAGGGCGCGGCGGCCGTCGCGTGGGGCGATGGGCGCGGCCTGGGCGTTCTTGAAGGCACCGGCCTTCTCGAAGGCGGCACGGACCTGTCGTACGACCTTGTCGTGGTCGATGTTGCCCGCGGCCGCGACCACGAGGTGGGTCGGGTCGTAGTGCTTCTTGTAGAAGCGGCGGATGCGGTCCGCGGTGAGGGCGTTGACGGTGTCGACCGTGCCGAGGACCGGGCGGCCGAGGGGGTTGTCGCCGAACATCGTGCGCGCGAACAGGTCGTGCACGCAGTCGCCCGGGTCGTCCTCCGTCATCGCGATCTCTTCGAGGATGGCGCCGCGCTCGACGTTGACGTCCTCCTCGCGGATCAGGGAGTGCGTCAGCATGTCGCAGACCACGTCGATGGCGAGCGGCAGGTCGGTGTCGAGCACGCGCGCGTAGTAGCACGTGTACTCCTTCGCCGTGAACGCGTTCATCTCGCCGCCGACCGCGTCGATCGCGGAGGAGATGTCCAGCGCGCTGCGCGTGTGCGTGCCCTTGAAGAGCAGGTGCTCCAGGTAGTGCGTGGCGCCGTTCAGGGACGGCGTCTCGTCGCGGGAGCCGACGTGTGCCCAGATGCCGAAGGTCGCGGAGCGGACCGAGGGCAGCGTCTCGGTGACGATGCGCAGGCCGCCCGGGAGGGTGGTCTTACGGACCGTACCGATGCCGTTGGTGCCCTGGATGAGGGTTTGCGTACGGGCGACGGCCCGCACCTCCTCGGAGGTGCGGGCCGTCGTCGTGGTGCTGGTCGACGTCACTTGTCGCCGTCGTCCTTCTTGTCGTCCTCGGCGTTCTCTTCACCCTCGATGACGGGGATCAGGGAGAGCTTGCCGCGGGAGTCGATCTCGGCGATCTCGACCTGGACCTTCTGGCCCACACCGACGACGTCCTCGACGTTCTCCACGCGCTTGCCGCCGGCGAGCTTGCGGATCTGCGAGATGTGCAGCAGACCGTCCTTGCCCGGGAGCAGCGACACGAACGCGCCGAAGGTGGTGGTCTTGACGACCGTACCCAGGTAGCGCTCGCCGACCTCCGGCATGGTCGGGTTGGCGATGCCGTTGATCGTGGCGCGGGCGGCCTCGGCCTGCGAGCCGACCTGGGCACCGATGTAGATGGTGCCGTCGTCCTCGATCGTGATCTCGGCGCCGGTGTCCTCCTGGATCTGGTTGATCATCTTGCCCTTCGGGCCGATGACCTCGCCGATCTTGTCCACGGGGATCTTGACGGTGATGATCCGCGGGGCGTTCGGGGACATCTCGTCCGGCGTGTCGATCGCTTCCATCATCACGTCGAGGATGTGGAGGCGGGCGTCACGGGCCTGCTTGAGGGCGGCGGCCAGGACGGAGGCGGGGATGCCGTCCAGCTTGGTGTCGAGCTGGAGGGCGGTGACGAACTCCTTGGTGCCGGCGACCTTGAAGTCCATGTCGCCGAAGGCGTCCTCCGCACCGAGGATGTCGGTGAGGGCGACGTAGTGCGTCTCGCCGTTGATCTCCTGGGAGATCAGGCCCATGGCGATACCGGCGACGGGGGCCTTGAGGGGCACACCGGCGTTCAGCAGCGACATGGTGGAGGCGCAGACCGAGCCCATGGACGTCGAGCCGTTCGAACCGAGGGCCTCGGAGACCTGACGGATCGCGTAGGGGAACTCCTCGCGCGTCGGGAGGACCGGGACCAGGGCACGCTCGGCGAGCGCACCGTGGCCGATCTCGCGGCGCTTGGGGGAACCGACGCGGCCGGTCTCGCCGACGGAGTACGGCGGGAAGTTGTAGTTGTGCATGTAGCGCTTGCGGGTCACCGGGGAGAGGGTGTCCAACTGCTGCTCCATGCGAAGCATGTTGAGGGTGGTGACGCCCAGGATCTGGGTCTCGCCACGCTCGAACAGCGCCGAGCCGTGCACGCGCGGGATGGCCTCGACCTCGGCGGCGAGCGTACGGATGTCCGTGACGCCGCGGCCGTCGATGCGCTTCTTCTCCTTGATGACGCGCTCACGGACCAGGGACTTGGTCAGCGAGCGGTACGCGGCGGAGATCTCCTTCTCGCGGCCCTCGAACTCCGGGAGGAGCTTCTCGGCGGCGAGACCCTTGACGCGGTCCAGCTCGGCCTCGCGGTCCTGCTTGCCGGCGATGGTCAGCGCGGAGGCAAGCTCCGGGCGGACGGCGGCGGTGAGGGCCTCCAGGACGTCGTCCTGGTAGTCGAGGAAGATCGGGAACTCACCGGTCGGCTTGGCGGCCTTCGCGGCGAGGTCGGCCTGCGCCTTGCAGAGCACCTTGATGAAGGGCTTCGCGGCGTCCAGACCGGAGGCGACGACCTCCTCGGTCGGCGCCTCGGCGCCGCCCTGCACGAGCTGGATGGTCTTCTCGGTGGCCTCGGCCTCGACCATCATGATCGCGACGTCGCCGTCCTCCAGGACGCGACCGGCGACGACCATGTCGAAGACGGCGTCCTCGAGCTCGGTGTGCGTCGGGAACGCGACCCACTGGCCGTTGATCAGCGCGACGCGGACGCCGCCGACCGGGCCGGAGAAGGGCAGACCGGCCAGCTGCGTGGACGCGGAGGCGGCGTTGATCGCCACGACGTCGTACAGGTGGTCGGGGTTGAGGGCCATGATCGTCGCGACGACCTGGATCTCGTTGCGTAGGCCCTTCTTGAAGGAGGGGCGCAGCGGGCGGTCGATCAGGCGGCAGGTGAGGATCGCGTCCTCGGAGGGCCGACCCTCACGGCGGAAGAAGCTGCCGGGGATCTTGCCGGCGGCGTACATCCGCTCCTCGACGTCCACCGTGAGGGGGAAGAAGTCGAGCTGGTCCTTGGGGTTCTTGGAGGCGGTGGTGGCCGACAGCACCATGGTGTCGTCGTCCAGGTACGCCACGGCGGAGCCGGCGGCCTGCTTGGCCAGGCGGCCCGTCTCGAAGCGGATGGTGCGGGTGCCGAAGGAGCCGTTGTCAATGACGGCCTCGGCGTAGTGGGTCTCGTTCTCCACTAGCGTTTTCTCCGTTACTTTTCGTCTGCGTTCGTCTTTTGTCCCGGTCCGCCCGTGTGGCGGGGGGACGTGCGCGGAGAAGCGCTCCATCTGGTGCGGGCCGGTCTTCGATCGAAGCACCCGGGTCGCATCGCCCGGGGGCCACTACCGAGGACCGGCGGCGGCGAGGTGCACTTCTCCTCGTGGTGTTGCGTTGTGCTACCACACTACAAAGCGTCAGTGACACTCCGCATGTTTCTGCACGCACGGCAGAGTTTCCGTACGTACGGCAAAGGGAGCGGCTCCCGATCGTCTCGGGACCCGCTCCCTTCACGGCGTCTTACTTAGCGCCGGCCGCACCGCGGCGGATGCCCAGGCGGTCGACCAGCGCACGGAAGCGCTGGATGTCCTTCTTGGCCAGGTACTGGAGCAGCCGGCGGCGCTGACCGACCAGGATCAGCAGACCACGACGGGAGTGGTGGTCGTGCTTGTGGGTCTTGAGGTGCTCGGTCAGGTCCGAGATACGGCGCGAGAGCATGGCGACCTGGACCTCGGGGGAGCCGGTGTCGCCCTCCTTCTGGCCGAACTCACTGATGAGCTGCTTCTTCGTAGCGGCGTCGAGCGACACGCGTACTCCTCGTAGTCTTTGATGTGCCACCGAGTGCCCCTGGTCCACTTCTCAGGGGAGCTTCCGTGACTCGGAAGGCGGGGATCCGCTGGGCGCTGCCTCCGGAGCGGTGAGCTTCGGGGGTGCGTACACAAACGGCCGCTACACAGCGTACCAGCCTGGGGGGACGCGTCGGTCCAGGTCCGGGAAGGGCCCTGGCCGGGGCGGATATGGCCACTAGGGTGCTCTACATCTACCTGTAGATCGTGATCTACAGGTAGGTCGTGGATCACGATCTATTCGTCGGGAAGGGGTCGCTTCGCCATGGCGGAGACGGAGCAGGAGATCAAGGCGCGCAAGGAGCGGGAGCGGGACGAGCTGTACGCCCTCGACATCTCGGGCGTCGAGTGGCGCAGCGCGCCGGGCACGGAGGAGCACGAGGAGCGCGTCGAGATCGCCGACCTGCCCGACGGGGCGGTGGCGATGCGTTCGTCGCTCGACCCGGACACCGTGCTGCGGTACACGGAGGCGGAGTGGCGGGCGTTCGTGCTGGGGGCCCGGGACGGGGAGTTCGATCTGGAGCCGGCTCCGGAGGAGCAGTAGTCCGAGACACACGAGGAGGGGCGGCACGCGTGCGTGCCGCCCCTCCTCGTGTGTCTACGGTCCCTAGCTGGTCATCGCCCGTGCCTGCGCGTACACGTCGAAGACGGCCAGGGCCAGCGGGATCAGCGTGAGCAGGACGAAGCTCTCGGCGATCTCCAGGAAGCGGCCCCAGAAGGGGGTGACTCCGCGCTTCGGGGTGATCAGGCCGACGGCGGTGACCAGCGCGGTGGAGGCGGCGACGGCCGCCGCGAGCCAGACGCTGCGGATGTCGAGGGAGTTCGGGTCGCCCAGGAACGCGTCCCGCACGTACGCGTGCGGCGGGTTCAGGGCGAGGCCGAGGCCCAGGAAGACGAGGGCGGCCAGGCCTGCGGCGAGGGTGGCGCCGACCTGGGCGGTGTAGCGGAACAGGTGGGCGCGCATCAGCATCGCGACGCCGGTGGCGAGGGCGAGGAGTTGGGCCCATACGTCGCTGGAGAAGCCGAGGACGATCGAGGCGCCCACGGAGACGAGGGCGCAGCCGCCGACCAGGCCGACGAGGAGTTCGTGGCCGCGGCGGGCGCGGGCCGCGATGCGCTCGGCGTCGACGGGCTCCTGGGCCACGGGTTCGCCGTCGCCGTAGCCGCCGCGGCTGGGGTTGGGCGGTTCGAAGCCGATGGGGAGGCGGGCGAAGCGCATGGACAGACCCGGCAGGAAGGCGAGCGCGCACACCGAGAGCGGGGCGCAGACGGCGGCCGTCTCGATGGGCTTCAGCTCGGCGAGCATCGCGACGAACGTCGTCAGCAGGCCGATCGCGGAGGCGAAGACGAAGGCCACGAAGGGACCGTCGCCGCCGGGCGACACCAGGGTGAGGACTACGGCGGCGACGAGGACGGCGGCACAGGCGAGCAGGAACTGGAGTCGCCCGATGCCCTGCCCTTCGGAGAAGGGCAGCAGTCCCGAGCCCGCCACGGCGATGTTCGGGAGCGCGCCCAGGCCCAGGGCGACCGCCGAGCCCCGGTCGTCGTACACGCGCGCGCGGACGCAGGCGATGGTGATGAGGAGGATGCCCGCGAGGCCGGCGACGATGCCCTGGAGGCTGTTCATGTCGTGGTGGATCTGGGAGCTCCAGGCCACGAACGCGAGCAGCGCGGGCAGGATGCCGGCGGCGACGAGACCGGCGGCGCGCGTCAACCCGCCGTTCCACAGGGCACGGTCACGGGTGACGGCGGATGCGACCGCTTCGGAGACGTCGTCGAAGACGGCGGGCGGAAGGGAGTCGGCGAAGGGGCGCAGGGTGAGCAGTTCGCCGTCGAGGATGCGCTGCGCGGCGAAGGAGCGGGCGCCGTCGAGGACGGTGCCGTCGCGGCGGACGAGGTGGTAGCCGACCGGGGCGCCCTCGGCGAGGCTCTGCTGGGAGAGCCGCAGGATCTCCGGGTACAGGTCGGCGACCGGTACGTCGTCGGGCAGGGCCACGTCGATCCGGCTGTCGGGGGCCACGATGGTGACCCGGCAGAAGCCGAAGCCCATGCCCGCCCCCGAAGAGGCTCCGGTGCCCGTTCCGCCGGTCGCGCCGGTCGGCGCGGAGGCCGTGATGCTCACCTGCTGTTCCCCCTCGTCAGTGACGGACGAGTCGCTCGCGAAGCTGCCGCTCGTTCGCGAAGCTGCGCGCGCATCCGCCGTAAAGATCCTGTGTAGGTCGTGCCGCGTCACCCGTCTCGCCGGTCAACCGCGCCGTCGTGCCCGGCTCCCAACGGGTTTCGCATGCTTCGAACGCTGTGGTTTTGCCCGGTTTTCCCGGAACGATTCGCAACTGCTCACACGTCTCACGGGCACCCTACCGCCCGCCGTTGTCAGTGGTTGTCAGTAGGATCGCGCAGTGCGGATCGACGTCCGCCCGAGACGGGGCGGCGGACGAAACAGCTCGGTCCGGCAAGGGAATTGGTGCGTAGTGAGCCAGATCGTCGTCAAGCGCCCGCCGAGGTCGCTGCCGAAGGAAGTGCCCACCGACGAGGTCCTGTTGCAGGCCCCGCCGGAGCTTCCGCGCGGCCAGCAGGAGGGCGCCCTGATGCAGCTCCTGCCCATGCTCGGCATGGGCGGGTCGGTGGTGTTCTTCTTCAACCCCAGCGCCCAGCCCTTCATGAAGATCATGGGCATGGTGATGATCGCGTCGACGCTCGCCATGGGTGTCTCGATGCTGGTCCGCTACCGCCGGGGCAACCAGGGGCAGATGGCCGACATGCGCCGCGACTATCTCCGCTATCTGTCGCAGACCCGGCGTACGGCCCTGGAGACCGCGCGCTCCCAGCGCGACGCCCAGTACTACCTGCACCCTTCGCCGGAGCAACTGTGGGCGCTGGTCGCCGAGGGCAGCCGCGTATGGGAACGCCGTACGAACGACGAGGACTTCGGACAGGTCCGGGTGGGTCTCGGCCCCCAGGGTCTCGCCACTCCCCTGATCCCGCCGCAGACCGCCCCGGTCGACGAGTTGGAACCGCTGACCGCGGGCGCCATGCAGCGTTTCCTGGCCACGCACGGCACCCTTGAGGACCTGCCGATGGCGGTCTCGCTGCGCGCCTTCTACCACGTGACGATCAGCGGCGAACCGGCCACCGTGCGCGGCGCGGCGCGCGCCGTCACCGCCTCCCTCGCCTCGCTGCACTCCCCCGAGGACCTCGTCATCGCCGTCGCCACCGGGCGCGAGTCGGTGCCCGAGTGGGAGTGGGCCAAGTGGCTGCCGCACGCGCAGTCCCCCGGTCTCGCGGACGGCGCGGGCAGCGTGCGCCTGATCACGACCGACCCGATGGAGCTGGAGGAGATGCTGGCCGACCGGCTCCAGGGCCGGCCGCGCTTCCACCCCTCCGGAGCGCCGGTGCCCGAACAGCCGCACCTGGTGGTCGTGTTGGACGGCGTCTCCCTGCCGCCGACCTCGTTCCTGGCGAGCCCCGAGGGCCTCCAGGGTGTGACGATCGTCGAGGTCGTCCCCGGCGACCTCAGCAGCGGCCGCGGTGACCTCTCCGTCGTCGTACACCCGAAGGAACTCCGCCTGGAGTCGGGCCACGGCATGGTCTACGAGGGCACGCCGGACGTGCTGTCGTACGAGGCCGCCGAGGCGCTGGCCCGTCAACTGGCGCCGCTGCGCATGGTGTCGGGCGGTGACGACGACGAACCGCTGCTCGCCAACCTGGAGTTCACGGATCTGCTGAACCTGGGCGACGCGGCCTCCGTCGACCCGAAGCGGACCTGGCGCCCGCGCTCGACGGCGGAGCGGCTGAGGGTGCCGATCGGGCTCGGCGAGGACGGCCGGCCCGTGATGCTCGACCTCAAGGAGGCGGCGCAGGAGGGCATGGGCCCGCACGGCCTGTGTGTCGGCGCCACCGGTTCCGGCAAGTCGGAGCTGCTGCGCACACTGGTCCTCGGCCTCGCGGTGACGCACTCCTCCGAGACGCTGAACTTCGTCCTCGCGGACTTCAAGGGCGGTGCGACCTTCGCCGGTATGGCGCAGATGCCCCATGTGGCGGCCGTGATCACCAACCTGGCGGACGACCTGACCCTCGTCGACCGTATGGGTGACTCGATCCGCGGCGAGTTGAACCGCCGCCAGGAGATGCTCCGCGACGCGGGCAACTACGCGAACATCCACGACTACGAGAAGGCACGCGCGGCGGGCGCCCCCCTCCAACCGGTGCCCTCCCTCGTCCTGGTGATCGACGAGTTCAGTGAACTCCTCACCGCCAAGCCGGACTTCATCGAGATGTTCGTGCAGATCGGCCGCATCGGCCGTTCGCTGGGCGTGCATCTGCTGCTCGCCTCGCAGCGCCTGGAGGAGGGCCGCCTGCGCGGCCTGGAGACCTACCTTTCCTACCGGATCGGCCTGCGCACGTTCTCGGCGGCCGAGTCGCGGGCCGCACTCGGTGTGCCGGACGCGTACGAACTGCCGAACGTGCCGGGTTCCGGCTTCCTGAAGTACGGCACCGACGAAATGGTCCGCTTCAAGGCGGCGTACGTCTCCGGGGTGTACCGGACCAGTTCGCAGCAGTCCGCCGCGCTCGGCGGCCCGCTCCCGGTCGACCGCAGGCCGGTCCTCTTCACGGCGGCGCAGGTGCCGGTGCAGTACGCGCCCGTGCCGCGCCAGCGCCAGGCGGAGACGGTGCAGGAGAAGGACGACGCGCTCGCCGACACCGTGCTCGACGTGATCGTGCGGCGCCTGGAGGCGCAAGGTCCGGCCGCCCACCAGGTGTGGCTGCCCCCGCTCGACAGCCCGCCGTCGCTCGACTCCCTGCTGCCCGGCCTGGCGGCCGTCCCCGGCCGGGGCATGACCCAGCCCGGCTACGAGGGCGCGGGCCGCCTCATCGTCCCGGTCGGCCTCGTCGACAAGCCGTACGAGCAGCGACGCGACCCACTGTGGACCGACTTCGGCGGCGCGGCCGGCCACATGCAGATCCTCGGCGGCCCCCAGTCCGGCAAGTCCACCCTCGTGCGCTCACTCATCGCCTCCTTCGCGCTGACCCACACTCCACACGAAGTGCAGTTCTACGCACTGGACTTCGGCGGCGGCGGTCTCTCGGCGGTGGCCGGACTGCCGCACGTCGGCGGCGTCGCCTCCCGCCTCGACCCCGAGAAGGTCCGGCGTACGGCGGCCGAGGTCTACGGCGTGATGACGCGCCGCGAGGAGTACTTCCGCACGGCGGGCATCTCCTCGATCGCCGAGTTCCGCACGCGCCGCGCGCGAGGCGACATCTCGCTGACCGACCAGCCTTGGGGCGACGTCTTCCTCGTCATCGACGGCTGGGGCAACTTCCGTACGGACTATGAGGCGTTGGAACCGATCGTGCTGGACATCGCGGCACGCGGCCTCGGTTACGGCATCCATGTGATCCTCACCGCTTCGCGCTCCATGGAGGTCCGCGCGAACATGAAGGACCACCTGATGAACCGTCTGGAGCTGCGGCTCGGCGACCCGATGGACTCCGAGTTCGACCGCAAGGTCGCGGCCAACGTGCCGACGGGTGTGCCGGGTCGGGGTCAGACGCCGCAGAAGCAGCACTTCATGGCGGCGGTCCCGCGCATCGACGGCCTGTCCTCCGACACGGACCTCGCGGAGGCGACGACGGCCCTCACGGCGGAGGTCGCCCGGCACTGGCAGGAGCCCGGTGCCCCCGAAGTCCGCCTGCTGCCCCGCGAGTTCGCCGCGGCCCAGCTCCCGCCGGGCGACCGCTTCCCCAACCGGGGCATCTCCTTCGCCCTCGACGAGGACAACCTGGAGCCGGTGTTCGTCGACTTCGACCAGGACCCGTTCTTCCTCGTCTTCGGCGAGAGCGAGTCCGGCAAGTCCAACCTGCTCAAACTCCTCATCAAACGACTCAGTGAGCGCTACGACGGCGACGCCTGCAAGCTCTTCGTGGTCGACAACCGCCGCTCCCTGCTGGGCGTCACCCCGTCCTCGCACCTGGCCGAGTACATCCCCATGTCGAACCAGATGCAGCACCACATGGACGCCCTCGTCGACCTGATGCAGCGCCGGACACCGACCTCGGACGTGACCCCGCAGCAGCTCCGCGACCGCAGTTGGTGGCGCGGCCCGCAGGTCTTCGTGATCATCGACGACTACGACCTGGTCTCCACGTCGAGCGGCAACCCCCTGTCGGGCCTGACGGAACTGCTGCCCTTCGCCCGGGACGTCGGCGTCCGCTTCATCATCGCCCGGTCGACGGCGGGTGCGGGGCGCGCCGGGTACGAGTCATTCATGCAGCGGATGAAGGAACTCGGGGCGCAGGGCGTGGTGTTGGCCGGCGACCCGGCCGAGGGCGACCTGCTCGGCGGGGTCCGGCCACGGCCGATGCCTGCGGGGCGGGGGGTGTTCGTGTCCCGGAAGCGAGGGAAGCCACTGATTCAGGTGGGGCGAGTGGTGGAGGGGGACGTGTGAGAACTCGCTGATCTCAGGCTGGTGTTGGGGCTGTGGTCGCTCGGCGATCACAGCCCTCGGCGTTGGGAAGGTGCCCGTGCGCGAGCCCATGCGCTGACGTCGGAACGTCGACGAGGCGTCTGCGGCGAGCGGCACGGCGGACGGACACGGTCCGACGTGGGGCAGCTTCTGCCCGTGGATCACGGCGAGCGTCTTGGGCGGGGCTACGGCGAGCGGCCCGCGCAGTCGGCCGTTGGGGCGGTGGGCGGCCGCTTCACGGCAGGGGCGACGGGGAACGAGCAGCGGCGGGGCCGCGTAAGGGCCGCGCGTGCCGGGCTTCGTCGTCGGGAGGCGGCAAGTTCTCGCCGGGAGCGGCAAGTTCGGCGGCCTGGAGGATCCAAGGCACCCACGCGACGACGGGAGACGTCGGCTTCGGTCATAAAGCGCTGCGGGTCGGTGCCCGGCTGCGGCCTGCTCAGCAACACGGCCGGGTCACTGTCGGCGCCCCGGGCCGGCGTCAACACCGCAATGGGTGCCGAGCCGGGTGACGCCCGTACGCGGGCCGATCAGCCGCGCTGCCCGTCTGCTGGCGTCAGGCACGCGCACGCCCATCTTCCACTTCCACGTGTACGGCGCGGCACAGCAACAGGGTGGGCGCCTCCCGCGCGCGCCCACCCTGGCGTTGCTTCTAACCAGCCCGACGAGCCTCGTCCGGCTGCGTCCTACTGGAAGTAGCTGGCGGCCTTCTTGTCGCCCTCCATGTAGGTACCACCCGACGTGTGCACGACGTGGCCGATGCCGGTCAGCGCGGTGTGGATGTCGTTGGCTTCCTTGTCCCACTTGTGAAGCTTCTCGTTGAAGGTGTTCTGCGCGTCACCCTCCCAGTACTGCAGGCTCTTCACGACCAGCGCGCGGAGCTCCTGGAGGTCCTGCTCCAGTTGCTTCGCCTCGTTACCGATCTTGGTGGCGGCGAAGTCCAGCCCGTCATAAGTGACGGAAAGGCCGTCGGAGTTACGGCTCATGCGTGTCTACCTCGTCTCGTTCGTATGGGCTGGGCCGGTGGGTCCAGTGACGCCGATGGCGTGTATCAGTAGGAGCTCAACGAGGACACGGTCGGCGCGCCGTCCTGCACGTCGATCTTGTTGACCGCCGCGCGGACCTCGTCTTCCTTGCTGTCCTTGATGTTGCGCGTCGCGGTCATCGCCTCGATGACGTCACCGAGAATGGTGCCGATCTTCTGCAGCGACTCGTTGATCTCGTACTGCTTCTTGTCGAAAGCGGCACGACCGATTCCATGCCACTGGCCCTCAAGTCCGTCGATGACACCCTGAAGCCCGTGCACGCGCTTGGCGATGCCGTCGTACTTGTCGAGCATCTGCTTCTGAATATCGACTACTGCGGCATCTTCGAGCTTCTGCTTGTTGGACATGGTCAGCTCACCCTTCTTGTGTTGACTCTCGTGTTGACTGTTCCGCGGTCCGGCCGGAAATCCCGGTCACCTGGCCCGCCGTGCGCGCATTACGGCCACGCCCGCACCGCCGAGGACGACGACTGCGGCGGCGCCGCCGAGTGCGACCCAGAGTGTGTTGTTGTCGCTGGACGACTCGGCGGTTGATCCGGCTGCGGAGGTGCCGCCGGTCGACGTCTTCTGCTGGGCTTTGGACGTGGGCGATGCGGACGGGGTTGACGTGGCCTTAACCGATGACTTCGCCAGCAGATCCCCGCCGTTGTCCTTGGCGAGCGGGTCGACGTTTGCCGGGCCGGCGTTGTAGTTGGGGTTGTCGAGAACCTCACGGGGACGCACGAACCCGTAGCCGGCGTACTTACTGGGCTTGTCCTTCGCCCATGATCGGCTGGCGGTGTCGATCAAGGAGCGGGTCACCTGGTTCACCGTCCAGTCCGGGTGCGCGGACCAGATCAGGGCAGCGGAGGCTGACGCAATTGCGGTTGCATCACTCGTGCCCTTGGAGTCACAGTACGAACGAAATGTCGCGTCACACCACCCCGGGATGGCCTCACCGGGCGCTGCAAGGTCAACATAATTTCCGTACGAAGAGATCTTCGACACCGTAAAAGACGAATCAACCGCCGCGATGCCGAGCACGTAGGGATAGCCAGCCGGGTAATCGATGAACCCACTCTTCCCGGCACCCGCGTTGTTGCCAACAGCGGCAATCAACAGCTTTCCTTTGGAAGCGGCATAATTGACTGCCGCCTTGTCCTCCGCAGTAGTCATTCCACCGATCGACATACTGATGATCTTTGCGTCGGTGTCTGCGGCTGCCCTGAGCGCTTCCGTCGAACTTGGCGTCTTGTCCTTTTCGGCCCCGCTCTTAAGGCCCTCCAACTGTACGCGATATGGGACGATCTTGGCCCCCGGCGCCAGCCCCTTCAGACCACCATCCGCCCCTGTACCCGCGATCAACTCGGCCATTGACGTTCCATGGCCGCTATAGTCATCGGTGGCGTGATAGGCGACCGATTTGGGAACTTCGTCGGCCAGGACTTGCCCTTTCAGCGAGGGTGTGTTCGCGTTCACGCCGGTGTCGATGACAGCGACTTTCACGCCTTTACCCGTACTGACCTTCCACATCTGCTCGGCGTGCATCGGCCCCAAATACCACTGCTTCGACTGAGCGTCGTACGCTGCGGCGTTCGGGGCGAACCCGACACTCACAGCGGCCAGGGCGCCGACGACCGCACCCACAGCACGCAATCGAATTCCGCAGCGTGTCCCGAGGAGCGCAGCCCGCTCGCCCCGTCGGCTGGTCCCTGACTTCATGGCGTTGTTCGTCCTCGCTCGCGCTCAGTTGGTGGCCGACGGCGTGTCGCGCCCCGGCTTGGTGGGCAAGTGCGTCTCTTCGTCTTCCGCCGGGCAGTCGGGGCCTGACCTTCCCCTCGGATTCCGCTCGTCACCGGGCTTGCCTTGGTTCCCGGGCCCGCGTACCAGGCCTGCGCCTCCCCGCGTCATGCCGTTGCGCTCGGCGCGAGTGACGGAGTTGCGTTCGGTCGGCTTGCCTGTGACAGCCCCTCGCGTTCCCGTGCCGCCGCGCGAGGCGGCGGCCGCGTTTGCATCGGGCTTCGCCTCGGCGCCAGACGGTCCGAAGACGCCGCGCTGTCCAGGCTTGCCAGTCACGGGCCGGGAGTTGGCCGTTTCCTCGGCCCCGATGACATTGCCACGAGGAATCCTCGACCCGCCCTTCGCCGAATTGCCGGTGCCGTTGGTGGGCCGTCCGCCCACCACACCATTCGCACGGCCAGCGCCTGTACTCGGACCACCGCTGGCTCGCGGTGTTGAAGCGCCACCTGTCCGTGGGGTACCACCGGTGACACCGCGGCCCATCGGGGACGACTTCGCGGCGGAAGCCGGACCCTTGGTGGCAGACCGGCCGGTCTCTGTGGCGCGGCCCATCTGGCTCATGGGCCCGCGCCCCGCGGACCGCCCCGAGTTGCTCAGACCAGATGATCCAGCTCTCCCCTGAGCGGATGCAGGGGTTCGGTAGCCGCCTGAAGCGCCTGCGCCTTTACCCGTGAAGCTGCTGGGCATCGCGGTCCCGTACGTACTCTCGAACGTGCCGGTCTGACTCCCGCCGATGCCAGGGGTACCCGTGACCGGCTGGTTGTGGCTCGTGGGCACAGCCACGGACGGCGGTAGCGTGCCGACGCTGTCGATGTTCGTACCGACAGGATCTGTGGGATGCGTGACGTGTCCGACGACATGCTTCGAAGTCACGGGTGTGTCGCTCGTGTCGTGCGCTTCGACCCTGTCCACTGACTTGACCGCACTGTGGTGATCCGCGACCGCTTTCGATCCAGTGCTGACTGCAGTGGAAACTCCAGGGCGGGAAACCACTGACCGGTCGGGCTGAGGCACCCCCACATTGGGCATGCTCTTGAACTCAGGGGCGTCTTTGTTCAAGGCCGCCAATTCGTCCCTGGACACCGCGTAGTACGACGACAGCCGATTCATCTGGTTGATCGCCTCTTGGCGATCCTTCTCCACACGCACGGCAGCCGTGTACGCGCTCTTGTCCGCGACCTTCTCAGCAGGCGTGAAGTGCTCGGGCCGCTTCCGCGTCGCTTGCGTATCACGAGCCGGCATGGCGCTCCGTACGGACGCCAGGCCGACGGCTGCGGCTGTGATCTGGTCGCCCGCTCCTCCAGCGAAGCTACTCAGCAGGTGGGTATTGGTGACGAGATCAGCGCCCCACTTACGGAATGCCTCGCCCGATTCCCCGACCCAATGCACGGTGTCGATGTGACCGCCGAGTTCGTCGGCTGCCGACTTGATGGCGTCCCGTGCGTCCCAAAGGGCCTTGCCGGATGATTCCAGATCCTCCGGGTTGGTCTGCTCTACGAGGTCAACCATCCGGTTGAGGTCATAGTGCTCAAAGCTCGTACGGCCGTGCATGGCATGGCCGTACGAGGTCTGGTCGACCACCGACCGCAGAGGTTCGAACAAAAGGTTGTCCAGGAGGCCGCCCCCTCGTGGCCTCTCCTCCACACCCCGGGCGAAGTCCGTGAAGTTGTTCTGGTTGGAGACCCTGTCCAGGTCCGACTTGTGCTGCTTGTCAGTCATCGTCACCCGCTCATGCCGGACTTGGCGTCACCAGTGCGCTTGACACCTTCAGAACTCTGCGTTTTCTGGATCTCCGACTGGATCTGCCAGAAGCGCTGGCGCTGTTCCTCTTCGAGGTTGTCGAAGCCGTGAGCCGCGCCCTGCACCGCAATACCGATCGCCTCGATCTGCAGGTGCAAGGTCCTGGAGAGAGATGTCAGCTTCTCGTGCACGGCGTTGTACTGCTGATACAGGTCGTCTGCCTCACCGAAGGCACCGTGCCCTCCGCAGTGGATCGACGCGCGGCTGATCGTCTGGGCACCCACGCGCTTCGGGTTGCCCGCTGACCCCTCCAGGTCACGCAGAACCGTGTCAACCCGCTTCACGAACAGGCCCAGCGCCTCACCACTGGCCTCCAGATTCGCGGCCCTGGTAGCCGACACGCCCCCCACCATGTCTGCCGGAAGCACGACGCTCCTCCCCGTTTCCCCGTACATCCACCGGTCGCGGCCAGGCCACGCCGATCCATCCGCTCACCGTACGATCGCAAACCGAGTCGCACCTGACAACGCGTTTACCACTGTAGTCAACCTGTACATCGGGGCCAACCTGCCTGTGTGTTAACTCAGTTACGAGACCGGCCCAGACGCCACAGTTTGCCCGATTCGCCGGTTCGGCTCCCGTCGGCCACACGGCTCTTGGTCGCGATACCCAGCCTCCGATCACCCAATCGTGAGCATGGCAAACCTCTTCGAACGCTCCACCCTTGACGATCTTCATCACATTTCCACACGCGACGGACGGCAAGCACATGCACATTCCGCAGCCCCCCGTTCAATGAGCGCACCAGCCCCACAGCCAGCCGCCGCCCGACACCGCACCGTTCGACGTGCGGCAGCGCAGCGGAGGTCTCACCCCGCCGCCCGACCCTTCCGCGATCGACATCAGGAGATCTTTGCGACTACAAAACCTGAGCCTGACAAACCGGTTGCTAGGTTGACGCCACCTTTGCCATGACGCGGACGCAGTCATCCGGCAAAGCGCAAACTACGGGGCATAACGGAATACAGCGGTGACGGGGAGGTATCCACGCATGGCGTGGGACGAGTGGGAGCAACTCAAGGCCCAGGCCGCGGAGCGGCACTCGACGAAGATGGAGCTGAACCAGCTCCCGGCAGACCCGGGTGGCAGCGGCGGTGGGGACAGCCCCCAAGGTGATCTGCGCGTCAGCCAAAGGGACTTGGCCGCGGTCGGCGATGCCGCCTACCAACTCCACCAGGACTTCACCCACTACAGCGCCTACGCCCGCACCGCCTCCCTCACCGCGGCCGACGGCCTCAAGAAGCAGGGCTTCGCTCTCGGCGCCGCACTCGACCACGTAGCCGAACGCTGGGCCGACCAGACCCGGTCGCTGCTCGACGCCACCGCCCACATCTCGAACCACCTCGACTACACCAAGGGTGCGCACGCCGGCGACGAGGTCTACATCGCCGATTCCATCAGCAGCATCTCCACCCTGGACGAGGGATTCGACCACCGGAACGGACAGGGCGGGCAGAAATGATGGACCTCGACGCCCTCCGCTACGGCAACTTCGCCCCGCTCGGCGAGGCGATCACCGACTGGCAGCAGATGACGACGAAACTCGCCGGTCTCAAGAAGGACGCCGAGGACAACCTCAAAGCCAAGGCGGACAAGGCCGATTGGGCAGGTCTCAACGCCACCGTCACACGGGCGTTCGTGGACAGGACGGCGACCGAGTTCACCGACGCACACACCCAGGCCGACTCGATCACCAAGATCCTCAGCGACACCCGTGGCGAACTCATCGGCTATCGCACCCAGTTGAACGCGGCCATCGACCGCTGCGCCAAGAAGCACCTGACCGTGATCGACACCGGCGACGGCACCTTCGCCGTCACGCAGAACACCCGCCCCGACTGGGCGTCCGACCCCGGCGGCGGGACCGACACCACCAGCCAGCAGGAGATCAACGCCTTCCGCGACGAGATCCAGGGCATCCTCAGCAAGGCCACCGAGAGCGACAACAGCGCCGCCAAGGTCCTCAAACTCCTCGTCGACCAGGCCGAGTACGGCTTCTCCGACGCGTCGTACAAAGACCGCGACTCCGCCGCCAAGGCCGTAGAAGCCGCCGACAGGCTGGCCAAGATCCTCGACAAGGATCCGAGTGACGTCACCAACACCGAACTCAACGAGCTGAACACCACGCTCGCCCAGTACAAGAACGACCCGCTCTTCGCCGAGAAGTTCGCGACCGACGTGGGCCCCAAGAAGACCATGGAGTTCTACGCGAGCCTGGTCGACGACTCCCAGTTCGCCGAGAACCCCCGTTCCCGCGAAGGCCTTTCGACCGCGCAGAAGGAACGGATGCAACTGGTCGAGGGCTTCGAGAAGCAACTCGGAATGACGCTGGCCACTGCCAGCCACTCCGACAGCGACGCCATGCAGAAGTGGAAGTCCGACACCATCTCCCTGGGCGGCCAGAACGTCCGTCCCAACGGCGAGAATCCCGTCTACGGCTTCCAGGTGATGAGCAACCTGATGCGCAACGGGGAGTACCGGACCGACTTCCTCCACGACTACGGCGACCACCTGATCGCCTACGAGAAGTCGCACACGTCGGACGAGTACGGCGGCCTCCAGCGCCGCGTCACCCGCAAGGACGTACTCCCCTGGGATCACTCGGGCCAGTGGGAGCAACTCCACTACGGCGACGCCAACGACGCCGGGCGGGACCCGATGACCGGGTTCATGGAGGCTCTGGGCCACAACTCCGACGCCTCGACCCAGTTCTTCAACGAGGGCGACAACTTCAACTACCTTGCCGACAAGCGTGAATGGCCGGAGGACTACGCCGGTGACCACGCGAAGACCATCGCGGGCTACGACTCGCTGGGCCACGCATTGGAATCCGCGACGACGGGGGCGGCGTACGACGCTCATCCGCCGCAGTTGCACCGGGATCTGGACACGGCCAAGGTCGCGGAGAAGGTGGTGCATCTGTACGGGCGTCCGGCCGAGGGGACGGACGCCGAGCGGACGCAGCTCAGCGGGGCCGAGTTGATGAAGAAGCAGGACGGCATCCAGGACAGCCTCAGCCGCATCGGCTCCGCCTACATCGACGACCTCAACTGGTCCATGGACGATGACGACAAGCATTCCGTCTTCGCCCAGGACGGCACCGGGCGCTCGATGGGCGAGCGTGCGCATCTCCAAGCCTCGGACACGCGAGGTTTTCTGGGCACGCTCGGTCAGGACCCGAAGGCGTACGCGCAGATCGGCACCGCGCAGCAGGTGTACACGACCTCCGTACTGGACGCGCATCAGCCGACCGTGGACGCGAACGGGGTGGTGCACTCTGCCGCGGCCGAGGCGGCCGTGCGGACGGGGGCCGAGGTCCAGGGGATCATTGATCAGTCGCGCGCCGACCAGACGACGGCCGAACACGGGGTCGCGGAGGCGGAATACAACAAGGCTGTGGACGAGCGCATCGCGCGTCAGAAGGAACTCGCCGGCGCCATCGTCGGCGGCGCGTTCTCCTTCATTCCGGAACCGGAGAGCGGTTTGGCGTCGACCATCGTGCCGATCGCGACCGAGAACATCCAGGACCAGACGACCAGCCATATCGAGGACAACCTCGACACCTACGGCGAGAACCAGCACAGGCAGCTCGCCGACGTGCGTCAAGGAGACCGCAAGGCCATCTACGACGCCGGCTACACCTCCTCCTGGGAGCCGGGGCGTCGTGCGCTGGAGAGGCTGGACGGCAGCGCGTGGCACGCACACCAGGACGACCCCTACCTCCAGGTCAGGGAGAACCTCAAGAACGCCCAGGCCACCGGCTATACCTCCGGCAGCAACGCCCAGCAGGAAGCCGGGAACCTCCCGGTGACAGGATGAAACGGATCGATGGGCTCAGCATGGTGAACAACAGGCTTACCGCTCGCCGTACGCAGGCAGTGGCGATCGGCGTGCTGTGCGCATCGGCACTGGTCGGTTGCTCGAAGGACAACGGATATCAGCCGCAGAAACGGGCCACCGCGGCCTCGGTGTGTGACGGCGCGTTCGACGAACAGGCCGCGCAAGCTCTCCGGTCGTTGAGTGGTGCGACGAGGTTCCAAGAGGTCAAGCGGAAGTCCATCAGCGGAACCTTCACTCAACTGGTCAAGGACCTGAACGCGATCGCGGACGACTCAGACGCCGACCTCGGTGAGTACCTGTGCCAGTTCACCGCCGTGGGCAAGAAAACAGGGTCCCCCATCCAAGTCGGTTTCAGTTGGGTTGCCGCCAAGGGGGATGGTTCGAGCGCGGCGACCGAATCATCCGAGGCAGCCACCGCCTACACCTTCGCGCGTTCCACGAAGTCCACCGACAACTACGCCTGGGTTTCCTTTCCTTGCGCCCGCGACCAGGGCGATCAGGGCCTCCCTCAGCCCAGCTACCTCACCGCGACGGTCAACACCTACCCGCCCGGCACGACCGACTCCGCCAAGTCCGCGGCGTACCGCGAGGCCAACATCCGCATGGCCTACTCGGCCGCGGTCAAGGCCGCGAGCACCATCGGCTGCTTCAAGGAGAGCGGTCTGCCGAAGACGCTGGGTGCGCTGAAGGCGCGTCCCGTCACGGCCGGCTGAGCCGCCTTCTCCGAAACTTCACTCCTCGACAATCAAGACATTGCGGACCTGACCAGGACTTTACTCGGGGTGGGTTGCTAGCTTGACCCGACATCGAGTGTCGAGCACGGGGGAAGGTTCACCCATGGCGTGGGAAGAGTGGGAGCAGCTCAAGGCTCAGGCCGCCGACCGGCAGTCGACCCACATGCGGTTGAACCATGTCGACGGTGGCGGCGGGACGTATGGACCCTATGCGCTGCCGCAGTCGTACGGCGATCTCAAGGTCGGGCACGACGACCTGGCCAAGATCGGCAAAGCCGCGCATTCCCTCTACAACCAGCTCTGGGACAAGGCGCGCGTAGCGGTTCCCAGCAGTGACTCCGCGGCAGGCGACCTCTCGGAGCAGGGATTCGCGCTCGGAGCCGGGCTTCAGCATGTTTCGGACCGGTGGGAGGAGCAACTGAAGTCCTTGATGGACGCATGCGCACAGATCTCCAACCACATGCACACCACCACGAAGCTGCACGCAGGCGACGAGGACTATGTCCAGCGGCAGATGAGCAGCATCGACGTGTTGGACGCCGGATTCGACGAACGAGTCGGCAAGCCGGGCGACAAGAATCCTATCTACGGAGAAAAGAGCGAGAAGAAGTAGTGACCCGCCGGGGCAGAAAGCGGCTCAACCGCGCTGCCCGGTAAGGGTGTTGGCGCGAATATCGCACTCTCTCTTCTCTCGCTACCTCCAGGGACACATACCAATGCGACTCGACGCTCTCCGCGACGCCAATTTCAAGCTGCTCGACGACGCCGTCACCGACTGGTCGACGCTCGTCGGGCACCTTGAGGAACTGAGGAAGGATGCCGAGGACGACCTTCACCAGGCCGCGAACAAGGCGGACTGGGCCGGCGTGAACGCCCAGGTGTCCAAGGAGTTCATCGGCAAGACCGCGGGCGAGTTCACCGACGCCCACACCCAGGCCAGGACGATTCACAACATCCTCAGCGACACCCGGGACGAACTGAAGAGCTGTCACCGGCAGTTGGTCGACGCCATCGAGGGTGGCCGGAAGAAAAACCTCACGGTCATCGGCTATGAGGGCGGCTTCACAGTCACCACGAATGTCCCTCCGGAAGGCCGCGCCCAGGGGGACAAGGACAACGCGACCGACATCACCGCTCTTCGGGATCAGATCCAGGGGATTCTGGACAAGGCGACCGAGAGTGACGACTCGGCCAGGACCGTTCTCCAGGCCATCGGCGATCAGAGCAAACTGGGCTTCACCGACGCCGACTACAAGGGCCGGGACTCCGCCGCCGCGGCCGTCAAGGAAGCCGACGAACTGGCCGAGTTGGCGAAGAAGAACCCCGACGACCTGACGGTCGCGGACTTCGACAGACTCAACGCCGGGCTGAAGAAGTACGGTGCCGACGCACTCTTCGCGGAGCGTTTCGCCACGCATCTCGGGCCGCAGAAGACCCTGGAATTCTGGACCGGGCTCACCGATGCCAACAGGGGAAACTACGAACTCGGCCACGAACGGCTCGACCAGTTCGACGATCTGCAGCGCAACTTGAGTATGACGCTGGCCCACGCGTCGCAGAGCGACTCCGCTGCGATGACCGAGTGGAAGCGCACGATGATCGACATCGGCGACAAGCCGCTGTACGGCAACCACGGTGGTCCGATGGGCTTCCAGGTCATGAGCAACCTCATGCGGGTCGGCGACTACGACGACCAGTTCCTGAAGGACTACGGCACCGAGCTCATGGCCACCGAACGGAAGCTCACCGGGAACGGCGAGCACCGCAACGGATTCTGGCAACGCATGGGCGGGGATCCCTGGTTGAACCGGATCGGGGAGGACAGCGGGTCCGATCCGCTCACGGGTTACCTGAAGGGGTTGTCCAACAGTCCTGACGCGGCTACCTCGTTCTTCAATCAGGAGTACGTCTCGAAGGACGATGCGGACAACCCGTTCGAGCGGGACACGGACGGCGACGGAAACAAGGGCAAAGTCTCGCTGTCCAACTTCCAGTACCTGTTCGAGGAGCGGGACTGGCCTCAGGAGGTGGGCTCTCACGGGGACGACCTTCACACCGGTCAGAACAATCTCGCCCTGGCGCTGGAAGCGGCCACTACGGGGCATCCGGCCGGTGAGATTCAGACGGCGGACACACCGGCTCATACTGCGGCGCAGGCTGGGCTGATGAGGGAAATCGTGAACTCCATTTCCGACGATCCCAGCCGACTGAAGGACCACTCCTACATGTCGGACAGCATCGGCCAGATCGGATCCGAGTATCTGCCCGACATTCACCGAGCCATGGCTGACGGCCCGGAAGTCAGGGACGGAAAGTCTGGATGGAACCTGCTGTTTCCGCTCGCAGGTGAAGACGCAAAACTGGACCACAGTTCCGTGACTCGGTTCCTTGCCACTGTCAGCCAGAACCCTGAGGGCTACAGCGCTCTCAGCGTGGGCGAGAAGGCCTACACGGCCAGTTTGATGGACTACCACCTGAACCCCGATCTTGCAGATTCCGCGCGTTACCCGCACGATGCGCAGGAAACGATTACGAGCATCTCGCGCAAGTCCGGAGAGTTCAGTGGACTCCTCGCACAAGGTCGGCAGGAAGCCGTTCTCGGCCCGGCTACCGAAGAGGACGGCGATTTCGATTACGCCGTGAATCAGAAAAAGAACGTGATCTCCGGAATTATTGGCACAGGAGTCGGAGTCGGCACAAGTTTCATTGCGAGTCCCGTGGTTGGCGCTGGTGTCGGTGGAGTTGCGGGAACTGTGACTTCGGTAGTGCTGGAAGACTTCTACAAGGACGAATCCGGAAAATATCGTTCAGAGGTCGGCAGCGACATCGCAACGCGATGGGAGACGGTCAAGGACACGACGACCAACATCAACTACGCGGCAGCCAGCGAAGCAGCCAAGGCCCACCGGGCCAACTACTCGGATCAGATCGACACCTGGGTGAGCGAAGGCACCGCAACCGGCTTCAGTGACGCAAACACCGACATCCACGCGATGGCCAAGGATATGGACACCGAGATCCCTGATTGATCCAGGACCCCCATCCCAATCGGAAGAATCGCCAACGGTATTGGAAAACGCAATGCAGGGACTTTCGGGCAGCAGAGGACGTCACGCGGTCATGGCCTTCGGAGCGGCGCTACTCGTTGCCGTCTCGGTCTCTTGCTCTTCGCCGTCACCCACACGCGAGTACGCCACACCGAAGGATTTGTGCGGCACCGAGATTAAAAGCGCCGTACTGGAACCCGTACTCCCGCCGGGGAAGAAGATCAGCGCGCAGCCGACGTCCGCAGTCGGGATTCAGCGCTGCCGGCTCCAGGTCGACGGGAAAACAGTGTTCTCAGCCAGCACAGAGAAACGGGCAGCCGGTGTCTCCGCCAGGGACGTGGCCATGTCCGCACTGGGAGTCGATCCGGACGATGCGAGCACTGGCAACGGGCAGGTGATTTTTTCGAAAACCGGAGCCGTAAGTAAAGTAGAGTGCTCTGTTTCGGCATCTTCAGGAAGTTCGCTGTGGGTTACGGCTCGGGCAACCCAGGCCTCAGCCGCGTCGGAGATGCGGCGGTTCATCGAAGATTACGCAACGGCCATCGCGAAAACGGACGCCTGCCGAAACTAACGCCTCCGCAGGCGTCAGCCACTCGGACGGCGCGCAGTGGAACTCGGAGAGTGACGGGAATTGAGACTCAGGTTTTCTGGACTGCCCGTCTGCGCCGCAGTAGTTGTGGTCGCAGCGGTCGGCTGTTCCGAAGAAAAGAAGCGGGAATACGCACTTCCGACATCGCTGTGCGGCGTACCCGTTCCCACCTCCGCACTTTCCCATCTGATGCCGACCGGCAAGCACCTAACGGTGAACGAGGCCACTCCGGTTCCTGATGCCCTCACCACCTGCGAGGCGAGTGTCGACGGCGACAAGGTGCTCTCGGTGGAGCAAGAACACCGGGATGCGGGTGCGTCGGCCTACGACATCGCGCGGGACCGGTTCGGTGTAAAGCAACCGAAGTCCGCGTTGCAGCGCAGTGCCGCCTATTCGGACCGCGTCGCGGTATCGGTGGTCAAGTGCCGTGATGGAGAAAGTGGCGACGAGGACATCACCATCGCGGTCAAGACCGTCAAGCCTGCACACCAGAACGAATCAGCCATGAAGGATCTGATTCTGGGCTACACATCGGCTTTCGAGAAACAGCAGCCCTGCAGTAAGAACTCGTGAATCGACACCGTCCCGGAGATCAGCAAGCCCCCTCCCGCATAGCCACCGCCAGCCGGTACCCGGAAAAGGTCAGCGTGCCCTCCCTGCCCGCGATGCCCGGCGGCGTGTAATCGTCCTCCTTCGAGCGAGTCCGGACCACGTGCACGCAGAACACCTTGTCCGTGCCGTTCGCCGTGACGGTGATGTGCGTGTCGGACTCCGTGTCAGGGTCCGACGGTTCGGTGGCGACGCCTGTTTCCGGGGCATCGCCCCCGCCGTTCTCCGTCACCTTCTGCTCGATCAGGGACGCGTAGTCGTCGAAGTAGAGCGGGGCGCCCGACTCGTCGGCCTGGTATCTGTAACCGTCCAGGTCGTCCGTAGCGCCTCGCACCGCGCTCGTCAACTCGTCGTCGCTCCACGACATGTCGTCGGAGACGCCAAAGCCCTGCACGCTCGTGTAGATGCCGATGCCGGCGATCGTGACGAAGAGGAGGCGGGCCAGGGTGAAGGCCGAGTTCGGGACGTCCGGAGCCGATGGGTTGAAGTCGGCCCGCCACGCGCGTACCCGGTCCGCCTTCACGCAAGCCATGGCCAGGAATACGGCGGACAGGGCGAGGCCGAAGATGTTCAGTTTGGTCAACGTGTCCATCAGCCGCCCGCCACAAGCTTGTTGACGCTCCCGTCCCTCAACCCCTCACCCCAGCCTCCACCCGCCCCCGCCGCCTCCGCGCATCCCGCAAAGCCACCGCACTCCCCCCAAGCCCCGCCACAACAACCAGCCCACCGACAACCACATACGTCCCCAACCGCGTGTTCCGTTCGTCCGCCGTCTCGCCGAAGTGCAGCGGGGCGACCGACGGGGCCTCGCCCTTTGCTACGCCGCCCTCGGGCTTGGGGGTTTCGACGGGGTGTTCGGGGTCTACGTCCGTGAGGGCTTTTACCGGGTCGACCACGCCCCAGCCGACCAGGCGGTCGTGGCCGGAGATCGTGCGTTCCGCGGTCTGTTCGATCTGGGCGACGATTTGTTGGGCGGTCCACTTGGGGTACTTGGCCTTCAACAGGGCCGCGACGCCCGCGACATACGGCGCCGAGAAGCTCGTACCGTTGTCGGAGCAGTGGCCGTTGCCCGGGACGGTGGAGATCATGTCGACGCCGGGGGCCGCCACGCCGACGAACTCGCCGGACTGGGAGAAGGAGGCGCGTTCGTTGTTGCGGTCGGAGGCGGCGACGGCGAGGACGCCCTTGTAGGAGGCCGGGTAGGTGATCTGGACGGTGCCGCCGAGGCCGTCGTTGCCGGCCGAGGCGACGACCACGACGTTGTGTTCGAGGGCGTAGTCCACGGCCTGTCGGAGGCTGTCGGCGGGGGCGATCGCGTTCGCCGTGTCCTGGGAGATGTTGATGACGCCTGCGCCCTTGGCGACCGCGTCGCGGATGGCCGTGGCGAGGGTCTCGGCCGTGCCGTCGCCCTCCGCGTCGTTCTGCTTGATCGGGATGATCGTGGCGTCGGGGGCCAGGCCGACGAAGCCGGTCCCCTTGGCGGGGCGGGCCGCGATGATGCCGGCCACGCGCGTGCCGTGGCCGACCGTGTCGGTGGTGCCCTGGCTGTTGCCGCGGTCGATCTTCTCGCCCTTGGAGTTCTTGGTGGGCAGGATGTTCTCGCCTGCCGACGCGTCGACCGCCTTCTTCAACTGCGGGTTCTTGACGTCGACCCCGGTGTCGATGACGGCCACCTTGACGCCCTTGCCGGTGGACTGGGCCCACAACTCGTCAAGGTTGACGCGTTGCAGCGCCCAGGGGCGGCCCGTGTACTGCTTCGACGGGAACGTGCACTGGCCGTCGTCCGCCCGCGCCGGGGTCGCCAGAGCCAACGACACAGGAAGCGACAGCGGCAGGGCCGCCAGCGTCGACGTCGCCAGCGCGACCCTCAACATCTTTGTGATCAGCATGAGTTGCGGTCCCCTTCCCCTTCCCTTTCCCCGTCTCGCCTACGAACCCTGCGGCTGCCGTGCCGCCGCCTCCGACAGGCGCGGGCCCGTCGGCAGGAACGTCGACCACTCGGCGGGGACCGGAGCGGGGGTGACCTTCTCGTAGCCGAGGCGGGTCTGGGCGATCTTGGCCTCGCTCAGCTCCTCCTTGCGCTGCTTGGCCGTCGTACCGATGCCACTGTCGTCGGTGGCGCTGTCGCTGTTGGACTGCAGGGCGTAGCGCAGGCCCGTGTCGGTGACCAGGAAGACTGGGCCCGCGTCGGCCTCGGTGCCCATGACCTGGCGGAAGAGCTGGCCCGAGCCGGCGGTGACGTAGGCGCTGGAGGAGCCGGTGGGCAAGGGGGCGGGGAAGTCGGTGCCGGCCCAGGTGGACAGCGTGGTGTGGTTGCCGCTGCCTACCGAACGCAGCACATTGCAGACCGTGTTGCGGCCGCTGGTGGCGCTGGTGCCGTCGTTGACCGTCTTGGGACGGTACGTCGGCCAGTTCTTGTCGGCCTCGAAGGTCGTGCTGTCGGCGACCGCGCCCGGGCTGACCGGCTGCGCCTCGCCGGTCTGTCCGACGGGGACGAGGTCACCGCTGTTGAGCAGGAGCGTGGCGGTGAACTCCGAGATGCGGGCCACCTTGCCGGGCAGCACCACGTAGTACTTCAGCGCCTGGCCGTCGTTGGCCTTGATGACCTCGCCGACCTTGTCGTACGGCCGCATGTCCGCGGCGGCGAAGGCGTTCGCGGTCGCTCCCGGGGTGCCGTCGGTGATCTTCGGGATCGCGATCGGGTCGCCCTTGTGGAGGGTGTCGAGCCACTCCTGGGAGACGCGCTGCGGGGCGCGGCCCTGGGTGTCGAGGGCCTTGAGGAGTTCGTTGTCGGAGGGGTCTGCGAGGGGGTATGCGGTGCCGTTGGCGTCGACGACGTACTGGGACTTGCCGTCCGGGCCGACTACGTACATGAGGTCGCCGCCGGAGAGCTTGTTCCCGCCCTCGGTCTTGGACCAGTCCTTCTTGGAGAGGACGAACGCGGCCTTCTGGATGGAGCGGCCGCCGGCGGAGGGGCTCTCGCAGACCGCCCAGCGCTTCGCCGCCTCGGCCTCGCCGGAGGAGGGCAGGCGGTCGGGGGCGTACGGGATGCCGATGGTGGCGCCGTGCGGGAGCTTGCCGTTGTCGAGGACGTCCTCGTCGACGGTGATGACGCTGTCCTTGTTGGGGTCCAGGAGGAGTTTGGCGGAGGCCATGTTGAGGACCGGGTGGAGTTGGGCCTCCTTGCCGGTCTTCAGCACCACGTATCGAGTGGTCGACTCGCTCGCCACGATGACGTGCGACTCGACGTCGGACCAGCCCTTGGGGGCCGTCGGCTTGAACATGCCGATACCGCCGAACACCGCGAGGATCACCACACCCACGACGATGCCGGGCACCAGCGCGCCCAGCGGTTTCGGGGCACCTTCCTCCGAACCCGTCGGGGACGGCTGAAGGAAGGACGCGAGCGTGCGGCGCTTCGCGAAGGTGTAGGCGTTGAGTTCATCGCGCCGTGATGCCATCTGTGTCCGCTCTCTCCCCGTGCGGAGCCGTGGAGGACCTGTGGAGATTCGTCCCCCGCCCCCGATTGCCTCTGATACCTCAGGTGTCAGACCCGCCCCCTACTATGCCTGTTGCGTGGGTGTGCTTGTGTCACGGGTAGGGTGCTCGGGCCCTGAGGAGACCGGAGCGCAGCGAGTCGCGCAGGGAACGCCGCAGGGAATTCGGGAGAGTTCGGGGGTTTTGGAGTGATGGCTACCGCAACGCGGAACCGGTCGCGATCGCAATCCGCATCGGGATCGGGTCATGTGAGCGTTTCGGGTCCGTACCGCGGTTCCTTCACGCCGCATCTGAAGTCGCGCTCGGGGCGCGGAGGTTCGTTCACGACCCAGCGGCTGGTGCTGCTGGAGGTCGCGGCCGCGCTGGTGGTGTCCGGCTGGCTCATCGGTCCGATGGCGCTCATTCCGGCGGTCGTGGTCGCCGCGCTGCTCGTGGTGCTCGCTGTCGTACGACGGCGGGGGCGCTCCCTGCCGGAGTGGCTGGGCACGCTGCTGGCGCTGCGGTCCCGGATCCGGCGGGCCGCGAGCACCCCGGTGCCGGCGGGGACCGACGCGGGCCTCGCGCCCGCCGTGGAGTGCGACCCGAACCTGCGGACGTACAGCTACCACCGCGGCGACGACCGCGACCAGCGGCCGGTCGGGATGGTCGGCGACGGCGACTTCCTCACCGCGGTGCTCCAGGTGGAGTCGGACGCGGGCGCGCTGCGTGCCGAGCGCGGGCGCAGACCACTGCCGGTGGGCCTGGTCCGGGACACGCTCGACGTCGACGGAATCCTTCTCGAATCGGCGCAGATCGTGGTGCACACCCAGCCCGCGCCCGCGCTGCATCTGCCCCAGCAGTCGGTCGTGGTGAGCAACTACGCGCCGTTGCAGGCCCAGACGGGCTCCCCCGCCGTCCGCATCACCTGGATCGCGCTGAAGCTCGACCCCGAGCTGTGCCCCGAGGCGGTGGCCGCGCGCGGGGGCGGGCTGGTCGGCGCGCAGAAGTGCCTGGCCCGGTCGGCGGAGCATCTCTCGAGCCGGCTGAGCGGTGCCGGTCTGCGGGCCAACGTGCTCTCGGAGGAGGAGCTGACGGCGGCGATCGCCACCTCCGCGTGCGCCAACCCGATGGTGACCGCGCAGGCCGGGCGGAGCGAGGCGCCGCAGCGGCGGACCGAGGAGTCCAGCCGCAGTTGGCGTTGCGACAACCGCCGGCACACCACCTACTGGGTGCGCCGCTGGCCCCAACTGGGCGATTCCGGCACCTCGTTGGCGCAGCTCGTGGCGAGCCTGACGGCGGTGCCCGCGCTGGCGACGACCTTCAGTCTGACGCTGGCCCGTGGTGAGCGGCAGGACGTGTCGCTCACCGGGCATCTGCGGATCACCGGCCGCAGCAACCAGGAACTGACCGACGCGCGGCGCGAGTTGGAGCAGGCGGCCCGCCAGGCACGGACCGGGCTCGCCCGCCTGGACCGTGAACAACTCCCCGGCGTTCTCGCCACGTTGCCCCTCGGAGGTGCCCGCTGATGACCACGACGACCACCGAGCCCCGGGCCGACGGCCTCGCCTCCCGGCTGCGCTCCGGATTCGGCCTCCTCGGCCCCCGTCACCCCCGGCACGCACTGCCCGTCGACCAGGTGGAGGCACTGTCGCTGCCCATCGGGGACGACGGCGTGGTGGTGGGCGTCGACCCCGAGGGCCGGCCGGCCGTGCTCGGGGTCAACCGCCCGACGCCGTACGACATCCTGCTCATCAGCGGTCTGTGGACGGCCCAGGTGCTGGCGCTGCGCGCGGCGGCCACCGGGGCGCGCGTCGCCGTGGAGACGGGACGGCCGCAGGCCTGGATGCAGATGGTGCACGCGATGGGCGGCGGACAGAACGGCCTCGCCGTCTACGAGGTCGGCCGCGTCCCCCCGCAGGGCGCCTCCGCCGGTACGCCGGTGCTGGTGGTCCGGGACTGCGGTATGCGGCCGCCGCGCGGGCGGGTGACATCGGCGCCCTGGCAGTCCGTGCTGACGCTGCTGCCGTATCTCAGCCCGGTCGCACCGCGGTTGATGCGTCAGGCGCGGCTGGTGGGTGTGCAGCGGGTGTCGCCGGACGAGGCGGCGGAGATCGGGCGGGTGATCGGGCTGCCGCGCGCCGACCTCGACGCGCTGCCCACGTTGCCCGACGGCGTCACGCTGTGGTGCACCGAGCGGGACCGCCAGTACGTGATGACTCAGCCGACGGACCCGGAGGTCGGACTGCTGGGCGTGGCCCGCCGCATGGACTGACGCCACCGCAGAAGCGTCCCGTTTGTCTCATTTGACAGATCCCCAGGGGGATTTGATCCGCTATCGCCGGTCTCGGTTGTGTGGTGGTGCACGAAGGGGTGGGCGGGCCTGCCGAGTCCACGGTTTTCGTGATTAGGCTGGGACTGGGCACGTCACGAGTATCCGCGAGCGGGTGGTGCGTGGCCCAGGGGCTCCAGGGGGACAACCCGGCATATCGGATGTTGCGAACGGTCGCCCCAGCACGGCATGAGCATGAGGGTGCTCGACCACACCAGGAGGAATTGTGAGCAGCGATCGGGACGGGATCCGCGGGGGCTGGGCCACACCCGGCGATGACCAGCCCGACGACGAGTCCGCCATCGAGATGACGGGCGAGTTCACGATCGACTACGCGCCGCCGGCCTGGTACACGCAGAACTCGTCGGGCGCCTCCGCGCAGGCTTCACCGACGCCGACCCCGGCGAGCGGTACGGCCACGCCGCCGCCCCCGCCCTTCCCGGTGCCGGCCTCGCCCGACAACACCGGCTGGGCGCCCTCGGCGGCGGTTCCCGACGAGGAGGAGCCCGAGAGCGGCGGCCTCGTGAGCGGCGCGACCATGCGGATCTCCTCCGCCGCGCTGAAGCGGGAGATCGCGGAGCGGGGCGGGGTGACGGACGCCACGTCCGAGCAGGAGCCGCCCGAGACTCCGACCGCTCCGGCCCCGGCCGAGGTTTCCATGGGCGACGAAGGTTCCGTCGAAGGCGCCGATGGTGCCGAAGGCGCGGCTGCCGGTGACTCGGAACCGGGCTCCGGGCAGCGGGAGTTCGAGGGCGAGGCGCCCGACGCTTTGATTCCGGCTGATGACGAAGCACCGGAGAACGGCGACACCGAAGGCACCGACGCCACCGAGCCGAGCGCTGAAGGCGAGGACGGCGCGGTCGCCCACGCAGACACCGCGGACCCGCCGGACTCCACGGGCGATGAGAGCGCGGACGACCCCGCCAACGACTCGGCCAACGCCCCGGCGGACGAGCCGACCAACATCGACGCTACGACGCCCACATCCACGACCACACCCTCGCCCGAGGACGACTCCCCCCAGGGAGCCGATCCGGAGACGGGCGCCCCCGCCGACGTCCAGGCCGTTCCGCTGGCCTGGACTCCCCCGCCGGCCCCGCAGAGCGGGGTCCCGCCGCTGCCGCCGTCCTACCAGCCCGCCGCCCCGGCCCCGGCCGACCAGTGGCCGGCCCAGCCCCACCCCCAGACTCAGCCGCAGCCCGAGCCGGCGAACGCGGCAGCGCCCCAGCCGCCCGCCGCGCCCCCGGCCCAGCCGCCCATGCCACCCCAGCAGCAGCCCCCGTTCCAGCCACAGGCACCACAACCGGCCCCGGCCGCCTGGACCGCCCCGCCCACACCGACCCCGCCCCAGAGCGGCTACGCCTACCCGCAACCGCCCGCTCCGAACGCCCAAGGCGGCTACGCCTACCCCCCGGCACCCGCACAACAAAGCCAACCGGTCCCCCCGCCCAACCAGCAGGGCGGCTACGCCTACCCGCCGCCCCCCGCACAACAGGGCCAGCCGGTCCCCCCGTCCAACCCACAGGGCGGCTATGCCTACCCGCCCGCCGCCGTCCCCCAGGCCGACGCGCCCAGCATCCCCCCGCAGGGCCCGCCCCCGGTCGCCGCGGATGGCCGCCCCGGCTTCCCTCAGCAGTCGCAGCCGGAGTTCCAGGCCCACCCGCAGCACCAGCCCCTGCCCGACGCGGCTCAGCCCCCTCACCCGCAACCCCCGGTAGACCCCCGCACCGGTGCCGCCTGGCCGCAGCCCATGCAGCACGATCAGCGGCAGCCGACCAACCCCGGTGCCGCGCCGCTGGGTTACACCGCCGCCGTGGAGCTGTCGTCGGACCGGCTGCTCAACAACAAGAGGCAGAAGGCGAAGAGCGGGCGGCCGGGTGTCGCGCCCTCGCGGTTCAAGCTCGGTGGGAAGAAGGAAGAGGCCGAGCGGCAGCGGAAGTTGCAGTTGATCCGTACGCCGGTGCTGTCCTGCTACCGGATCGCGGTCATCAGCCTGAAGGGCGGTGTCGGCAAGACCACGACCACCACCGCGCTCGGCTCCACCCTCGCCACCGAACGCCAGGACAAGATCCTCGCGATCGACGCCAACCCGGACGCCGGCACGCTCGGCCGCCGGGTGCGCCGCGAGACCGGCGCCACCATCCGCGACCTGGTCCAGGCGATCCCGTACCTCAACTCGTACATGGACATCCGCCGGTTCACGTCCCAGGCGCCCTCCGGTCTGGAGATCATCGCCAACGACGTCGACCCGGCCGTCTCGACCACGTTCAACGACGAGGACTACCGGCGCGCGATCGACGTGCTGGGCAACCAGTACCCGATCATCCTCACCGACTCCGGTACCGGTCTGCTCTACAGCGCGATGCGCGGTGTCCTGGACCTCGCCGACCAGCTCATCATCATTTCGACGCCGTCCGTGGACGGCGCGAGCAGTGCGAGTACGACGCTGGACTGGCTGTCGGCGCACGGGTACGCGGACCTCGTCTCGCGCTCGCTCACGGTCATCTCGGGGGTGCGCGAGACCGGCAAGACGATCAAGGTGGAGGACATCGTCAGCCACTTCGAGACGCGCTGCCGGGGTGTCGTGGTCGTGCCGTTCGACGAGCATCTCGCCGCCGGTGCGGAGGTCGACCTCGACATGATGCGGCCCAAGGTGCGGGAGTCGTACTTCAATCTCGCGGCCCTGGTCGCCGAGGACTTCGTCCGGCACCAGCAGATGCACGGCCTGTGGACGAGTGACGGCAACCCGCCGCCGGTGGCCGCCCCGCCGATGCCGGGCCAGCAGGGATACCCGGGACAGCAGCCGTACCCGGCTCCCCAGCAGTACCCGGGCCAGCAGATGCCCCCCGGCCAGCCGTACCCGGCCCAGCCCCAGCCCGGCCCGTATCCGCAGCAGCCCCCGCCGCCGCAGCCCTACGCCCAGCAGCCCTACCCGCAGCACCCCGGCGGCCAGGCCTCACCGCCGCCCCCGCCCGCTCCCCCACAGCCCCCTCAGCAGTAACCCCACCCGAACAACGCGAAGGGCGGCCGGTGCCCACGAGCACCGGCCGCCCTTCGGCGTCGTAGGAGCGAAAGAGCGGTTACTCCGCGTCCGCCGAGATCAGCTCACGGCACCGCTTCACGTCCTGCGCCATCTGCTCCAGCAGACCCTCCAGGGACTCGAACTTCGCCTGTCCGCGCACGAACGCGAGGAAGTCGACGGCGACGTGCAGGCCGTAGAGGTCGAGGCCGACGCGGTCGATGGCGTACGCCTCGACCGTGCGCTCGGTGCCGTCGAACTGCGGGTTCGTGCCGACGGAGATCGCGGCCGGCATGGCCTCGCCCTGGGCGTGGAGGTAACCGGCGTAGACACCGTCCGCCGGGATCGCGGTGTGGGGCAGGGTCTCGACGTTGGCGGTCGGGAAGCCCAGTTCGCGGCCGCGCTGGGCGCCGCGCACCACGACGCCCTCCACCCGGTGCGGGCGGCCGAGGATCTCGCGGGCGCCCTCGACGTCGCCCTCGGCGACCAGGCGCCTGGTCAGTGTGGAGGAGAAGGGCTCGCCGCCGCCCGCCGCACCGGTCACGTAAAGATCCACCACCTCTACCTCGAAGTCGTATGTCCTGCCCTGCTCGATCAGGAAGGCCACATTGCCGGCGGCCTTGTGGCCGAAGCGGAAGTTCGGGCCTTCGACGACCGCTTTCGCGTGCAGTTTGTCCACCAGGACCTTGACCACGAAGTCCGCCGGGGACAGCTTCGAGAGCTCCTTGGTGAAGGGCAGGATCAGGACCGCGTCGACCCCGAGGTCGGCCATCAGTTCGGCACGGCGGTGGTGCGGGGCGAGCAGCGGGGGGTGGCTGCCGGGGCGCACGACCTCGCTGGGGTGCGGGTCGAAGGTGACGACGACGGAGGGAACGCCCAGCTCACGCGCGCGTTCCACGGCGTGCCGGATGATCAGCTGGTGTCCGCGGTGGACCCCGTCGTAAGAACCGATGGTGACGACGCTGCGCCCCCAGTCCTCAGGGATGTCCTCCAAGCCACGCCAGCGCTGCACTGTGACCGCTCCTCATCGAACCCGTGTCCGTATATAGACCTGATGTAGACCTGTGTCATTGACCTCTTGCGCAGGTCTAAGGGTGCCATGCCGGGGGCTCGCGGCCCGCATCGGCCTGAAGGCTGTGACCGGGCGCACGTACGAGGGCCGCTAGGCCGGAACTCCCACCCCGGCCAGGTTCTCGATCATGCGCCGGGTGCTGGGTCCGACCACCGCGGCCCAGTCCTCCGGGGTGTCGGCCAGCCAGCGGGCCATCAGCGTGGCGAAGCCGGGCACCTCGCGGCCCAGGTCGACGAGCCCGCGGTCGAAGCGGGTCGCGCCGGCGGGGGTGCGGACGAGCAGCCGGCCGGTCCGGTGGACGAGGTCGCGGATCTCGTCGTCGTCCCGCCGACCGGCCGCGTGCAGGAGGGCGTCGAGTACGGCGGGGTCGTGCTCGTGGGCGAGCAGGAACTCCAGGAGTTCGCGGCGCAGCGGGCGGGACGCGGGGGTGCCGGGGGCGGCGAGCACCACCGCGAGTGCGGTCCGGACCGGCTCCGGGCCGCCGTCCAGGAAGCCGGTGACCAGCGGGAGGAGGACGGCCCGGGCGGCGGGGCCGTGGTCGAGGCGGCGGTCGACGTAGACACCGAGGTGTGCGGCCGTCTCCGGCCACCGTACGACGGTCTCGCGCACCAGAGCGGCGGCCCGGCGGGCCAGGGCGGGGGTCGTGACGTCGGCGAGCGTGCGGACCGCCTCGCCCGCGTACGGCCCGTGCAGCCGGGCGCGAAAGGCTTCGAGGACCGGCTCGGGGTGGGTGGTCAGGGCGGCGGCCAGCGCGCTCGGCGGGAACTGCGGGTCGCCGGACGCGAAATGGTCCAGCGCCTGCGGGAGATGGCGGGCGCGGGTGTGCGGATCGCGAACGAGGAGGGCGAGCGCGCCGCCGTGCAGGGAGCGGTCGGCGGGGCGGCCGAGGAGGAACTGGGCCGCGTAGCGCAGGAGTTCACGGTCGGCCTCGGTCCGTACGTGCGGGGCGGCCCGCAGTCCGTACGCCACCGCCGCCACCCGCCGACCCGGCCGCTCGTCGTGCGCCCACCGGTCCACGGCCCGGCACACGGCAGACGGCTCCTCCTCGGCCAGTACGGCGAGGAGTTCGTCGGCCCGCCCGTGCGCACAGCCGACGAGCACCTCCGTCAAGTCGTCCAGCGCCCGCCGCCGATGCGTGTGCAGCAGCGCCTGCGCGGCCGTCGCCACGGTCGCGTGCGGCGTCGCGGGCAACGGTCGCTCGTCGTCGAACCACCGGGTGAGCAGCGGCTGTACGGCCGCGGGGTCGGCGGCGAGCAACTCGGCGGCGGCGTCCAGGAATCGGGGTCCGGTGCTGTCCTGCGGGGGGCCGTCGGCGAGCACGAGCCGCCGCAGCAACTCGAAGCGCTCGGCCTCCGGCAGATGCAGTGAGGTCCAGAATTCCGGCGCGAACTCGCTTGGTACGGGCTCCTGTTGCCGCCTCCGTACCACCAACTGGTCGGCCAGCAACCGCAGCGTTCCGCCGTACGGCGTCGCGTCGGGCACCCGTGACAGCACCTCGGCGAGCAGGCGCGCGGCCCACCAGGAGTGCGGGTCGGCGTCCAGGGCGTCCACCAACTCATCCAGCCGGAGGGCGAGTTGCGGGGTGGCCAGGAGGAGCAGAGCCTGTACGACGGGGCCGATGCGGTGGTGCGGTACGGGGAGGGGGTGGCCGGCCTGTCGGGTGCTGGGCCGGTACACCAGGGCGCGCAGGGCCTCGTCGAGGTCGAGGTGCATGCCCTGGATCCAGTCGGCCAACTCCTCGTGGGCGAAGCGGTATCCGGTGCCGGCCGGCACGAGGAGGCCCTCGGTGAGGACGGCGGACGCCCACCCGGTACCACCGCCGAGCCCCGCGGGTGCGGGGCCCCACGGGAACACCGCCTCGAACGACTCCCGGTCCAACTCCCCCTGCCCCGGCCCGAGACTGCGCCGCGCCGCCTCGTGCACCTGCCCGGCCACCTTGGCGGCGAGCCGTCGTACGGCGGTGCCGCGCAGGCCGTTCTCGGCGGCGAGGCGCACGGCGACGCGGAGGCACATGAGGTCGAGGTAGGCCGAGAACACGTCGTCGCGGTGCAGTTGGGCACCGGGTGTCGCGGGCAGCGCGGCGAGCACCTCGGAGAGGAGCCGGAGGGCGAGGGGGTGACGGGCGTCGGCTTCGACGAGGACGCCCTCCGGGATGCGGTACGCGGCGCGGGCCAGGCGGGCTTCATCCGGGCCCAGGTCACCAAGGTGAACGCAGGCAGGAAGCCCCACCCTGGGGGCTGCGCCCCCAGACCCCCCTTCGGTCTGAACGACCTCGTCCTCAAACGCCGGACGGGCTGAATAATGCGGACCGGCGTCAGCAGGCGCGGACGCCCCGGGCGGGACGGAGCCGGCCCCGTCACCAGCACGCACCCCGGAACGCACGGGACCAGCTGCGTCACCCGCAAGCGCTCCGGAGTACACCGTGCCGGTCCTGTAGCCCCCCACCATCCCGGAGCGGACCGGACCGGACTCGTCCCCCGCAGCCGCCCCGGAACGAACGCAACCGGCCTCATCCGCGGCAAGCGCCCCGGAGCCGACCCAGCCGGCTACGCCACCCTCAGCCACGCCAGAACCAACCGACCCAGCCCCATCAACCCTGGACGCCCCGAAGACAACGGGACCAACCTCGTCGACCGCAGCCACCCCGGGCGGGACCGGACCTGCCCCGTCATCCGCACGCGCCCCGGAACGAACGGGACCTGTTCCCTCACCTCCAACAGCCCCGGAACGATCCGGACCGACCCTGTCACCCACAGCCGCCCCGAAGGAAACCGAACCAGCCCCGCCGCCCCCAACCACCCCTGAGCCGCCTGAACCAGCCCCGCCATACAGCAACTCCCCTGAAAACCCCGCCCCTTCCCAGTACTCCGCCCGGCACCCCACCACCAACCGCGCCCCACTCCCCCGCAACCACTCCCCCGTCCCCCGGGTCCACTCACCCCGCCGATGAGCCAGCACCGGTGGCATCTCCTCAGGGCCATCGAGCAGTAGCAGCAAGGGCCGGCCGGCGGCACGGGCGACTCGGGCCAGCCGCTCCGGGCTGACGTCACCGAGGCCGCCCGGAAGGGCGGTGGAGGCGGCCAGGATGCGGGACGCACGGTCCAGCGTCCTGCGGGCCGCGTCCGCCACCGAGCGGTCGTCGTCCCGCAGGTCCGCTCCGCGCAGCCACAGTGTGGGTGCCGGTTGCGCGCCTCCGTTGCGGCGGGCGGCAAGCGCGGCGAGTTCCGTCGTACGGCCGCTGCCCGGGGGGCCGACCAGGCCGAGCACGGCCGCCGGACCCGCCACGAACCGGGCGAACTCCCTTGTCAGCCACGGACGTTCGACCGGCACCGGTAGGTACGAGCCGTCGCGGCCGGGTCCGACGTAGCCCGCGAGCGCCCCCGGCGGCCCGTCCGACCCCACCGACGTGGCCGTCAGTTCCAGCACACCCGCCAGATTGAGGTCGGCGCCGTACGCGGGCACGGTCGCCGCGTTGCGGGCCAGGAGTTCGGCCAGTGGTCCGTCGGCCTCGGTCGAGCGCAGGGGGACCGCGAATCCCGTGTCCCGTTGGCCGGATCGCAGCGCGGTGCCCAGCACACCGATCACCGCGCCGGTCGCGGCGTCCAGGACCGGACCGCCGGCCGCTCCGCCGCCGAGCCGCAGTGCGTCCCGGCCCGCCGTGCCGATCGCCAACTCCAGGGCGTCGTCCAGGAGATAGAAGCGGTCGGTGGCCGTGTAGGTGGCCGAGGTCGCGGCCAAGACGCGGGCCTCGCGCCAGCGGCCCGCGGCGATGCGGACGTAGGTGCCGGTCTCGACGCGGTCCCGCACGGTCACGGGCAGCGGGTCGACGCCCAGGCCCTCGGTGTGGACGAGGGCCAGGTCGAGGGCGGGCAGGGGGGTCACCGCGTCGGCGGTCACGAGGCAGGTACGGTCGTCGGCGGCGTGCAGGACGAGCCGGGACAGCCCGTCGACCGCTTCGTGGCTGGTGATCACCGTGCCGTGGTGGTCGGCGACGAATCCGGTGCCGCGCGGGCGCCCGGCCAGGTCACGGATGCGCACCAGGGCGGCGTCACCGGCCGCGGGTGCGGCGCCCTGTGCCACTCGCTCTTCCCGCGTACGACGGCCACCGCCCGTCCGCGGGCCACGTCCCGCCATGGTCGAACCTCCACGCCGTACAACTGCCCTGTGTTCGACGGTAGGCGTGGCGTGATCGGCGGGACAGATCGCGTGATGAACGCGCCCCCTTCCGCTCCCTCGGTTCACTCCGAGCGCCTGCCCAGGCGGGTGAATAGAAGCGGAGGGTTGGATACACCCTAGGGGTGGGGGAACCGAGGGGGGACCGTGGAGCGGCGGGAACGTAGACCCCGTGACCGCCGCTCCACGGGCGGGACTTGGGTCCCCCCAGGAGTTGTGTCACGCGAAGACGGCGAGGCTCTTCGCCTTGCCCTTCTGCTCCTCCACCAGGGCCAGGAAGCGACCCTCCGGGTCGAAGACGCCGACCGCGCCGACGCCCGTGTACTCCTCGGGGATGTCCAGGCGGACTCCGTTGAGCAGCAGCCTCGCCCGCCGGTCGTCGACGGACCAGCGCGGGAACGCGGCGTCCGCGGCCTCGGCGATCGGCATCACGGTCAGCTCCTGCTGGAGCTGGTCCAGGGTCTTCGCCGTGTCCAGCTTGTACGGGCCGACGCGGGTGCGGCGCAGGGCGGTGAGGTGGCCGCCGACGCCGAGGTCCGCGCCCAGGTCGCGGGCGAGCGCCCGGATGTAGGTGCCGGACGAGCAGACCACCGAGACCACCAGGTCCAGGACGGGCGTGCCGTCCTCGGCGACGGCGTCCCGGATGTCGTGGACGGCGAAGGCGGAGATGGTGACGGGGCGGGCGGGGATCTCGAAGTCCTCGCCGTCGCGGGCCCGTTTGTAGGAGCGCACGCCGTCGATCTTGATGGCGCTGACCTTGGACGGCACCTGCATGATCTCGCCGCTGAGCTTGGCGATCCCGGCGTCGACGGCGTCCCGGGTGACCTTCGAGGCGTCGAGCGACCCCGTGATCTCGCCCTCGGCGTCGTCGGTCAGGGTGCTCTGGCCCAGGCGGATCGTGCCCAGGTACTCCTTCTCCGTGAGGGCGAGATGCCCCAGGAGCTTTGTCGCCTTCTCGACACCGAGGACGAGCACACCCGTCGCCATCGGGTCGAGGGTGCCGGCGTGCCCGACGCGGCGGGTGCGGGCGATGCCGCGCATCTTGGCGACCACGTCGTGCGAGGTGAAGCCCGACGGCTTGTCGACGATGACAAGGCCGTCGGGCGTCCGGGTTTTCTCGGTCATTCGGCGGTGTCGTCCTCGTCCTCGCCGGGCTTCTTGTACGGGTCCGCGTCGCCCGCGTAGGCGGCGCCCGCCGAGACCTCGCGCACCTTCTCGTCGGACTGCCGTGCCTTGTCGAGGAGGTCCTCGATGGTCTTGGCGGTGTCCGGCAGGGCGTCCGCGACGAAGGTGAGGGTCGGGGTGAACTTCACGCCGGCCGCGGCGCCCACGGCCGAGCGGAGCACGCCCTTGGCGCTCTCCAGACCGGCCGCCGCCTCGGCGCGCTGCTCGTCGTCGCCGTAGACCGTGTAGAAGACGGTCGCCTCCCGCAGGTCACCCGTGACCCGGGTGTCCGTGATGGTGACGTGGGTGCCGAGCCGTGGGTCCTTGACCCCACGCTGCAGCTTCTGGGCGACCACCTCTCGGATGAGGTCCGCCAGCCTCTTGGCACGCGCGTTGTCGGCCACTGGTCCGTCTCCTTAATAACTGCTTCAACTACTACTTCGTGCTGCTTGCTTCAGTCTTCGTCGCTGTGGAGTCTGCGTCGAACCGAGAGCAGTTCCACCTCGGGGCGCCCGGCGACCAGTCGCTCGCAGCGGTCCAGTACGTCGGTGAGGTGTCCCGTGTCCCCGGAGACCACCGCGAGCCCGATCTCGGCCCTGCGATGGAGGTCCTGACTGCCCGTCTCGGCCGCGCTCACCGCGTACTTGCGCTGGAGTTCGGCCACGATCGGACGGACGAGAGAGCGTTTCTCCTTCAGCGAGTGGACGTCGCCAAGGAGGAGGTCGAAGGACAGAGTCCCCACATACATGTGTGTCCGGATGTCCCGCCGGTTCGGGGTATGGGCGCCGGTCTTGGACGCCGATACAGGAACCGTACACGCAACGGCCGGGGCCGATCGACGGAAATTCCTCTCCGCCGACCGGCCCCGATCGCGTGCTGTGACGATCAGCCGCGAGGCTTCTCGCGCATCTCGTACGTCGCGATGACGTCGTCGACCTTGATGTCGTTGAAGTTGCCGAGGTTGATACCGCCCTCGAACCCTTCGCGGATCTCGGTGACGTCGTCCTTGAAGCGACGCAGACCGGAGATGTTGAGGCTCTCCGCGATGACCTTGCCGTCGCGGACGAGGCGCGCCTTGGTGTTGCGCTTGACCTCGCCCGAGCGGACCAGGACACCGGCGATGTTGCCCAGCTTGGACGACTTGAAGACCTCGCGGATCTCCGCCGTGCCGAGCTCGACCTCCTCGTACTCCGGCTTGAGCATGCCCTTGAGGGCCGCCTCGATCTCCTCGATGGCCTGGTAGATCACCGAGTAGTACCGGACGTCGACGCCCTCGCGCTCCGCCATCTGCGCCGCGCGGCCCGCAGCGCGGACGTTGAAGCCGATGACGATCGCGTCGGAGCCGGTCGCCAGGTCGATGTCCGACTCGGTGACCGCACCCACGCCGCGGTGCAGGACGCGGATGTCGACCTCTTCGCCGACGTCGAGCTGGAGCAGCGAGGACTCGAGAGCCTCCACCGAACCGGACGCGTCGCCCTTGATGATGAGGTTGAGTTCCTGCACCAGACCGGCCTTGAGGGCCTCGTCCAGGTTCTCCAGGGAGAACCGGACTCCACGCCGGGCGAAGTTGGCGTTGCGCTCGCGCGCCGCGCGCTTCTCGGCGATCTGACGTGCCGTGCGGTCCTCGTCGACGACGAGGAAGTTGTCGCCGGCGCCCGGGACGTTGGTGAGACCCAGGACCAGGACGGGAGTCGACGGAGTCGCTTCCTCGACGTTGTTGCCGTTGTCGTCGAGCATCGCCCGGACACGGCCGTACGCGTCGCCGACGACCATCGTGTCGCCGATGCGCAGCGTGCCGCGCTGGACCAGGACCGTCGAGACGGCACCGCGGCCACGGTCGAGGTGGGACTCGATCGCGATGCCCTGCGCGTCCTGCTCCGGGTTGGCCCGCAGGTCGAGCGAGGCGTCCGCGGTCAGGACCACGGCCTCCAGCAGGGAGTCGATGTTCAGACCCTGCTTGGCGGAGATGTCGACGAACATGGTGTCGCCGCCGTACTCCTCGGCCACCAGACCGAACTCGGTGAGCTGACCGCGCACCTTGGTCGGGTCGGCGCCCTCGACGTCGATCTTGTTGACCGCGACCACGATCGGCACGTCGGCCGCCTTGGCGTGGTTCAACGCCTCGATCGTCTGGGGCATCACACCGTCGTTGGCCGCCACCACGAGGATCGCGATGTCGGTCGACTTGGCACCACGGGCACGCATGGCGGTGAACGCCTCGTGACCCGGGGTGTCGATGAAGGTGATGCGACGCTCTTCGCCGTTGACCTCGGTCGCGACCTGGTACGCGCCGATGTGCTGCGTGATACCGCCGGCCTCGCCCGCGACGACGTTCGTCTTGCGGATGGTGTCCAGCAGTCGGGTCTTACCGTGGTCGACGTGACCCATGACGGTCACGACCGGCGGACGCGCGACGAGGAACTCCTCGCCACCCTCGTCCTCGCCGAACTCGATGTCGAAGGACTCGAGCAGCTCGCGGTCCTCCTCCTCCGGGCTGACGATCTCCAGGACGAAGTTCATCTCGTCCGCGAGGAGCTTCAGCGTCTCGTCGGAGACGGACTGCGTGGCAGTGACCATCTCGCCGAGGTTCATCATCACGCCGACGAGCGACGCCGGGTTGGCGTTGATCTTCTCGGCGAAGTCGGTGAGGGACGCACCGCGCGACAGACGGACGGACTGTCCGTTGCCACGAGGCAGCATCACACCGCCGACCGACGGGGCCTGCATGGCCTCGTACTCCTGGCGCCTCTGCCGCTTCGACTTGCGACCGCGACGCGCGGGACCACCGGGACGACCGAAGGCGCCCTGTGTGCCACCACGGCCACCCGGGCCACCGGGACGACCGCCGAAGCCGGGACGGCCACCGCCGCCACCGGCGGGAGCACCCGGACGGCCGGCGAAACCGCCGCCACCGCCCCCGGGACCCGCGGGACGACCGGCGAAACCGCCACCGCCGCCACCGGGACGACCGGCGAAGCCGCCGCCGCCACCGGGACGACCGCCGCCGCCACCGGGACCGCCGGGACGACCGCCGCCGCCACCGGGACCACGGCCACCGGGGCCGCCACCGGGACGGGGGCTACCGGCAGCGGGACGCTGCGGCATCATGCCGGGGTTGGGACGGTTGCCACCGGGGCCACCGCCCGGACGCGGAGCGCCGCCCTGCGGGCGGGGCATGCCGCCCGGGGTCGGACGCGCGCCACCCGGAGCACCGGGACGGGGACCGCCCGAAGCGCCCTGGGGACGGGGACCGCCCTGACCGGCACCCTGCGGACGCGGAGCGCCACCGGGAGCACCACCCGGGCGGTCGCCGCCCGGACGCGGGGCACCGCCGGGACGGGGCGCCGAGGGGCGCGCCATGCCGGTGGAGCCGCCGGAGGTGAACGGGTTGTTGCCCGGACGGGGACCCGCCGGACGAGCACCGGGGCGTGCGCCCTGGCCGCCCGGACGGGGTGCGCCGGGTCGGTCGCCGCCGCGCTCGGGGCGGTCGCCGCGACCCTGGCCGCCCTGGCCGGGACCGGCCTTCGGAGTGCCGCGCCGGTACACGTCCTTGAGGTACAGCACGAGGACGGCGCC
>NZ_JBEXDX010000059.1:0-48547 GCF_040605995.1 Streptomyces sp. NPDC005492
GCTTCTGACAGAAGAACGAGAAAGCGCTTCACATGGTCTTGGTGACGCCTTCGAGGGCGGCGGCCGTCGTACGGGGGCGGGTTGTGCGAGGTCGGGGTGCGGTGGTGGCCGTGATGGAGCTGACCGCGCTCGCCGACTCGGTCACCTTCCCCGAAGGGACCGAGCACTACGAGTCCACCCTCGAGCCCGTCGACGACACCTTCCACCGGGTCGCCGTATCGCCCGTGCCCAAGGACGTCGGCGCGGCCGGCGTGATCGAGGCGCTGGGCGAGCGGCTGAAGACGGACGAGCCCCTGGCCTGGTTGAGGCGCACTTCACTCGCACCTGTGGGTACAACGCGCCGGTGCGGGGCCGTGTCCGGACCTGGGAAACCGGCGGTGAGGGATTCCTGCCCTGCTCCGAGCCCTCGGACGACGGCGCCGGGCGTGCCGCGGGGCTGCGTCTGTGTCCGGCCGGTTCGGTGGAGGGGGAGCCGGGCTGATCCCTCTCGCCCCCGCCCGTAAGGCCCTGCGGAGGCTCCTTCCCCGTACGCCACGTACGATGGGGTAAGGCCGTGGCGTGTCCAGCCCGGCAGGGTCCGCGTAACACAGACGTACGCGCAGGCCTTCCTCACTCTCCGGGAGTACGCCGCAATATGGCCACGCGCCACGACATCCGCAACGTCGCCATCGTCGCCCACGTCGACCACGGGAAGACGACCCTCGTCGACGCCATGCTGAAGCAGGCCGGTGCCTTCGCCGCGCACGCCGCCGAATCGCTCGACGACCGCATGATGGACTCGAACGATCTGGAGCGTGAGAAGGGCATCACGATCCTGGCCAAGAACACGGCCGTCAAGTACCACCCGAAAGATGGCGGCGACGTCATCACCATCAACATCATCGACACCCCGGGCCACGCCGACTTCGGTGGCGAGGTCGAGCGCGGTCTGTCGATGGTGGACGCGGTGGTGCTGCTCGTCGACGCCTCCGAGGGCCCGCTGCCCCAGACCCGCTTCGTGCTGCGCAAGGCGCTCCAGCAGCGCCTGCCCGTCATCCTGTGCATCAACAAGACGGACCGCGCGGACTCCAGGATCGACGAGGTCGTCAACGAGACCTACGACCTCTTCCTGGACCTGGACGCGGACGAGGAGCAGATCGAGTTCCCCATCGTCTACGCGTGTGCGCGCGACGGTGTCGCCTCGCTGACCAAGCCCGTGGACGGCACCGTCCCGCAGGACAGCGACAACCTGGAGCCGTTCTTCACCACGATCCTCCAGTCCGTCCCGGCCCCGTCCTACGACGAGACCGCCCCGCTCCAGGCGCACGTCACCAACCTGGACGCGGACAACTTCCTCGGCCGTATCGCGCTGCTCCGTGTCGAGCAGGGCGAGCTGCGCAAGGGCCAGACCGTCACGTGGATCAAGCGCGACGGCACCATGTCCAACGTGCGCATCACCGAGCTGCTGATGACCGAGGCGCTCACCCGCAAGCCGGCCGAGATGGCGGGCCCCGGTGACATCTGCGCCGTGGCCGGTATCCCGGACATCATGATCGGCGAGACCCTCGCCGACCCCGAGAACCCGATCGCGCTGCCACTGATCACGGTCGACGAGCCGGCCATCTCGATGACCATCGGTACGAACACCTCGCCGCTGGTCGGCCGCGGCGGCACCGGCAAGGGCGCCTCCGCGAAGGCCGCCGTCAAGGACCGCAAGGTCACCGCCCGTCAGGTCAAGGACCGTCTGGACCGCGAGCTGATCGGTAACGTCTCGCTGCGCGTGCTGGACACCGAGCGCCCCGACGCCTGGGAGGTGCAGGGCCGCGGTGAGCTGGCGCTGGCCATCCTGGTCGAGCAGATGCGCCGCGAGGGCTTCGAGCTGACCATCGGCAAGCCGCAGGTCGTCACGCAGATGATCGACGGCAAGGTGCACGAGCCGGTCGAGCGCATGACGATCGACGTGCCCGAGGAGCACATGGGCGCGGTCACGCAGCTCATGGGTGTCCGCAAGGGCCGGATGGACAACATGTCGAACCACGGCTCGGGTTGGGTCCGGCTGGAGTTCGTCGTCCCCTCCCGCGGTCTCATCGGCTTCCGTACCGAGTTCCTGACGGGCACGCGCGGCACGGGCATCGCGCACTCCATCCACGAGGGCCACGAGCCGTGGTTCGGCACCCTGACGACCCGTAACAACGGTTCGCTGGTGGCCGACCGCGCCGGTGCCGTCACCGCGTTCGCGATGACGAACCTCCAGGAGCGCGGTGTGCTGTTCACCGACCCCGGCACCGAGGTGTACGAGGGCATGATCGTCGGCGAGAACTCCCGCGCCGACGACATGGACGTGAACATCACCAAGGAGAAGAAGCTCACCAACATGCGGTCGGCCGCCGCCGACTCGTTCGAGGCGATCGTGCCGCCGCGCAAGCTCTCCCTGGAGCAGTCCCTGGAGTTCTGCCGCGACGACGAGTGCGTCGAGGTGACCCCGGAGGCCGTTCGCATCCGTAAGGTCGTCCTCGACCAGAAGGAGCGCGGCCGCTCCGCGAGCCGCGCCAAGCACGGCTGACCTTCGGCTGGAACCGGCCAACTGAGCCCGGGTGCCCCCATCTTGGGGGCACCCGGGCTCAGCCTTTCGGCGCGGGCCGGCTGATCCCTCTCCAGGGACGGCCCTCGCGCTTGCGCTATGTCGACCCCCGTGGTCACCGAGGAATGGCCGAATACAGGGTTATCCCTCGTCCTTGTCAGGAACCCGCACAGCCCCGCCGATCAGCACTACTCTGCCGTTGGTGCGATCCTGTCCATGCCCTGTGCGGCGCCGGTCGAACTCTCCCGGCGTCCAGGCGTGTCGAATGCGCAGTGGCCGCGAAACCGCAACTCATTTTTCACGCCCATCGCGTTCGGCATGCGGACATTCAAGCCCGATAGGTGTGTAACAAGTCCGTTTCGCAGGCATCTTTCACCAAACCCTTTGTCCGGATTTTGGAAGATGTACGCGCGAGGTGTGATCGAACCGAGACCTTGTGAATATGGCTCGGTCCCGCCTCATGGCAGATAGTTAGGCGCGTAGAGCTCGGATCACGGGTCACTCGCTGTAGGCGGCGACTCATCGAGCGCGGGGAGCACTTGACCATTTCAGGCACCGGTGACGGTGATGTGTCATGCGCTCTCCCAGGTGATGAACCATTGGACTCATGAGGAGGAGCCCCCATGCGTGGTGCCAAGAGCGCCAAGTGGGTTGCGATAGCCGCAGTTGTGGCGCTGGGCGCAACGGCCTGTGGCGGCGGCGGTGACGACAGCAGCTCTGGCGGCGGCAAGGGCAACGGCGTCGTGTCGGTGGAGATCGGCGAACCGCAGAACAGCCTGGTTCCCACCAACACGTACGAGACCGAGGGCGGCCAGGTCATCAACGCCCTCTTCACGGGTCTGACCAAGCTTGACGCCGACAACAAGGTCGTCAACGCCATGGCCGAGTCGATCGAATCCAAGGACAACAAGGTCTGGACGATCAAGCTCAAGTCGGGCTACACGTTCCACAATGGCGAGAAGGTCACTTCCCAGTCCTTCATCGACGCCTGGAACTACGGCGCCAACCAGACCAACGCCCAGCAGACCAACCCGCTGTTCAGCCACATCCAGGGCTACAGCGACCTGAACCCGGGTGAGGGCAAGAAGCCGACGACCGACAAGATGTCGGGTCTGAAGGCCGTCGACGACAACACGCTCCAGATCACCCTGAGCGGCGCGTTCTCGGCGTTCCCCTCGCAGCTCTCCTTCACCGCGTTCGTCCCGCTGCCCAAGGCGTTCTTCAAGGACCCCAAGGGATTTGGCGAGGCCCCGATCGGCAACGGCCCATTCAAGATGAGCGGCACGTTCAAGCACAACGAGTCGATCAGTGTCGTGAAGTACGACAAGTACCCGGACGCCTCGAACATCGAGGTCAAGGGCGTCAACTTCAGGATTTACTCGAACCTTGACACCGCGTACAAGGACCTCGTCGCCGGCAACCTCGACACCCTGCTGACGATCCCCAACTCGGGTCTGCCGACGTACCACAAGGACCTGCCGGGCCACTACATGGACACGGCCGACTCCGGGGTCGGTTACATCGGCTTCCCGATCAAGTACAACAAGGCCTTCCAAAACGCGGACCTGCGCAACGCCATCTCCATGTCGATCGACCGCAAGACGATCGCCTCGAAGATCTTCCTCGGCGCCCGTACGCCCGCGGACGACTTCATCAGCCCCATCATCGACGGCTACCGCAAGGGGGCCTGCGGCGACGCCTGCACCCTCAACCCGGCGAAGGCCAAGGAGCTCTACAAGAAGAGCGGCGGGCTGCCCGGCAACACGCTGGAGATCGGCTACAACGCCGACGGTGACCACAAGGCCTGGGTCACCGCGGTCGCCAACCAGATCCAGCAGAACCTGGGCATCAAGGTCACGGCCAAGCCCTTCGAGCAGTTCCAGACCATCCTGAACGACCTGGATGCCAAGAAGTACCAGGGCGCGTTCCGCATGGGCTGGAACATGGACTACCCGGACATGGAGAACTACCTCCGTCCGATCTTCTCGAAGGAAGCCATCACCAACGGCTCGAACTACGCCGGCTACGTGAACGAGAACTTCGAGAAGCTGCTCGTCCAGGGTGACCAGGCGGCGACGCACGAGGAAGCCATCAAGAAGTACCAGCAGGCCGACGACGTGATCCTCAAGGACATGCCGTACATCCCGGTGTACTTCTACACCTTGAACACCGGCTTCAGCGACAAGATCAAGTCGCTGAAGATCGCCGGTCACCAGATCCTGTGGGACACGGTCAAGCTCAGCTGACCAGGTTCTGAGCAGTCCTGACACAGCGTTACGGGGTGAGCAGGGGGAAGGCTGGCCTTCCCCCTGCTCACTCCTGCTGCCGTCTCCCTGTCCGGCCGCCCCGTCCCCCTCGGTCGCGGTCGGATCGAGCACCCCCCTCTGGAGTACCCATGGGCCGATACGTCGTGCGCCGTCTTCTGCAGGTGATCCCTGTGGTGATAGGCGTCACGTTCATCATCTTCTGCCTGGTCTTCGCTCTGCCCGGCGACCCGATCCAGGCACTGGCCGGCGAGAAGCGCGCCGACCCGAACATCGCAGCGATCCTCCGTGACCACTATCACCTCAACGAGCCGCTGTACCAGCAGTACTGGCACTACATCAGCGGCGTCTTCACCGGTGACCTCGGCGAGACGTACAACGGACGTGCCATCTCCGAGATCGTCTCCGAGCGCTTCCCCATCACCCTGAAACTGGGGCTGACGGCGTTCGCCATCGAGGCCGGGATCGGCATTGTCGCCGGCATCTTCTCCGCCCTGAGGAAGGGCAAGTTCATCGACAACCTCGTGCTGGTCTCGACACTGGTGCTGATCTCGATCCCGGTCTTCGTGCTCGGCAGCGTGCTCCAGCTCGAGTTCGGCGTGAAGCTGAAGATCACGCCGGTCGCCGGCATCGAGAAGGGCTGGCCGCAGAGCTACATCCTGCCGGCCATCGTGCTCGCCTCCACCTCGATGGCGTACATCTCCCGGCTCGTCCGTACGAGCATGGGGGAGTCCGTCCGTGCCGACTACGTCCGTACGGCGATCGCCAAGGGCCTTCCGCAGCGGCGGGTCATCGGCGTGCATGCGCTGCGCAACTCCCTGATCCCGGTCGTCACCTTCCTGGGGTTCGACCTCGGTGCTCTCATGGGTGGTGCCATCATCACCGAGCGTGTGTTCAACATGCCCGGTATCGGTGGTCAGTTGGCCCAGTCCGTCTATCTGCGCGAGCGGCCGGTCGTCGTCGGTCTGGTGACCCTGCTGGTACTGATCTACCTGGTCGCCAACCTCCTCGTAGACCTGATGTACGCCGTGCTCGACCCGAGGATCCGTTATGAGTGAGAAGACGATAGAAAGGCCCACCACCGACGAGGCCGCCATAGCCAAGGAGATCGAGGCCGAGGAGAAGGCCGCGTCCCGGCAGGCGAGCCTGCTCAAGGACGGTTGGACGGACCTGCGCAAGCGCCCCATGTTCCTCGTGACGGCCTTCATCATCGTGTGCCTGCTCGCCCTGGCGATCGCGCCCAGCCTGTTCACCGACCGCTCCCCGTACTCGGACGGGTTCTGCCAGCTGCAGAACTCCATGAACGGGCCGTCTTCCGGGCACTTGTTCGGTTTCGACGTGCAGGGCTGCGACATCTACACGCGGACCGTGTACGGCACTCGCAACTCGATCGTCGTCGGTGTGGTGACGACCCTGGCCACCACGCTGATGGGTGGTCTGCTCGGCATGCTGGCCGGTCTGCTCGGCGGCTGGATCGACGCGCTGCTGTCCCGTATCACCGAGGTCTTCTCCGCTCTGCCGCTGATCATCGGCGGTCTGCTGATCATGTCGATCTGGGGCGGCGGCGACGTGTGGACCGTCTCCTTCATCATGGCGATCCTCGGCTGGCCGCAGGTCTTCCGGATCATGCGCGGCGAGGTCATCTCCAACAAGTACAACGACTACGTGACGGCCGCCCGTGCACTCGGCGCGGACTCCTGGCGGATCGCGTTCCGGCACATCCTGCCGAACACGCTCGCCCCCGTCATCGTCATCACCACGATGAACCTCGGTGTCTATATCTCCGCCGAGGCCGCCCTGTCCTACCTGGGTATCGGCATCCAGCCCCCGAACATCTCCTGGGGCGTCATGATCAGTGATGCCCAGGACCGGTTCCTGACCAACCCGCACGCCCTGCTGTTCCCGGCCGGTGCACTGAGCATCACCGTGTTGGCATTCATCGTGCTCGGCGACGTGGTCCGCGACGCCTTCGACCCCAAGTCACGCTGAGGGAGGCGTACGTGACCATCATCGACCCGACGGACGCCATTCCGGGCCAGCGCCCCGGCGACGAAGAGAAAACCGGCCCACTGCTCGAAGTGCGCGATCTGCACGTCGAGTTCCAGACCCGCGAGGGTGTGGTCAAGGCCGTCAACGGTGTCAACTACTCCGTGAACTCCGGGGAGACGCTCGCCGTGCTCGGCGAGTCCGGCTCCGGCAAGTCCGTGACCGCGCAGGCGATCATGGGCATCCTCGACATGCCACCCGCCCGCATTCCGCAGGGCGAGATCCGCTTCTACGGCCAGGACATGCTCACCATGGGCGGCGAGGAGCGGCGCAAGCTGCGCGGCGCCCGGATCGCGATGATCTTCCAGGACGCGCTGTCCTCGCTCAACCCCGTACTCAGCGTGGGGTTCCAGCTCGGCGAGATGTTCCGCGTGCACCAGGGCATGTCCCGCAAGCAGGCCAAGGCGAAGGCCATCGAGCTGATGGACCGGGTGAAGATCCCGGCCGCCGCGGCGCGCGTGAACGACTACCCGCACCAGTTCTCCGGCGGTATGCGCCAGCGCATCATGATCGCCATGGCGCTCGCCCTGGAGCCGGACCTGATCATCGCCGACGAGCCGACCACGGCCCTCGACGTGACCGTCCAGGCCCAGGTCATGGACCTGCTCGCGGAGTTGCAGCGCGAGTACCAGATGGGGCTCATCCTCATCACCCACGACCTCGGCGTGGTCGCGGACGTCGCCGACAAGATCGCGGTGATGTACGCGGGCCGCATCGTGGAGACGGCACCGGTGCACGAGCTGTACAAGCGCCCGGCGCACCCCTACACCCGGGGTCTGCTGGACTCCATCCCGCGCCTGGACCAGAAGGGCCAGGAGCTGTACGCGATCAAGGGCCTGCCGCCCAACCTGCTGAAGGTGCCCTCGGGTTGTGCCTTCAACCCGCGTTGCGAGAAGGCGCAGGACATCTGCCGTACGGAGCTTCCGCCGCTGGTCCCGGTGACCGAGCCGGACGGAGCGGAACTGCCCGGCCGCGCCAGCGCGTGCCACTTCTGGAAGGAGACGATCCATGGCTGACCCGACCAAGGCCGACGAGCCCAAGGACGCGGTGGCGCACGTCTCCGACGTGGATGTGGCCGAGGTGCACTCGGAGGAGGAGGCGGTCGCCGCTCTCGACGTGACCGTCGACAGGGGTGAGCCGATCCTTCAGGTGCGCAACCTCGTCAAACACTTCCCGCTGACACAGGGGATCGTCATCAAACGCCAGGTCGGCGCGGTGCAAGCCGTCGACGGCATCTCCTTCGACCTGCACCAGGGCGAGACCCTGGGCATCGTGGGCGAGTCCGGCTGTGGCAAGTCGACGGTGGCCAAGCTCCTGATGAGCCTGGAGAAACCGACGGCCGGCGAGGTCTTCTACAAGGGCCAGGACATCACCAAGCTGTCCGGCAAGGCGCTCAAGGCCGTCCGCCGGAACATCCAGATGATCTTCCAGGACCCGTACACCTCGCTCAACCCCCGTATGACGGTGGGCGACATCATCGGTGAGCCCTTCGACATCCACCCGGAGGTCGCACCGAAAGGCGACCGTCGCCGCAAGGTGCAGGAACTCCTGGACGTCGTAGGCCTCAACCCGGAGTACATCAACCGCTACCCGCACCAGTTCTCCGGCGGTCAGCGCCAGCGCATCGGCATCGCCCGCGGGCTCGCGCTCAATCCCGAGGTCATCATCTGCGACGAGCCGGTCTCCGCGCTCGACGTGTCGGTCCAGGCACAGGTCATCAACCTGATGGCGCGGCTGCAGGACGAGTTCAACCTCTCCTACATCTTCATCGCCCACGACCTGTCGATCGTCCGGCACATCTCGGACCGGGTCGGGGTGATGTACCTCGGCAAGATGGCCGAGATCGGCACCGACGAGCAGATCTACGAGCACCCGACGCACCCCTACACCCAGGCGCTGCTGTCCGCGGTCCCGGTGCCGGACCCGGAGGCCCGTGAGCACCGCGAGCGGATCATCCTGACGGGCGACGTGCCCTCCCCGGCCAACCCGCCGTCCGGCTGCCGCTTCCGCACCCGCTGCTGGAAGGCCCAGGACAAGTGCGCCGAGGAGGTTCCGCTGCTCGCGATCCCGGAGCGCTTCAAGGACTCCGACGGCCCGGTGGCCCACGACTCGGCGTGCCATTTCGCCGAGGAGAAGGACGTGGTGCACGCGGTCTGATCCGTACGTACGGCCTCTGGTTCCCGGCACTGTCCTACGGTGCCGGGAACCGGCGTGGGTGAAACGGCCGCGTCTTGACGCCTGGCCGGCGCTTCCCCGCACACGGCTGAACGCCGCTCTTTGGCCGTCTGCCGTCACTGCGTCAGCGGGCGAGGAACTGCTTGAGCACCGCGGCGAGTTCAGCGGGTGCGTCCAGCGCGATGAGGTGTGCCGCGGTGGGGAACTCGACCAGGTCGGCGCCGGGGATCTCGGTGGCGTACCGGCGGGCGATGTCCTGGAAGTCGGCGACGTCGAGGCGGCCGATTCCAACCAGCGTGGGAACAGCGATCGTGGCGATGTCGCCTTCTGCGCCGCCCTGGGAGTGCTCTCCGACGGTGTCCTGGTTCACCAGCGACGTCCGCATCGGGGTCCGGAGTTGTTCGGCCAGTCCCGGGGCGACGTCTTCCCAGCCGCGGCCCGGTCCGCGCAGCCACATGTCCAGGTTCACGCGGACTGCGGTGTCCAGGTCGCCCGCGGCCAGGGCCGCCGTTTCGGCCTCGTCGTACACGACCATGTCCGCCGACCAGTCATAGCCGGGCCACGGCGGGGCGAGCAGGGTCAGGGACTGTACTCGGCCCGGGTGGGCGAGAACGAAGTTCACGGCCACCCGGCCACCCCAGGACGCGCCGACGAGCCGGACTCCTTCGTGCCCGAGATGGTCCAGGAGGCGGCACAGGTCATCGGTCTCAGTGAACGGACCGGCCGGGGGTGCGGACTCGCCGAAGCCGCGCAGGTCGTAGCGGATGACGGTGTGCTGCTCCGCGAGGGCGGGCACGACCGCGTCCCACATACGATGGTCGGCGACGCCGGCGTGTATGAGTACCACGGGCGAGCCTTCGCCGGTGACGGTGTAAGAAAGGTGACCGAGGTCGTCGGCAAGGATGTCCATGCGCGGATACTTCCAGGTCAGCACCGTACGGGCCACTGCATTAGCGATGCCGGAAGGTGACTTCTCACGTGCTGATCCGTGCCTGAGCCCAGTGGCAGGCCACCTGTCCCTCGCCGCCCCCGTCCAGCACCTTCAGGTCCTGATTCCGGCATGCGTCCGCCACTCCCGCCCGCTCCGCCTCCCCGCTCGCCAGCACCTGGCAGCGGGCGTGGAAACGGCAGCCGGAGGGGATGCGGGACGGGTCCGGCGGTTCGCCGGTCAGCACCACCGGGTCGCCCGGAGCTTCGGGGAGAACCGACAACAGCGCCTGTGTGTACGGGTGTCGGGGCGCCGTCAGGACCCGCTCCACCGTGCCCGTCTCCACGATCCGGCCCAGATACATCACCGCGACCCGGTCGGCGATGTTCCACGCCAGGCCCAGATCATGGGTCACCACCAGTGCGGCCAGGCCCAGCTCGGTGCGCAGGCGCAGCAGCAGGGCGAGGATCTCGCCGCGTACGGAGGCGTCGAGCGAGGCCACCGGCTCGTCGGCGACGATGAGTGCGGGCTCCAGGACCAACGCGCCCGCGATGACGACTCGTTGACGCTGGCCGCCGGACAGCTCGTGCGGGTAACGGAGGAAGAAGCGCTCGGGCGGCCGCAGCCCCGCCCGGGACAGGGCCTCGGCGACCGCCGCCCGCTCGTCTCCCGGGTGCCCGTGGATCCGCAGTCCCTCGGCCACCGCCTCGTACACCGTGTGCCGGGGATTGAGTGATCCGCTCGGATCCTGCAGGACCAGCTGGGCGCGCCTGCGGTAGGCCTTCAGCGCCCGGGACGTGTACTCCAGCGGCTTTCCGTCGAAGTGGACGCTGCCCGCGGTCGGCGGGACCAGACCGAGCAGCGAGCGCGCCAGTGTCGTCTTGCCGCAGCCGGACTCGCCGACGAGGGCCACGATCTCCCCGACGCCGATATCGAGTCCGACGCCGTCCACGGCCCGGGCGGGCGGGGCGCCGCGGCGTCCGGCAAAGGTCACGTGCAGGCCCCGCGCACTCAGGAGCGGCTGCGGCGCGGGTGTCGTGGTCATGTGGTGCTCCTCGCGTCCTCGGCCGCGGTGGCCGGGCCGGGGATCGCCGGCTCCACGTGCACGCAGGCCGCTCGCCGTCCCCGTCCCGCGTCCCGGAGGGTCTGGTCCTCGGTGGCACACTCGTCCAGGGCCACCGGACAGCGCGGGTGGAAGGAGCAGCCGGAGGGCAGATCCGACGGATCGGGCGGGTCACCCGCCAGGCCGCGCGGGGCGAACCGGGAGGCCGGGTCGCCGATGCGTGGGAACGCCGCCGAGAGGGCGTTGCCGTACGGGTGCAGGGCGTCCTCGTACACCGTTCGTGCGGGGCCCTCCTCGACCACCCTGCCCGCGTACATCACCGCCAGCCGGTCGCAGGTGTCGGCGAGCACGGCCAGGTCGTGGCTGATCATGATCAGGCCCAACTCCTGCTCGGCGACGAGCTGTTCGATCAGCCGGAGGATCTGCGCCTGGATCATCACGTCCAGGGCGGTGGTCGGCTCGTCGGCGATGACGAGCCGCGGGTCGCAGGCCAGCGCCATGGCGATCATGACGCGCTGGCGCTGCCCGCCGGAGAGTTCGTGCGGGTACGCCCGCGAGCGCGCGACCGGCAGACCCACCTGCTCAAGGAGCTCGCCGGTCCGCTTCTTCGCCGCCGCCGGGGTCGCCCTGCCGTGCAGCAGGATCGGCTCGGTGATCTGGTCGCCGACGCGGTGCACGGGGTTGAGCGAGTGCATGGCCCCCTGGAAGACGATCGAGGCGCCCGCCCAGCGCACCGCGCGGACCTGCCCCCACTTCATGGTCAGGACATCCTCCCCGTCGAGCAGGATCTCCCCGCCGACCCGGGTGCCGGGCGGCAGCAGCCGCAGCAGGGCCAGCGCCAGCGTGGACTTGCCGCAGCCGGACTCGCCCGCGATGCCGAGCTTGCGGCCGGCCTCCAGGGACAGGTCCACACCGCGTACGGCGGCGGCCCCGTTGCCGTAGGTCACGGTCAGGTCCCGGACCTCGAGGAGCGTCAACGGGCCACCCCCAGCCTCGGATTGAGCACCGACTCCACGGCCCGCCCGCACAGCGTGAACGCCACCGCGACCAGCGCGATCGCGATGCCGGGCGGCACCAGGTACCACCAGTCGCCGGCACTGACCGCGCCCGCCTCGCGCGCGTCCTGCAGCAGCCCTCCCCACGAGATGACCGTCGGATCGCCGAGGCCGAGGAAGGCCAGCGTCGCCTCGGCGAGCACCGAGGAGGAGATCATCAAGGTGGTCTGGGCGAGGATCAGCGGCATCACATTGGGCAGCACGTGCCGGGTCATGACATGCCAGTGCCCGCCGCCGAGGGCCTTGGCCCGTTCGATGTACGGCCGTGACTCCACCGCCAGCGTCTGCGCACGCACCAGCCGGGCCGTGGTCGGCCATGCGGTCACGCCGATCGCCAGTACCACCGTGCCGAGCGAACGGGACATGACGGTGGCGAGGGCGATGGCCAGCACCAGCGTCGGCATGACCAGGAACCAGTCGGTGATCCGCATCATCACGGTCGCGTACGGGCCGCGGAAGTGCCCGGCGGTGATCCCGACCACGGCGCCGATGGCCACCGACAGCACGGCCGCGAGGAGCCCGACGAGCAGTGAGACCCGCGATCCCCACACCACGAGGCCCAGCAGATTCCGCCCGAACTGGTCGGTGCCCAGCGGGAATTGCCCGCTCGGACTCTCCAGCGGACGGCCCGGTGCGTCGGTCACGCTGGACACGTCGGAGCCGACCGTCAGCGGTGCGGTGAGCGCGACGAGCGCGAACAGGGCGAGTGCGGCCAGGCCCACCAGCCCGGCGCGATGGGTGCGGTACCGCGTCCAGAACCGCACGACGGACCGGCGGCGGCGCTGCCGGGCGAGCGACCGCGGGCCCGCTTGGGCGGCCGGGGGAGTGGCTTCGGTGGTCATCGGCCGACCCTGGGGTCGAGCAGCGGATAGACCAGGTCCGCCAGTGTGTTCATGACGATCACCGCCGCGGCGAAGAAGAGGAACAGCCCCTGGACCAGGGGCAGATCGGGGACGCTCAGAGCCTGGTAGAACAGCCCGCCCAGGCCGGGCCAGGAGAAGACCGTCTCCACCAGGATCACCCCCGCGACCGTACGGCCGAGGTTGACGAAGACGAGAGTGACGGTGGGGAGCAACGCGTTCGGGACGGCGTGCCGGCGGCGGACCAGGTCGTCCCTGAGGCCCTTGGCGCGCGCGGTCGTCAGATAGTCGCTGCCCATCTCGTCGAGCAGCGCCGAGCGGGTGACCAGCAGCGTCTGCCCGTACTCGACCGCGACCAGGGTGACCACCGGGAGCACGAGGTGATGGGCGACGTCGAGCACGTAGGCGAGGCCCTCCTTGCCGCCGGACTCCATGCCCCCGGTCGGGAAGAGCCCGGGGATCGGTCCCACGCCCACGGAGAACACGATGATCAGCAGCAGGCCGAGCCAGAACGACGGAACGGAGTAGAGGGTCAGCGCCAGACCGGTGTTCAGCCGGTCGGAGAGGCCTCCGTGGCGCCACGCCGAGCGTGTGCCGAGGAACATGCCGAGCGCGGTGTACAGCAGGAAGGCCGTACCGGTGAGCAGCAGGGTGTTCGGCAGCGCTTCGGTGATCTTGTCGATGACGGGCGCCCGGAACTGGTACGAGGTCCCGAGGTCACCGGTGAGTGCCTTGCCGCAGTAGTCCGTGAACTGCTGCCACAGCGGCAGATCGAGTCCGAACTCCCGTCGGTAGGTGGCCAGTTGACCGGCCGAGATCGGTCGGCCGCCGGTCATGGTCTTGACCGGGTCGCCCGGGATCAACCGGAACAGGAAGAAGCCGGTGACCAGGACGGCGAGCAGCGAGACGACGGCACCGCCCAGCTTGCCGGCGCCGTACCGGACATATGTGCTCCAGGTGCCCGCCCGCTGTCCGCGGTTCGCGGGTCCGGCGGATGCCGGGCCCACGGCCGGGTCGACCGGCGCGGACGTGGCGTCAGTTGCCATGAACGCCCGTCCTGTGCCGCGCTGTCGCGGGTCGTCGCACGGCTACTCCCGGTCCTCGGCGGTGGCACGACGGCGCATCGCGAACAGGAACACCGCGCCCACGAGGACCACGCCCCCGATGGCGATACCGGTGATCGCACCGCCCGAGAGCCCGCCGGACGAGCCGTCGGAGGTCGCGGGAACCGCGGACCACCAGCTCCAGTAGCCGTCCTGGCCGTAGATGTTGCCCGCGGCGCTGGGCATCGTCTCGATGGACTTGATCTGGTCGGTGCGGTAGGCCTCGACGGCGTTCGGGTACGCCATGACGTTCATGTACCCCAGGTCGTACAGCCGTGACTCCATCTGCTTGACGATGGCCGTCCGTTTGGCCGGGTCGTACTCGGCGAGCTGCTGGGCGTAGAGCTTGTCGTACGTCTTGTCGCAGATGAAGTTGTCGGTCGCGCCGATGTCCTTGGGTGTGGCCGGAAGGGCCGCACAGGTGTGGATGGACAGCACGAAGTCCGGGTCGGGGTTGACGGACCAGCCGTCGAAGGCGAGGTCGTACTTGCCCGCGAGCCAGGGGTCGGTCACGTTGTCCAGGCAGTCGAGCGTTACGCCGATGCCGAGTTTGCCCCACCACTCCTTGAGGTACTGGCCGACCGCCTTGTCGTTGGGGTCGGTGGCGTGGCACAGCAGGCGGTAGGTGATCGGCTTGCCGTCCTTGCCGACCCGTTTGCCGTCGCTGTTCTTCTTGTAGCCCGCCTCGTCGAGGAGTTGGGCCGCCTTCGCCGGGTCGTAGGCGAGTTCCTGGCTCGCCGAGGGCTTCCAGAAGTACGACGAGAAGCGGGGCGGGATGTAGCCCTCGCCCTCGACGGCGTGACCCTGGAACACCTTGTCGACGAGGGTCGCCCGGTCGACCGCCATGAACAGCGCGTGCCGCACGCGCTCGTCCAGCAGCGAGGGGTCGCCGTCGCCGAAGTGCTTGCCGTTCTTGGCCTGCGCGCCCGGGTTGGTGGCCAGGGCGTAGAAGCGGCGGCCGGGTGCGTCGTTGACCTTGATGTCTTTCTCGCCCTTGAGGGACGCGGCCTGCGCGGGTGTCAGGGACGGGGAGCCGGCGACGAAGGAGACCTCGCCCTTGCGCAGTGCGGCCACGGCCGCGTCCTGGTCCTTGTAGTAGCGGAAGACCAGCTCGTCGAACTTCGGCGCCCCGCGCCAGAAGGTCTTGTTGGCCTTGAGCCGGACGTAGCTGTCGGCCTTGTAGTCGGTGAGGACGAACGGTCCGTTCCCGACGATCGGGAAGCTCTTGTCGTTGTTGAACTTCGAGAGGTCGCCGACCTTCTCCCAGATGTGTTTGGGCACGATCGGCACGTCGAGCGCGGTCATCGTCGCCTGCGGCTTCTTCAGCTGGATGACCAGCCGGGTGGGGCTCGGGGCGGTGACCTTATCGAAGTTGGTGACGAAGCTGCCGTTGGCGGTGGCGGCGCCCGGATCGGTCATCATCTTGTTGAACGTCCACGCCGCGTCCTCGGCGGTGGCCTTCTGTCCGTCGGACCACTTGGAGTCGGAGCGGATCGTGTACGTCCAGGTCAGCTTGTCCGGCGACGGCTTCCAGGCGGTGGCCAGCCCCGGGACGACGTGAGCATCCTTGGGGTCGTAGTTGGTCAGGTAGTCGTACATCAGCCGGTGAATGGTGGTGCTGACCAGACGGCTCGCCAGGAAGGGGCTCAGGGAGTCCACGCTCTGTGCGACCGCGACGGTGAGGACCTTGTCCCCCTCCGTGGCCGCGGCCTGATGCGGTGCCGGGTTGAGGGGGGTGGCGAGAGCCGCCGAGACTGCCAGGGCGGAGGCAACGGCGGCGGACAGCCGGCGTAAGAGGAGTCGCGGTCTTCTCGGGTGCGACTGTTCTGTGCCGTTTCGGTCCTGAGTGCTCATGGTCCTGACCTCGCGCTTGACCAGGTGACGCCGGCTGGGTTGAAGAGTGTGTCTATCAGCGGCGGTCGGCACCCGTCAACGGTGCCTGAAAGCCCATGTGGCCTGCGGAAACGGGGAGTTGACGGCCCGATCGGAGGTTTATTGGTCCAAACCACTGAAGCGTGCCTGGTGGGGACTTGGCGGTGCGGCGTGACACTCAGGGCCAGGTGGCTTCACCCCTACTCCGCGCGGCCTGTGCTGCATTCGGGTGGCTGCGTGTGCACTCTGAACCTTTTGTGCGGATATTTGCCGATAACGGATTGATCTGGATCGGCTTTCCCGAGGAGGCACTCGATGCGTGGAGCCACGCACGCCAAATGGGCCGCTTGCGCGGCGGCGGTAGCCCTCGCGGCGACCGCCTGTGGGGGCGGGAGCAGCGGCAGCGGCGGCGGCGGTGACGGCAGCGCGGTCCTCAGTGCCTCCTGGGGCGACCCCCAGAACCCGCTGGAGCCGGCCAACACCAACGAGGTGCAGGGCGGCAAGGTCCTCGACATGGTCTTCCGCGGTCTCAAGCGCTACGACCCGAAGACCGGCAAGGCCGCGGACATGCTCGCCGACAAGATCGAGACCACGGATTCGCAGAACTTCACGGTTACGGTGAAGAGCGGCTGGAAGTTCAGCAACGGCGAGGCGGTGACCGCGAAGTCGTTCGTCGACGCCTGGAACTACGGTGCCAGCCTCAAGAACAACCAGAAGAACGCGTACTTCTTCGGATACATCGAGGGCTACGACAAGGTCCACCCCGACAGCGGCTCACAGTCCGCCGACACCCTCAGCGGGCTCAAGGTGACGGGCACCAACACCTTCACCATCAAGCTCACCCAGAAGTTCTCGACCTTCCCCGACACCCTCGGCTACGCGGCCTACTCCCCGCTGCCGTCGACGTTCTTCTCCGACCACGCCGCCTGGCTGAAGAAGCCGGTGGGCAACGGGCCGTACGCCATCGAGTCGTACACCAAGGGCTCGCAGATGCAGCTCAAGAAGTGGGACGGCTACACCGGTGCGGACAAGGCCCAGAACGGTGGCGTGACCCTCAAGGTCTACACGGACAACAACACCGCCTACACCGACCTGATGGCCGGCAACCTTGATCTGGTCGACGATGTCCCGGCGGCTCAACTCAAGAACGTCAAGAACGACCTCGGTGGTCGTTACATCAACACGCCCGCCGGGATCATCCAGACGCTCGCGTTCCCGTACTACGACAAGAACTGGAACAAGAGCGGCTCGGAGAAGGTCCGCACGGGGCTGTCCATGGCCATCAACCGGGACCAGATCACCAACACGATCTTCCAGAAGACCCGCACCCCGGCCACCGACTGGACCTCCCCGGTGCTCGGCACCGCGGGCGGCTTCCAGGACGGGCTGTGCGGGGACGCCTGCAAGTACAACCCGACCGAGGCGAAGAAGCTCGTCCAGGAGGGCGGCGGGATTCCCGGCGGGCAGGTCAAGATCACGTACAACGCGGACACGGGCTCGCACAAGGAATGGGTGGACGCCGTGTGCAACTCCATCAACAACGCGCTCGGCAACGACAAGGCATGCGTCGGCAACCCGGTCGGCACCTTCGCGGACTTCCGCAACCAGATCGGCCAGCACAAGATGACGGGGCCGTTCCGGGCCGGCTGGCAGATGGACTACCCGCTCATCCAGAACTTCCTCCAGCCGCTCTACTACACCAACGCCTCCTCGAACGACGGCCAGTGGTCCAACAAGGACTTCGACAAACTCGTCAACCAGGCCAACGCGGAGACCGACACCGCCAAGGCGATCAAGCTCTTCCAACAGGCCGAGGGTGTCGTACGGGACAACATGGCCGCCATCCCGCTCTGGTACCAGAACGGCAGCGCGGGCTACTCCGACCGGCTCTCCAACGTGGCGCTCAACCCGTTCAGCGTCCCGGTCTACAACGAGATCAAGGTCGGCTGACCCGCGATGGGGCGGTACGTCGTCCGGCGGCTGCTGCAGATGATCCCGGTCTTCATCGGCGCCACACTGCTGATCTTCCTGATGGTGAACGTGATGGGCGACCCCATCGCGGGCCTCTGCGGCGACCGGCAGTGCGACCCGGCGACGGCCGCCCAGCTCAAGCGCGAGTTCGGCCTCGACAAGCCCGTGTGGCAGCAGTACCTGACCTACATGGGGAACGTCTTCACCGGTGACTTCGGGACGGCGTTCAACGGCCAGAAGGTCACCGAGCTGATGGCGACCGCGTTCCCCGTCACCATCCGGCTGACCCTCGTGGCGATCGTCATCGAGGTCGTCGTCGGCATCGCGCTGGGCGTCATCACCGGCCTTCGGCGCGGCCGCCCGATCGACACCAGCGTGCTGCTGCTCACCCTCGTCGTCATCTCCGTCCCCACCTTCGTCACCGGTCTGCTGCTGCAACTGCTGCTCGGTGTCGAGTGGGGCTGGATCAAACCGTCCGTCTCAACGGACGCCACCTTCAGCGAGCTGATCGTCCCCGGTCTCGTCCTCGCCTCGGTCTCCCTCGCGTACGTGACCCGGCTGACGCGCACCTCCATCGCGGAGAACAAGCGCTCCGACTACGTCCGTACGGCCGTCGCGAAGGGCCTGCCGAGGCGCCGGGTGATCGTCCGGCACCTGCTGCGCAACTCGCTCATCCCCGTGGTCACCTTCATCGGCACCGACATCGGCGCCCTGATGGGCGGCGCGATCGTCACCGAGCGGATCTTCAACATCCACGGCGTCGGCTTCCAGCTCTACCAGGGGATCGTCCGCCAGAACACGCAGACCGTCGTCGGCTTCGTGACGATCCTCGTCCTCGTCTTCCTGGTCGCCAACCTCCTCGTCGACCTCCTGTACGCCGTACTCGACCCGAGGATCCGCTATGCCTGAGCAGCCGTTCGAGCAGGATCGCGCCATCGCCGGGACCGGCATGGGCGGGGCGATGGACCTCGCCACGAGCGAGGCGGAGACCCTGGAGCGGACCCCGGGCGGCCCGGAGGGCACCGGCCCGGCGGAGCGGCCCCGCTCCCTCTGGTCCGACGCGTGGCGAGACCTGCGCCGCAACCCCGTCTTCATCATCTCCGCGCTCGTGATCCTCTTCCTGATCGTCATCTCCCTCTGGCCCTCGCTGATCGCCTCGGGCAACCCCCTCAAGTGCGACCTCGCGAAGGCCCAGGAGGGCTCCCAGCCGGGCCATCCCTTCGGCTACGACGGTCAGGGCTGCGACGTCTACACGCGCACGGTCTACGGCACCCGTACGTCCGTCACGGTGGGCGTCCTCGCCACGCTGGGCGTCGCGCTCTTCGGGTCGGTGCTGGGGGGCCTCGCCGGGTTCTTCGGCGGGGCCTGGGACTCGCTCCTCTCCCGCCTCACGGACATCTTCTTCGCGATCCCGGTAGTCCTGGGCGGCCTGGTCCTGCTGTCGGTGGTCACCAGCAACACGGTCTGGCCGGTCATCGGCTTCATGGTGCTGCTCGGCTGGCCGCAGATCTCCCGCATCGCCCGCGGCTCGGTCATCACCGCCAAACAGAACGACTACGTCCAGGCCGCCCGAGCCCTCGGCGCCTCCAACTCCCGCCTCCTGCTACGGCACATCACCCCGAACGCGGTAGCCCCGGTGATCGTCGTCGCGACCATCGCCCTGGGCACCTACATCTCCCTGGAGGCGACCCTGTCCTACCTCGGCGTGGGCCTGAAGCCCCCCACGGTCAGCTGGGGCATCGACATCTCCGCGGCCTCCGCCTACATCCGCAACGCCCCCCACATGCTCCTCTGGCCGGCCGGAGCCCTGGCGATCACCGTCCTGGCGTTCATCATGCTGGGCGACGCGGTGCGGGATGCCCTTGATCCGAAGTTGAGGTGAGGGGTGTGTTTTTGAGCGGGTGTGAGGTGAGCGGTCGATGGTTGGGCCCGGTTCCCGCAGGCGGTTGGGCGAGAGACGCGGGTGTGCCGTCGCCATCGGTCCCGTCCGCCCGGTCGCCTGGGGCGTCTGCGGTCCCCGTGTCCGCGTTCTCTCCGCTCGGCGGCGCGGCTCGCGACGCCGATGGCGTGAGGGTGGTGGAAGTGAGTGGGCTGCGGCTGGTCCGAGTACCTGTGGGGTTGCGGAGCCTGGCCGGAACTTGGGCACGGGCCGCCGGTGGGGTGGCCGTGGGAGCGCCGTCTGCACCGGCTGCGCGTTGTGCCTCGGTTGTGCCTGCGGTCCCCGTCCCCGCCTTCCTCGTGCCCGGCGACGCGATGCGCGACGCCCTCGGATCCGAAGGCGAGGTGATGGCGTGCTGACGCTGCAAGCGCGTGGTCTGCGGCGGGGGCTGCCGAGCGGGCCGGGTGCGCTGTTCGCCCCGGCCGCCCGGTTCGTGTTCGTCATGTTCGGCGGCGCGGTGTGCGGCGTCTCTGATCCGAAGGTGAGGTGATCGGCGTCATGTTGCTCGAAGTGCGGGATCTGCACGTGGAGTTCAGGACCAGGGACGGGGTCGCCAAGGCTGTCAACGGGGTCAATTACAGCGTGGACGCGGGGGAGACCCTCGCCGTGCTGGGGGAGTCGGGGTCCGGGAAGTCCGTGACCGCGCAGGCCGTCATGGGGATCCTCGATGTGCCGCCAGGGAAGATCACCGGTGGGGAAATCCTGTTCCGGGGGCAGGATCTGCTCAAGTTCAAGGAGGACGAGCGGCGCAAGGTCCGCGGCGCCGAGATGGCGATGATCTTCCAGGACGCGCTGTCCTCGCTCAACCCCGTGCTCTCCGTGGGCGACCAGCTCGGCGAGATGTTCATCGTGCACCGGGGGATGTCCCGCAAGGACGCCCGCGCCAAGGCGGTCGAGCTGATGGAGCGGGTACGGATCCCGGCCGCCAAGGAACGCGTCCGCGACTACCCCCACCAGTTCTCCGGCGGTATGCGCCAGCGCATCATGATCGCCATGGCGCTCGCCCTGGAGCCGGCGCTGATCATCGCCGACGAACCCACCACCGCCCTCGACGTCACCGTCCAGGCCCAAGTCATGGACCTGCTCGCCGAGTTGCAGCGCGAGCTGCACATGGGGCTCATCCTCATCACCCACGACCTCGGAGTCGTCGCCGACGTCGCCGACAAGATCGCCGTGATGTACGCCGGGCGGATCGTCGAGTCGGCCCCGGTCCATGACATCTACAAGGCCCCGGCACATCCGTATACGCGCGGTCTGTTGGACTCGATCCCCCGCCTGGACCAGAAGGGGCAGGAGCTCTACGCCATCAAGGGCCTCCCGCCGAACCTCATGCACATCCCGCCCGGCTGCGCCTTCAACCCCCGCTGCCCGATGGCCCAGGATGTGTGCCGGACGGACGAACCACCCCTCTACGACGTGGACGAACACCGGGGCAGCGCCTGCCACTTCTGGAGGGAGTGCCTCAATGGTTGAGTCAACGGTTGAGCCGATCCTGGAAGTCAGTGGACTGGTCAAGCACTACCCGTTGACCCAGGGCATTCTGTTCAAGAAACAGGTCGGTGCCGTCAAGGCCGTCGACGGTGTGGACTTCACGCTCAACAGGGGAGAGACCCTCGGCATCGTCGGGGAGTCCGGGTGCGGCAAGTCGACCGTCGCCAAGATGCTGGTCAACCTTGAACGGCCGACGGACGGGTCGATCAAGTTCAAGGGCGAGGACATCAGCCGTATGTCGGGCCGTGCGCTCAAGGCCGCGCGGCGCAACATCCAGATGGTGTTCCAGGACCCGTACACCTCGCTCAACCCCCGCATGACCGTCGGCGACATCATCGGGGAGCCGTACGAGATCCATCCCGAGGCGGCGCCGAAGGGCGACCGGCGCAAGCGGGTTCAGGATCTGCTGGACGTGGTCGGGCTCAACCCCGAGTACATCAACCGGTATCCGCACCAGTTCTCCGGCGGCCAGCGCCAACGCATCGGCATCGCACGGGGGTTGGCGCTGCGCCCCGAGGTCATCGTGGCCGACGAACCCGTCTCCGCGCTCGACGTCTCCGTGCAGGCCCAGGTGATCAACCTCCTCGACCGGCTCCAGGACGAGTTCGACCTGTCGTACATCTTCATCGCGCACGACCTGTCGATCGTCCGGCACATCTCGGACCGGGTCGGGGTCATGTACCTCGGCCGGATCGTGGAGATCGGCAGGGACGCCGAGATCTACGACCACCCGACGCACCCCTACACCCAGGCCCTGCTCTCCGCCGTACCCGTGCCCGACCCGGACGCGCGCGAGCACCGGGAGCGGATCATCCTGGCGGGCGACGTGCCGTCCCCGACGAACATCCCGTCCGGGTGCCGCTTCCGTACCCGCTGCTGGAAGGCGCAGGAACGGTGTGCGCTGGAGGTGCCGCTGCTCGCGGTACCGGCCGAGTTCCGGCTCGTGACCGGGCCCGCCGCGCACGACTCGGCCTGTCACTTCGCCGAGGAGAAGACGGTCGTACCAACGGAAGCGCCCCGGGACGATCTTGGGAATGAGGCGGAATAACAACACAAACAGGCATCAAACGCGTTAACACGCAGGCAACTCGACCGACCCGATCTCGATATACGGACGCGTCAATCTGAATGACGTACGGCCGTGCGGGTGCCGTAAACGGACCGGGGCGCGCCATGTCGCCCCGGTCCGTTGCCGTACCTAGACCAGGCCCAACGCCCGCTTCAGGAAGTCGACTTGGAGCAGCAGCAGGTTCTCGGCGACCTGTTCCTGCGGGGTCATGTGCGTCACCCCGGACAGCGGCAGCACCTCGTGCGGGCGGCCGGCGGCCAGCAGCGCGGAGGACAGTCGCAGGGCGTGCGCGACCACGACGTTGTCGTCGGCGAGGCCGTGCACGATCATCAGTGGGCGGTGCGGGTCGGCAGGCGAGGACAGCCCCTCGTCGGTGACGAGACCGCTCTTCGCGTACGACTCCGGGTCCGCGGCCGGGTCGCCGAGATACCGCTCCGTGTAGTGGGTGTCGTAGAGCCGCCAGTCGGTGACCGGGGCGCCCGCGATGCCCGCGTGGAAGACGTCCGGGCGGCGCAGCACGGCGAGCCCCGCGAGCCAACCGCCGTACGACCAACCGCGGATGGCCACCCGGGAGAGGTCGAGCGGATGGCTCTTCGCGAGGTCCTGGAGGGCGTCGATCTGGTCGTCCAGGGAGACCGTGAAGTCGCGGTGGACGGCCTTCTCCCAGGCCGGTGAGCGGCCGGGGGTGCCGCGGCCGTCGGCGACGAGCACCGCGAAACCCTGGTCGGCGAACCACTGGGACGTGAGGTGCGCGTTGTGTGCGGCGACCACGCGGGGGCCGTGCGGACCGCCGTAGGGATCCATCAGAACGGGCAGCGGATTCTCGCCGTCGTAGTCGCGTGGCATAAGCAGGGCGCACGGGACGCGGCGTGCGCCCCCCTCGGTGAACGTGATGCGCGGGGACATACCTGGATCTTCGGCGTACGAAGCGACCGTCACCGTCTTCCTGCCCTGGCGCAGGACCTGAACCTGGGTGCCCGGCCGCCCCGGTGTCGCCGACACCAGGACCGTCACGCCCCCGGCGCGTACCGCCGAGTGCACGCCGGGCTCCTGCGAGAGACGCTCCAGGCCGAGTTCGTTCACCCGGTAGACGTGCACCTCACCGGTCTCCGGGGCGGGCGCGTCCTCGCCCGCCGAGGCCGAGACCAGCACGCTGTCGTCCGAGACGTCCAGGACGGCGCGTACGTGCAACTGCGGCCCTGTGAGCAGGCGTTCACCCACCGCGAGCACCCGGGCGCCGCCCTCGTCCGCGATCCGCACAAGTCGTCCCGAAGGGCTCCAGCAGGGCACACCAGGGAAAAGATCAAGCCAAACTGGATCTTCGTCGGCGTGCACCATCCGGGTCGCCCCGGAGTCCGGCTCCACGGCCAGGAACAATTGGCTGCGCTGGTCCCGGGCCTGCACCAGCAGCAGCGGCGCCCCCGCCTCTGACCAGTGCACTCGCGCCAGATACGGGTAACGCGCCCGGTCCCAGACGACCTCCGCGCGCACCCCGTCCAGACCGACCACGTACAGCCGGACCTCCGCGTTGGCCGTGCCCGCCGCCGGATACGCCACCCGCTGCGGCTCGCGCTCGGGGTGGGCCGGATCGGCGATCCACCAGCGCCGCACCGGAGTGTCGTCCGCGCGCGCGACCAGCAGATGCTCCGAGTCCGGCGCCCACCAGAAGCCGCGGGTACGGCTCATCTCCTCGGCCGCGATGAACTCGGCCAGCCCATAGGTGACTTGTTCCGACTCCGGCTCGGCCAGCGCCCGGTCACCGTCGCCCTCGGCCCCTACGACCCGCAGGGCGCCGCCGGTGACGTAGGCGATGTGCCGTCCGTCGGGGGCGGGGCGGGGGTCGATCACCGGTCCGGGGACGGGGAGTTCACGTGCCGTGCCCGCCTCCAGGTCGGCCGTGAAAAGCCGCCCTGACAACGCGAAAGACGCCAACTCCACGGCGCTGTCGGTGGCGTAGCCGACGATCCCGGCACCGCCCTCACGGGTGCGTTCGCGGCGCGCCCGCTCCTCGGGCGAGAGGCGCTCCGAGGCGCCGCCCAGGAGGGCGCGCGGGTCGGCCGCCACGCGCTCCTCGCCGCCCGCCGGATCGAGGACCCACAGCGCGTTCGCCCGGTCCGTGCCGGAGGCGGAGCGCAGGAACACGACCCGGGAACCGTCGGGCGCCACGGTGAACGCGCGCGGCGCGCCGAGCGTGAACCGCTGGGTACGGGCGTGCCGTCGGGGGAAGGAGTCAGCCTCGGTCGTCATCCCCCGACCATATTGGCCATGCGCCCCCTTGTGCGGCTGTGCGCCGAGCGATGCGCGAGCGCGGATAGTTATGATCACTAGCGCTGGGTGGGTATCAACCTGCTGGCTGCTGTATGGATTTGCTCTACGGATCCACTCCATGGATCCATTGCCCCCATAGTCCGACCCCCCGAGTCCCTGGGATCATTGGAGGTGAGCCGCCGTGGCACTCTCGATTTCGGCGGTGGTGCTGCTGGCGATCGTCGTCTTCCTTCTGGTCAAGAAATCAGGGCTGAAGGGCGGGCATGCGGTCGTCTGCGTCCTCCTCGGGTTCTATCTGGCCTCCTCGACGGTCGCGCCCACGATCAGCGATCTCACGACGAACATCGCGAGCATGATCGGCAGCATCAAGTTCTGACGGCTCACCTTTAGGGTGGGCGCATGACGGAACTGCCCGGCCGTCGTCTGCTGCTGGTGCACGCGCACCCGGACGACGAGTCGATCAACAACGGCGCGACCATGGCCAAGTACGCGGCCGAGGGTGCCCACGTGACACTGGTCACGTGCACCCTCGGTGAGCACGGCGAGGTCATTCCGCCCGCACTGCGGCATCTGTCGGGCTCCGACCTGGCCGCGGAGCGGGAGCGCGAACTCACGGCCGCCATGAAGGCGCTCGGCGTCGCGGACCACGGCTTCCTGGGCGGCGCAGGGTGGTACCAGGACTCCGGGATGATGGGCACCCCGGACAACGACGACCCCGCCTGCTTCTGGCAGGCCGACGTCGACGAGGCCGCCGGACATCTCGTCGAGGTGATCCGCGAGAGCCGCCCCCAGGTCCTGATCACCTACGACCCCGACGGCGGCTACGGCCACCCCGACCACATCCAGGCCCACCGCGTCGCCATGCGCGCCGCCGAACTGGCCGCCGACGCCGGGCACCCGATCGCCAAGGTCTACTGGAACCGCGTCCCCCGGCCCGTCGTGGAGGAGGGCTTCGCGCGGCTCCGCGCCGCGCTGCCGGACCTGCCCTTCGCCGAGGCGGCCGCCGTGGACGACGTACCGGGTGTCGTGGACGGCGAGCGGATCACCGCGGCGATCGACGGCTCCGCGTACGCGGCCGCCAAGACCGCGGCCATGCGCGCGCACGCCACCCAGATCGAAGTCGCCCCGGACCAGCCGTACTTCGTGCTCTCCAACTACCTCGCGCAGCCGATCCTCACCACTGAGTACTACGAGTTGGTCCAGGGCGAGGCCGGCGGTCCGACGCCCGAGACAGACCTCTTCGAAGGGCTGGGCCTGTGATGAGCGCCAACCAGGGCGGCAGCCTGCTCGCCCAGCCGCTGCAACGGCCTTCCGGGCTACGGGTGTTGGCCTATCTGGGCCTCTTCGTGCTCGGCGCGGTCGTCGGGGTGGCGGGGGCGCTGGTGCAGGCCGCGTGGTTCCCGGGCGGGCTGCTGCTCGCGCTCGTGGGAGCGGCCGGACTCTTCCTCGGCGGGGCGAGAGCGGCCGACGGACGGGGCGGTGCCGTGGCGCCCGCCGCCGGTTGGATGGTCGCCGTCATCCTGCTCACCGCCAGCCGCCCGGAAGGCGACTTCCTCTTCGGCGCGGGAGTCGGTTCCTATCTCTTCCTGCTCGGCGGAATGGCTGTTGCTGTGATGTGTGCCACGTTGGGTTTGGGGCGGCAACCAAGCGGTCCTGACGTCCGACTTGGCAAGTGACGTACCACTTCGCGGTGAGGCGCGCGTGCGAGTCCGGTGTGGGTTTCCCCAGCGGCCGTGGGATACCGCCAAGAAGTGGCCAGTATGGTGGTGCGCGCCGCCGAGTCGCCCGTGGGTGTCGGGCGGCGGAGCCAACCGGGAGAACCTGCCTTGAGTCGTGAAACTGACACTCCGTCCTCCGGGCCCGACGGGCGCGGCGGAGCCGCTTACCCCTCGGGGACCCCGCCGTACGGGACGCCCGCGGCTTCCGACGACCGTACGGACGCGGGGCGTTCGGCCGCGCAGCCGGAGGAACGCAAGACCGAGACGACGCTGACGACCCGGATCCGGATCAACATCCCGGGGTCGCGGCCCATTCCGCCGGTCGTCGTGCGCACGCCCGTCGCGGACGCCGAGACCGGTGAGAGCGAGTCGACCGGCGAAATGCCGTTGCCCGGTGGCGGGATGCCCACGGCGACGGGCATCGTCGAGCCGACCGCCGAGATCGCGCTGCCGACGGCCGAGGAGAAGACCAGCGACTGGTTCGCACCCCGCAAGTCCGGCCCTGCGAAGGGCGGTCAGGGCGGTGGCGGCACCAACGGGGCCGGGATTCCCGGCGGTTCGGCCGCCGGAACCCCGAGCGGAGCCCGGCCGAGCGCCGGCCGTCCCGGTGGTGTGGTCGGCGGCATGACCGTGACGGGAGCGACCCGTCAGGGCGGCACGAACGGTGCCGGACTCGGCGGTGCCACCGGCGCGGGACCCGTCGCCCCCGGGCACGGCGGCGGCACCGGCTCCTTCGACGTGACCGAGGCGCTGGCGGCGGCCGGACAGTCGGGCAACGGCTCACGCCCGAACGGCGGCCCCGGCGAACCGCGCCGCGACGACCTGCCGTACTTCTCGGAGAACGGGCAGGGCGAGCAGGGCGGACAGGGTGGCTTCCCCGGGCCCAACGGGCAAGGCGGACAGGGTGGTTTCCCTGAGGCCAATGGCCACGGCGGCCCCGGTGGGCCGAGCGGTTTCAACGGCCCGAACGGGCGCGGCGGCCAGGGCGGACCCGAGGGTCCTGCGGGCCCAACCGGCGGTCCGGTCACCGGCGACGGCCTCATGTCGCCCTCGACGGGCGGCGAACCGGGGGCACCCAGCGCATTGAGCGGTTACGTCGACGGACCTGGCGGCGCGGGTGGGCCTGGCGGCGCCGGTGGACCCGGCGGCCCGGGCGGGCGTCGCGGCCGGCATGGCGGCGGCGGACCGGGCAGGGGCTCCGAGGGTCCCGGCGCGGGGCCTGGTGGTCCGGGCATGAGCCCCGGTGGACCTGGTGGTCCCGGCGTGGGAGGCCCCGGTGGTCCCGGCTCCGGGCTTGGTGGTCCGGGTGCTGGTCCCGGCGGACCGGGCATGGGCCCCGGCGGTCCTGGCATGGACGTTCCCGGTGGTCCCGGTGCCGGACCGGGTGGTCCGGGAATGGCGCCCGGAGGCCCGGGCATGAGCCCTGGCGGTCCCGGTGGTCCCGGTGGACTGGGCATGGGCCCCGGTGGCTCCGGTGCCGGACCGGGTGGTCCGGGCATGAGCCCCGGTGGACCTGGTCGTCCCGGCATGGGAGGTCCTGGCTCTGGGCTTGGTGGTCCGGGTGCTGGTCCCGGCGGACCGGGTGGTCCGGGCACCGGCATGGGTCCCGGCGGCCCCGGCATGGGCGCCCCCAGTGGACCCGGCGCCACCCCCGGAGGGCCCGGCATGATCCCCGGCGGTGGTCTCAGCGACGACACCGCCATCCTCACCCCGCAGAAGCCGGCCCCCGAGCCCGGCTACGGCGCCCCCGCCGACCAGGTCTCCGGACACACCGTCACCAGCGGGATGCCGGTCGTCCCGGGTACCGGGAACCCGCCGTTCGGCCCCGGTGCCCACCCCGACGGGCCGCTGCCGCACACGCCCCCGAAGCTGCCCGAGCCCGGCTCGACGCAGAGCGCGCCGGCCGCCAAGAACGCGGGCAAGAGCGCGGCGAAGAAAAAGAAGAAGGGCCGCAGCAAGCTGGTCCTGCTCCTCGTCGGTGTGTTCGTCCTCGCGGGCGGTGCCTACGGCGCCGGGCTGCTGATGAACCACACCGACGTGCCCAAGGGCACCACCGTGCTCGGCGTCGACATCGGCGGCGGCACCCGTGACGACGCCGTCAAGAAGCTCGACGACGCGTTCGGCGACCGGGTGAACAAGCCACTGAAGCTGTCGGTGGGCGGAAAGACGGTCTCGCTCAAGCCGGACCAGGCGGGGCTGCAGTTCGACTTCGCGTCCACGGTCAGCGCGGCCGCCACGAGCGACTACAACCCGGTCTCCGTGATCGGCTCGCTCTTCGGCCAGCACCGGGTCGTCCAGCCCGACATGCCGACCGACGAGGAGAAGCTCCAGGCCGCCCTGGCGGACCTCGGCGGCGGCTCCGGCTCCGGCGCGGTGACCGAGGGCACGATCGAGTTCAAGGCCGGCAAGGCGGTCGCCGTCTACGGCAAGGCGGGCAAGGCCATCGACGCGAGCGGCTCAGCCGACGCCGTGGAGGCCGCGTACCGCGCCGAGATCGAGACCGATACCGCCACCGCGGTGACGGTCCCGACCACCACCAAGCAGCCGACGGTCTCGAACGCCGAGGTCGACCGCGAGATGAAGGCCTTCGCCCAGCCGGCGATGTCCGGGCTGGTCACGGTCAAGACGGACACCGGGGTCTCGGTGCCGATGAGCCCGCAGAACTCCCTGTGGAAGTTCCTCAAGGTGAAGGCCGTCGACGGCAAGCTCGTCGACAGCCCCGACCTGACCGCGCTCAAGGAGCTCTACGGCAACGCCTTCGACGGGGTGAAGATCACCCGGGCCACCGGCCAGAAGACCGCCGTCACGCCCCAGGACGTCTACCTGGCCCTGCGCAAGGCGCTGGTGAGCAAGACCGACCGGGTGGGGATCATCGTCACGAACCCCAGCTAGGGGCTCAGCCGAAACGAGGGGGCACCCGGCACTCGCCGGGTGCCCCCTCGTCGTAGGAACGTCGTATGACAACTGTCATGCGGCACACCGGACCGCCGACACTGCCGGGCACCGGCCGCCGGCGGCCACGATGAGGGCATGACGACAACAGCGGCGACCACCACCAGCCCAGTGGTCGAGTTCGATCAGGTGAGCAAGAGCTACGGCAGCGTACGGGCCGTCGACGGTCTGTCGCTCGCGCTCCACCCGGGCGAGACGGTGGCCCTGCTGGGTCCGAACGGGGCCGGGAAGTCGACCACCCTCGACCTGCTGCTCGGCCTCAAGCAGGCCGACCAGGGCCGGGTCGGCGTCTTCGGTGCCAGCCCCCGCGAGGCCATCGTCGCCGGGCGGGTGGGCGCGATGCTGCAGAGCGGCGGGCTGATGGACGAGGTGACGGTGGCCGAACTGGTGAGGCTCGCCTGCGACCTGCACCCGAAGCCGTACAAGGCGACCGACGTCCTCGCCCGCGCGGGCATCGCCCAGATCGCCGACCGCAAGGTCAACAAGCTCTCCGGCGGCCAGGCCCAGCGCGTCCGCTTCGCCCTCGCGACGGCCGGCGACAGCGATCTGATCGTCCTCGACGAGCCCACCACCGGTATGGACGTCTCCGCCCGGCAGGCCTTCTGGGCCACCATGCGCGAACAGGCCGACCAGGGCCGTACGGTCCTCTTCGCCACCCACTACCTCGAAGAGGCCGACGCCATCGCGGACCGCGTGCTGGTCCTGCACCGCGGCCGGCTGCTCGCCGACGGCACCTCCGCCGAGATCAAGGCGAAGGCCGGCGCGCGCCGGGTCGCCTTCGACCTGGACGGCGAGATCGACGAGGCGCCGCTGCGGTCCCTGCCCTTCCTGACCACCATCGACATCAGCGGATCGACCGTCCGCATCCAGTCCACCGACGCCGACGCGACCGTCCACGCGCTCTACGGCCTCGGCGTCTACCCCCGCAACCTCGAAGTCGCCGGACTCGGCCTGGAGCAGGCCTTCGTCGCCATCACCACCGCCGAGGAGGCCAAGCAGTCATGAACAGCCTGATCCGACTGGAACTCACCCGCGCCCTGCGCAACCGCAAGTTCCTGTTCTTCTCGGTGATCTACCCCTCGGTGATCTTCCTGCTGGTCTCCAACCAGACCGGCAACGTGGAGGGCACCGGCCTGAGCGTCGCGAAGTACGTCATGGTCTCCATGGCCTCCTTCGGCGCCCTGACCGCCGTCCTGATGGGCAACAGCGAGCGCATCGCCAAGGAGCGCGAGAACGGCTGGGTGCGGCAGCTCCGGCTGACCCCGCTGCCCGGGCGCGGCTACGTCCTCGCCAAGACCGCGAGCGCCGCCGTGGTCAGCCTGCCGTCGATCGTGGTCGTCTTCGCCGTCGCCGCCCTGGTGAAGGACGTACGGCTGGACGCCTGGCAGTGGCTCGCGCTGACCGGCGCGATCTGGGCCGGCAGCCTCGTCTTCGCGGCGCTCGGCGTGGCCATCGGGTATCTGGCGAGCGGGGACGCGGTCCGCCCGATCACGATGATCATCTACTTCGGCCTGTCCATCCTCGGCGGCCTGTGGTTCCCGTCCACGACCTTCCCGACCTGGCTGCAGGACATCGCGAAGTGGCTGCCCACACACGCGTACGCTGCCCTGGGGCAGGCCATCGAGCAGAGCCAGTCGCCCCACGCCAAGGACGTCACCCTCCTCGTCGTCTACTTCGCCCTGTTCGCGGGCGGGGCGGCGTGGCTGTACCGGAAGGACACGCTGAAGGCGTGAGCGCGATGACCGAAGACCCGCGGTCCGAAGAGGAAGTCCGGGCGGAGCGGCTGGTGCGCATCGGACGGCCGCCCCGCAACCGGGCCGAGGTGATCCGCAAGCTGGTGTGGGTCCTGCCCTGGCTGGTCTTCCTCGGCTCCCCGGTGGGCGACCTGGCCTCGGGCCACCACACGACCTGGGCCACGGCGGCCGGCTGGGCGGGACTGCTGGTCTTCGTCGGGACCTATCTGGCCGTGGTCTTCCGCACCATGGGCCGGCCCTACGCCGGCGGGACGATCGTCGCGCTGGTCGCCGTGCTCTGGGTGCTGGGCCTCGTCCTGGCCCTCTGCTTCGGCAGCGCCTGGCTCGGCGTCTTCGTGTACGTCTCCGTCACCTGCGGGGTGACCCTCCCGCTGACCACCGCTTACTGGACGATCCCGCTGACCACCGCCGCGATGATGCTGGCGGGATGGGCCGCCGACGACCTGGACGACGCCTGGGGCCTGTTCCTGGTGGTGCTGCTGGTGGGGTACTCCATGACGGGCGTACGCCAACTCGTGCGCACGACCGTCGAGTTGCGCAAGGCCCGCGCCACCGTCGCCCAACTCGCCGCCAACGAGGAGCGGTTGCGCCTCGCCCGTGATCTGCACGACCTGCTCGGCCACTCGCTCTCGCTGATCACCCTGAAGAGCGAACTCGCCGGCCGGATGCTCCCCGACCACCCCGACAAGGCGGCCCAGCAGGTCGCCGACATCGAACAGGTCAGCCGCCAGGCCCTGGTGGACGTCCGCGAGGCCGTCACGGGCTACCGCCGCCCCCGCCTGGCCGACGAACTCGCGGGCGCCCAGATCGCGTTGACGGCGGCCGGGGTCACGGCCGACCTCCCCGTCGAACCGGACCTCGCCCACCTCCCCGAGGACAGCGAGTCCGCGCTGGCCTGGGCCCTGCGCGAGGCGGTCACCAATGTCGTACGGCACAGCGGCGCCCAGCGGTGTGTCGTGGAACTGGTCCGGCGTCAGACCCTCGACGGCCCGATGCTCGAACTGTCCGTCGAGGACAACGGCTCGGGCGGCTCCGGCAAGGGCCCGGGCAACGGTCTCAGCGGGCTGACCGAGCGCCTGGAGAAGGTCGGGGGCTCCCTGGAGGCGGCCCGCGTCAAACACGGCTTCCGGCTGGTGGCACGGGTGCCCGCCGACGCTCAGGTCTCCTCGGCGGACGTAGGATCGCCCGCATGAGCCGTACGATCAAGGTCCTGCTCGCCGAGGACCAGTCGATGGTCCGCGAGGCACTGGCCGCGCTGCTCGGCCTGGAGGACGACATCGAGGTCGTCGCCCAAGTGGCGCGCGGCGACGAGGTGTTGGCGGCGGTCCGGGAGCACGCCGTGGACGTGGCCCTCCTCGACATCGAGATGCCGGGCTGCACGGGCATCGAGGCGGCGGCCCGGGTCCACAAGGAACTCCCCGGTGTGAAGCTGGTCGTCCTCACCACCTTCGGCCGGCCCGGCTACCTCCGCAGCGCGATGGAGGCGGGCGCCGACGCGTTCCTGGTCAAGGACGCCCCGGCGGCCCAACTCGCCGCAGCCGTACGGAAGGTGCTGGCGGGGGAGCGGGTCATCGACCCCACCCTCGCGGCGGCGGCCCTGGCCGAGGGCGCCAACCCGCTCACCGACCGCGAACGCGAGGTCCTCAGAGCGGCGGCGGACGGCTCCACCAACGCCGAACTCGCCACCGCCCTCCACCTCTCCCAGGGCACGGTGCGCAACTACCTGTCGACCGCCATCCAGAAACTGGCGGTGCGCAACAGGGCGGAGGCGGTGCGGATCGCGCGGGAGAAGGGCTGGCTGTAGGTCAGTTGAGCATCGAGCGGGCCGAATGGGCCTGACGCCGCACCTGGTCGGCGGCCGGTTCGTCCACCGCGGCCACCACCTCGGCGTAGGCCTCCAGTTCGGCCGCGCCGGTGAGGAAATCCCCCCGCTGGACCAGCAGTTGAGCCCGCTCGTACCGCAACCGTGCCGGATGCGAAGGCAGCAGCAACGCCAACTCGACGGCCCACAACGCCACTTCCGACCGCTCCGGCCGGGCCGCGGCCCAGGCCCGGATGTTGTTCAGGACGCGCGACACCACCTCAAGAGGCGCCGCGGGCGCCAGCATCGAGGGGTGCAGCGCCGCCCCCGTGGCCCCGGCCACCAGCAACTCGGCGTCCGCCCCGGACAGCACGCGTCCCCCGTCGAACGGATCGGCCAGCACCTGCTCCTCCGTCGGCCCGAACCCCACCACGAAGTGCCCCGGCAACGCGACCCCGTAGACCGGAGCCCCCGCCCGCCGGGCCACTTCCATCCACACCACGGACAGCAGGATGGGCAGCCCGCGCCGCCTTCGCAGCACCTGGTGCAGCAGCGAGGACTCCAGCCGCTGGTAGTCGGCGGGCGTACCGCGGAACTCGAAGCGGACGCCGAGGAGTTGGCGCAGGGCGCTCGCCCAGGCGGACGGGCCGCCGGGGCGGAAGGGCACCTGTCCGGCCAGTTGGTCCAGTTCCATCTGCGCCGCGTCGATGCCCGCGTCGTCCAGCGCCCCGTCCGCCGCCGCGCCCACGAGCAGGCACAGCGTGGTCAGATCGGGCCGCTCGGACCGCACCTCCTCGGCGAACCGGCCGCGCACCTGCGCGGACCGCCCGGGCGGCGGGGGACAGGGAGCGGACATGGCGAACTCGAACCCCCTCACGACGATCCGTCGCGACCGGTGTCACCGGTCGGGGCCGGCTCGCGGTAGTGGTGGTAGGCGTGATGCACCCCGAATCCCATCCCGGCGTACAGCGCCCGCGCCCCCGCGTTGTCCGCCTCGACCTGCAGCCACGCGGCCGACGCCCCCTCGTCCAGCGCCCGCGAGGCCAGCGCGGCCATGACGAGAGAGGCCAGCCCCCGCCGCCGTAGCGCCGGATCGACCTCGACCGCGGCGAAGCCGGCCCACCGGCCGTCGACCACGCACCGCCCGATCGCGGCGGGCTCGGCGCCCTCGCCGGGCACGGTCGCGAACCACACCGACGGTCCTCCGCCCAGTACCTTCAGGGCCACCTCGCTCACCCCCTTGCGCTGATAGCGGGCCAGCCACGCCTCGTCGGCCGTCCTGGACAGGACGACCCCGGACGCGTCGGCCCGGTCGGCGACCGGGGCCAGCGCCCCGGTCCACAGCTCGGCCGTCACCTCACGGGTCCAGCCGCGCCGCTCCAGCTCGGCGCAGAGCAGCTCCTGTGTGCCCTCGGCTCCGGTCGCGGTCTGGACGTAGGCGGGCAGGCCGCGCTCTCCGTACCACCGTCGTACGGCGGTGAGGGCCTCGTCGAGGGGCAGGCCGGGATCGCCGAGCGGCAGCACGGAATTGGCGCGGCGGGTGAACCCGGCGGCGGCCCGCAGTTCCCACTCGCCGAGCCGCTCGCGCTCCACCGGCTGCCAGCCGCGCGCGGCGACCCGGGCCAGCTCCCGGTAGCCGGCGGAGGGTCCCCGGCGGCGGGCCGGAGCGGCCGGGACCACCTTGCCCGCGACCAGCGAGGATTCCGCGATCCGGACGGACTCGCCGCTCTTGCGTGTGATCGTGAGCACACCGCTGTCCCATGATGTGAGAACACCCACCGTGTCGGTGAACTTCTCCGCCGTGTCTTCACCCTCGCTCAAGCGCCGGACCGAGACCCGTTTACCCACGTCAGCGGCGGTTACGCGGACCTCAAGACGTCCAGCCGCAGAGATTTCCACAGGTCAGTTCACCCCTCCTGTATGGATCACGCCCCGGAACGGAGATACTAGGGGCGGGCATGGACGACGCCGCGCTCCAGCGCGCCTGGCGGCGGAGCCTACGGAGGCCCGCCAGCGCCCTATCGAGGAGGAACGACAGCGTGACCTACGTCATCGCGCAGCCTTGTGTCGACGTCAAGGACAAGGCGTGCATCGAGGAGTGCCCGGTCGACTGCATCTACGAGGGCTCCCGGTCCTTGTACATCCACCCGGACGAATGCGTCGACTGTGGAGCCTGCGAGCCGGTGTGCCCGGTCGAGGCGATCTTCTACGAGGACGACACTCCCGAGGAGTGGAAGGACTACTACAAGGCGAACGTCGAGTTCTTCGACGAGCTCGGCTCCCCCGGCGGCGCCAGCAAGCTGGGCCTGATCGAGCGCGACCACCCCTTCGTCGCCGCGCTGCCGCCGCAGAACCAGTAAGAGCGGCCCGCACCGACGCGCCGCCTCGGTCCCGTACGGCCTGATCACCCCGATCGCCGTACGGGGCCGAGGCGTTTGCCGTACCGGTCGTACCGGCTGTACCTGCTGTACCTGCTGTACCGAAGAGAGTGAGCGAGGAACCGTGTCCGCAGTCTCCGACCGTCTGCCCACCTTCCCCTGGGACAAGTTGGAGCCGTACAAGAAGACGGCGACGGCACACCCGGACGGCATCGTCGACCTCTCGGTCGGCACCCCGGTGGACCCGGTCCCCGACCTGATCCAGAAGGCCCTGATCGACGCGGCCGACTCGCCCGGCTACCCGACGGTCTGGGGCACCCCGGCCCTGCGCGACGCGATCACCGGCTGGGTCGAGCGCCGCCTCGGCGCCCGGGACGTCACCCACCGCCACCTCCTGCCGATCGTCGGCTCCAAGGAACTCGTCGCCTGGCTCCCCACCCAACTGGGCCTGGGCCCCGGCGACCGGGTGGCCTACCCGCGCCTGGCGTACCCGACGTACGAGGTGGGCGCCCGACTGGCCCGCGCCGACTACGAGGTCTACGACGACCCGACGACTCTGGACCCCCAGGGCCTGAAGCTCCTCTGGCTCAACTCGCCCTCCAACCCGACCGGCCGGGTGCTGAGCAAGGACGAGCTGACCAGGGCCGTCGCCTGGGCTCGTGAGCACGGTGTCCTGGTCTTCTCCGACGAGTGCTACCTCGAACTGGGCTGGGAGGCCGACCCGGTCTCGGTCCTGCACCCGGACGTCAACGGCGGTTCCTACGACGGGATCGTCGCGGTGCACTCGCTCTCCAAGCGCTCGAACCTGGCCGGTTACCGCGCGGCCTTCCTGGTCGGCGATCCGGCGGTCCTCGGCCCGCTCCTGGAGATCCGCAAGCACGGCGGCATGATGACCTCGGCGCCCACCCAGGCGGCGGTGGTCGCGGCCCTCGGCGACGACACCCACGTCCGCGAACAGCGCGAGCGCTACATCGCCCGCCGCACCCTGCTCCGCGAGGCCCTCGTGTCCCACGGCTTCCGCATCGAGCACAGCGAGGCGAGCCTCTACCTGTGGGCGACCCGGGACGAGTCCTGCTGGGACACGGTGGCCCACCTGGCCGGCTTGGGCATCCTGGTGGCGCCGGGCGACTTCTACGGCACGGCGGGCGAACACTTCGTACGGGTGGCGCTGACGGCGACGGACGAGCGGGTACGGGCGGCCGTGAATCGGCTCGGCTGACGGTCCGCGTCTTTTGCGGGATACCGGCATGGAAAAGGGGCCCAGGGAAAATCCCTGGACCCCTTCGGCTCCGGCTGACTAGCCGAGCGGCAGACCCTTCAGGGGCAGCTCCTGCGCGGACGGCAGTCCGCCCTTGGTGACCGCGTCCGTCGGCAGTCCGCCGCCCGACGTCGCCGTCTTCGCCGTCTCGCCGAGCAGGCCACCGGCCTGACCCGCCGTGTCCCCGGCGACGTGCTGCGCGGCCGGTGCGACCGTCTTCGCGACCTTGCCACCGGTCTTGCCTGCGGCCGGTACCGCCTTCTCCAGCGTCTGGCCACCGGACTTGCCGGCGACCCCCGTGACGTTCTGGCTCGCGCCGTCGACCGTGTTGCCGACGCTCGCCCCGTCCAGAGCGGTCAGCCCGCTCAGGTTCGGGGTGGCCGGCAGGGAGGGGGCCGCACTGGCGGAGCCGGCCGCACCGACCCCGGCTGCCGCTCCCGCTGCTACGAGCAGCGCGGCACGGGCGATCCGGCGGGTCAGGGGGAGGGTCATGATGCTCCTTGTGTTGATCTCCGGGCTCGGACGCAGTGACTACCGCTCGAAGCGCGCGAAGGTTGCGGAGCGACAACGTAAAGAGTTGGTAATGCGTCGCATTATCAGCTACGGATAAAAACGGACAAAGAGCGCCCGGTCCGAAAGTCTGCCGAATGGGGACGGCCCTTTGTTCTCAAGGGGTCCGGCGTATGTGGAGGAGGCGGCGCGACGACCTGGGCGCGGCCGGGCTCGGACCGCCCGCGCATGACCCCTACGGGTGAGGACCCGTACTACTGCCCGACCACCTACTGCCTGGCCTGCTTCTCGGTCACGATGCGAACCCCTCCCGCGGCCTTGGTGTCGGTCGAGTGCCACGGGTCGTTCGCGCTGCCGGCGGCCCATTCGCGGCCGGCGTACGACACGCGCTCGATGTGCAGCTCCGAGGAGTTGGCCACCGCCCAGTGCGCGAGCTGCCAGCCGATCTTCGTGCTGCCGGACCGCACCGGCAGGGTCACCGTGCTGTTCCCGCCCGTCGCGCTCGCGCTGGGCGACGGCGTGGCCTTGGTCTTGGACGTGGCCTTGGACTTCGCCCCGGACGTCGACTCGCCGGTCACCTCCGCGCCGGTCTCCTTCAGCACCTCGCGGCCGAAGTCCCGTACCAGCGCGGTCTGTACGGCGTCCGGGCCGGTCGCGGTCCGCGTGGTGTCCGGCAGGCCCTGGCAGGTCAGCGTGGCGGCCGCCTGCCCGGTCAGGGCGGCGGACAGCAGCGTGGCGTCGGCCTCGTGCCTGGCGTACGCCTCCGGGAATCCGCTGCGCTGCACGCGCTGCGCGGCGACGGTGAGGGGGAGCTTCTCGTAGTCGGACACCTTGGCCAGGTGCTGGTAGAAGACGCCCGCCGCGTACGCCGGGTCCAGGATCTCCTTCTTGGTGCCCCAGCCCTGCGAGGGCCGCTGCTGGAACAGGCCGAGCGAATCCAGGTCGCCGTGCTTGATGTTGACGAGCTGCGACTCCTGGAGCGCGGTCGCGAGGGCGATCGTCACGGCCCGCTCGGGCATACCGCGGCCGGTACCGACGGCGGCGATCGTCGCCGCGTTCATCGCCTGCTCCTGCGTGAACTCGTACTCCTGGCCGTCGCCCTTGCCGGAGACCACCTTGCAACCGGGCCCGCCCCGGCCGCCGGTGACGTACTGAACGACCAGATAGCCCGCGACCGCGAGCAGCACCACGAGGGCCGAGGAGAATCGGAAGAGGCGGCCTCGTCGACGCCTCTTCGGAGTGGGGGACTGCTCAGGCATCCCCACAAGGTACTGGAGGCTCCTGTCACTCACGCCCAGGGTGTGGACAACCGGCGGCCCGGCCGTTCGCGTTAGGGTCGGCGCCATGGCCGACACCCCACTTGACCTCACGCTGGACGCCGCACGGCTCACCGCTCAGCTCGTCGACTTCCCCTCGGAGAGCGGCGGCGAGAAGCCCCTCGCGGACGCCGTCGAGACCGCGCTGCGGGCCCTGCCGCACCTGACGGTCGACCGGTACGGCAACAACGTCGTCGCGCGTACGCACCTCGGCCGTAAGGAACGCGTCATCCTGGCGGGCCACATCGACACGGTCCCGATCGCGGACAACGTCCCCTCGCGCCTCGACGAGCACGGCGTCCTGTGGGGCTGCGGCACCTGCGACATGAAGTCCGGCGTCGCGGTCCAGCTCCGCATCGCGGCCACGGTCCCGGCCCCCAACCGGGACCTGACGTTCGTCTTCTACGACAACGAGGAGGTCGCCGCCCACCTCAACGGCCTCAAGCACGTCTCCGAGGAACGTCCCGAGTGGCTGGAGGGCGACTTCGCGGTCCTCCTGGAGCCGACGGACGGTCAGGTCGAGGGTGGCTGCCAGGGCACTCTGAGGATGTTCCTGAAGTTCACCGGGGAAAGGGCGCACTCCGCGCGCGCGTGGATGGGCTCCAACGCGATCCACGCCGCCTCCAGGGCGCTGGCCAAGCTCGCCGCGTACGAGGCCCGCACACCCGTCGTGGACGGCCTCCAGTACCACGAGGGCCTCAACGCGGTGCGTGTGGAAGGGGGCGTGGCCACCAATGTCATCCCCGACGCGTGCACCCTGGTCGTCAACTTCCGCTACGCGCCCGACCGCAGCGAGGCCGAGGCGGAGGCGTTCGTGCGCGACTACTTCGCCGACTGCGGGGTCGACGAGTTCGTCGTGGACGACCACACCGGAGGGGCCCGCCCCGGTCTGACCCACCCGGCCGCCGCGGCCTTCATGGCGGCCGTCGGCGGCGAGGCCCGCCCCAAGTTCGGCTGGACCGACGTGGCCCGCTTCAGCGCGCTGGGCGTGCCCGCGGTGAACTACGGCCCGGGTGCCCAACTCCTCGCCCACAAGGTCGACGAGCGGGTCGAGGCGGCCCTGATCCCCGAGGCGGAGCGGCGGCTGCGGAACTGGCTCACCGCCTGACATCCGTATGTCCCCCCTCCGTAACCCGCGTAGATCTACGCTGAGGTGGAAACACGGCAAGCGGAGGGAGCGCACATGGCTACAGGCAACCCCGAGGGCAAGAAGCAGCCACCGGAGGAGCAGCGCCTGGGACCGGTCCTCCGGCGGCGCGGCCAGGTGACCGCGAGCACGACCGACCAGCGCCTCCTGGACGCGGGCGGCCCCTCGGACTGGGTCCACACCGACCCGTGGCGCGTCCTGCGCATCCAGTCGGAGTTCATCGAAGGATTCGGCACGCTGGCCGAACTGCCGCCCGCGATCAGCGTGTTCGGCTCGGCCCGCACCAAGGCGGACTCACCGGAGTACGAGGCGGGCGTACGGCTCGGACGCGCCCTGGTGGAGGCCGGCTGGGCCGTCATCACGGGCGGCGGCCCCGGTGCCATGGAGGCGGCCAACAAGGGGGCCCTGGAGGCCAAGGGCATCTCCGTCGGCCTGGGCATCGAGCTCCCCTTCGAGCAGGGGCTCAACGCCTATGTCGACATCGGGCTGAACTTCCGTTACTTCTTCGTCCGCAAGATGATGTTCGTCAAGTACGCGCAGGGCTTCGTGGTCCTCCCCGGCGGCCTCGGCACCCTCGACGAACTCTTCGAGGCGCTGACCCTGGTGCAGACCCAGAAGGTCACCCGGTTCCCGATCGTGCTGTTCGGGAGCGAGTATTGGGGCGGCCTGGTCGACTGGCTGAAGAACACGTTGATCGCCCAGGGCAAGGCGTCGGAGAAGGACCTCCTGCTGTTCCACGTCACGGACGACGTGGAGGAGGCGGTCGCGCTGGTCTCGAAGGAAGCCGGCCGCTAGAAGTCCGCTGCGGCTACGCGAGCCCCCGACGGGCCACCGCCGGGGGCCGATGCCCCGCGATCGACGCCACCATGTCCAGCACCTGCCGGGTCTCGGCGACCTCGTGCACCCGGTACACCTGGGCGCCCAGCCACGCGGAGACGGCCGTGGTCGCGAGCGTGCCGACGACCCGCTCCTTGACCGGCTTGTCCAGGGTCTCGCCCACGAAGTCCTTGTTGGACAGCGAGACCAGCACCGGCCAGCCCGTGTCGACCATCTCGCCGAGGCGCCGGGTCGCCTCCAGGCTGTGCCGGGTGCTCTTCCCGAAGTCGTGCCCGGGGTCGATCAGCACCGACTCCCTGGGCACGCCCAGTGCCACGGCCCGCTCGGCGAGACCCAGGGTCACGCGCAGGATGTCGGCCATGACGTCGTCGTACGTCACCCGGTGCGGCCGGGTGCGCGGCTCGGCGCCGCCGGCGTGCGTGCACACCAGGCCCACGCGATGGCGCGCGGCGACCTCCGCGAGCCGGGGATCGACACCGCCCCACGCGTCGTTCAGGAGGTCCGCGCCGACCTCGCAGACGGCCTCGCCGACCTCGTGCCGCCAGGTGTCGACGCTGATGATCACGTCTGGGAAGCGCCGCCGCACCTCGGCCACGAAACCGACCGTGCGCCGCGCCTCCTCCTCGGCGGTGACCTCCTCGCCGGGACCGGCCTTGACCCCGCCGACGTCGATGATCGCGGCCCCCTCGGCGACCGCCTGCTCCACGCGCGCGAGGGCGGGCTCGTCGCGGAACGTCGCCCCCTGGTCGTAGAAGGAGTCGGGGGTCCGGTTCACGATCGCCATGATCACCGGCTCGTGCGCGTCGAATTCACGCCTGCCCAGCCTGAGCATCCCCTGTGACCTCTCCTAGTGCGTACCGGTCTTCAGCCGCCTGAGACCCTAACTGTCAGCGTCGCATGGCACGATCGGACCCTGACACATTCGGCTTCGGCACGTCCGACCTCGACGCCTGTGGAGACCCCAGCGATGTTCATGTTCCTGTTCCTGGTCGTCGCGCTCGCCGTCGTGGTCGGCGCCGTGACCCTCTCGGTGATCGGCGGCGGCGACAGCGCCCCGCTCCCCGACGGCGCGCCCGAGCGCCTCGACGACCCGCTGCCCCTGGACCGGCCCGTCAACCGCGCCGATGTGGAGACCCTTCGGTTCCCGCTCGCCGCGCGGGGCTACCGCATGGCCGAGGTGGACGACGCGCTGGGCCGCATCGGCGCCGAACTCGCCGAGCGCGACGCCCGGATCGCCGACCTGGAGTCCGCGCTGGCGGGTGCGCGGGCCCACCGCCTCCCGACCGAGAAGCCCGCGGAAGGCGACCACCAGTGAGCGACGCCGTGGCCGGTCCGGACGGTGCCCTGCGCTGCCCCTGGGGGCTGTCCACCGAGGACTACCTCGCCTACCACGACGAGGAGTGGGGCCGCCCGGTCCACGGCGACGACGCCCTCTACGAACGCCTCTCCCTGGAGGCCTTCCAGTCGGGCCTCTCCTGGATCACGATCCTGCGCCGCCGCGAGGGCTTCCGCGCGGCCTTCGCCGGCTTCAGGATCGCCGAGGTGGCGACCTTCACCGACGCCGACCGCGAACGTCTCCTCACCGATCCGGGCATCATCCGCAACCGCGCCAAGATCGACGCGACGATCGCCAACGCGCGCGTGCTGGCCGACTGGGCGCCGGGCGAGCTGGACGAGTTCATCTGGTCGCACGCCCCGGCGCCGGGCCCGGCCCCGAAGTCACTCGGGGACGTCCCGGCGGTCACGGACGAGTCGACGGCCCTGTCGAAGGCCCTGAAGAAGCGCGGCCTGAGATTCGTCGGGCCGACCACGGCGTACGCCCTGATGCAGGCGTGCGGACTGGTGGACGACCACCTGGTGGACTGTGTGTCCCGCCGCCTCTGAGTCCGCTCAGCGGCCCAGGTACTTCGGCTTCTCCTTGTTGACGAAGGCCTGCACGGCGATCGCGTGGTCCTCCGACGCGCCCGCGCGGGACTGAAGTTCGTCCTCTTTCTGAAGCGTCTCCTCAAGGGTGTGCGAGAAGCCGTAGGCCACCGCCTCCTTGAGCGCCGCGTACGCCACCGTCGGCCCGTCGGCCAGGGCCCGGGCCACCTTCCCGGCCTCGGCGTGCAGCTCGGCGGCGGGCACCAGACGGTTCGCGATCCCGAGGTCGTACGCCTCCTGCGCCGTGATCGTGCGCGGGAACAGCAGCAGGTCGGAGGCGCGCCCGGGTCCGACGACCCTGGGCAGCGTCCAGGAGATCCCGGAGTCCGCGGTCAACGCCACGCCCGCGAAGGAGGTGTTGAAACCGGCGGTGTCCGCCACGACGCGGTAGTCCGCGGCCAGCGCGAGCCCGAAGCCGGCCCCGGCCGCCACGCCGTTGACCCCGGCCACCACGGGCTTCGCCATCCCGGCCAGCGCCCGCACGATCGGGTTGTAGTGCTCCTTCACGGTGGTCATGGTGACCCCCGTCCCGGCCTCCCGGTCGGCGGCCAGCAGCGTGATGTGCTCCTTGAGGTCCTGCCCGACACAGAACGCCCGCTCCCCGGCCGCGGTCAGCAGCACGGCCCGTACGGCGTCGTCCCCCGCCGCGGCCTGGACCGCCTCCCGGAGGGCGACCTTGGTCGCGACGTTCAGCGCGTTCATCGCCTCGGGGCGGTTCAGCGTGATCGTCGCGAGTCCGTCGCTCACCTCGTAGAGCACGGTGTCGGCCATGGTGTGTCCCCTCCGGTGTCGCCGCTGTGGCGTACCGGCCGGTACGCCCTACGTCCGTAGGACAGCATGGCGGAGATCACCGTCCGCGCACCGGACCGGACGTGTGACCTGCGTCAAAGAATTCGGGCCCGAATTCGGTCGGCCAGGGTCCGCGCGGCGGCGCAGTATCGCAGTCGCATCGGCGAATTGAGTGGTTTTGCTCGCGCGCGTTGCCCAAGCGATGCCGACTGATGTTGGTCATCGGGTCCTGAGATGCGGGATAATGGCTTGGAAGCAATGTGTTCGATGCCGGTGACGCGTGTCTCATTAGGGGCCGCGCGTGCCCTCCATGGGGCCGTCGGCGACGATGAGCTGGTTTCAGGAAGGGGAACGAGCATGGCGGCCATGAAGCCGCGGACGGGCGATGGCCCGCTCGAGGTGACCAAGGAGGGGCGGGGCATCGTCATGCGCGTTCCGCTCGAAGGCGGCGGGCGGCTCGTCGTCGAGCTGACCCCTGACGAGGCCGACGCGCTGGGCGACGCCCTCAAGAAGGTCGTCGGCTGACGCGGCGGAACGCGACCATACCCCTTCAGCTACCCCGGTACCCGAGATGGTGCCGGGGTAGCTGCTTTTCCGGGTTCTACGGGATGGGGCGGCCCGGGAAGGGCGGGCCATGCCGCTGACGCGGCGCGGTGCGGGCGGCCGCATGCCCTCGCTCGCGGGCGCCGACCAGACGCCGCAGGGGCTGTCTGGGTGTGCGGCTCCGCCGCGGGGGGCGCGGCCGGCCGAGACGGTGCCGCGGCCGAGCGGCGGCATGACCCGGCAACTCCAGCGGCATGACACCGCACGCCCGGCGGAGCGCTCAGCGCTTGACCGCGCACAGCAGGCCGTCGCCCACCGGGAGGAGTGACGGGATCAGTTCCGGGCTCTCGCGTACGGCGCGCAGCAGTTCGCGCAGGCGCAGTACCTCGGTGGGCTGGGGGCCGGAGTCGACGGTCCGGCCGTTGGCGAAGACGCCCTCGAAGACCACCAGGCCACCCGGACGCAGCAGGCGCAACGATTCAGCGAGATAGTCCAGGAATTCCTGCCGGTCACCGTCGCAGAACACGAGGTCGTAGCCGGCGTCCGCGAGCCGGGGCAGCACGTCCAGGGCGCGCCCCGGGATGAAGCGGGCCCGGTTGCTGGCGAAGCCGCAGGCGCGGAAGGCCTGGCGGGCGAACTGCTGGTGGTCCGGCTCCTGGTCGACGGTGGTCAGTACCCCGTCCGGCCGCATGCCGTGCAGAAGATGCATTCCGGAGATGCCGGTCCCGGTCCCGATCTCCGCCACCGCCTTCGCGTCCACGGTGGCGGCGAGCATCCGCAGCGCGGCGCCCGTGCCGGGCGACACCGAGCGCAGCCCTGCCTCGCGGGCCCGGTCACGGGCCCAGCGCAGCGCTTCGTCCTCGGCGACATAGGCGTCGGCGAACGCCCAGCTCGTCTGCCGGTTGGCGGTAATGACCCTCTCCTGTCCCCGTGGTTGCCTGGGCGTGACTGTATCCGTTGGTGCCGGGAACCTGCTGATGGGACCGGGCGTTTAGAGGGGGAGGAATGCACTGGGGGACACGGCCGGAGGGGAGAGCGGGGGATGAGGACGGATCAGCGCATCGGGCAGAGGCACGGGCGGTGGCCCGGGCCGGGGCACGAGGACCGGCTCGCACCGCCGGAAGGTCGGTATGAGCCCGTATCAAATTCTCGTAAAACCCCTTATCCGGAGCTAACGGGGCAGGTGGCTATGGTAGGGGCTCCACTGGACACCACCAGAGCCGACAGGGGAGGTGCGGCTGTACCTGTGGATCGGGGAGGAGTGCTCCGGCGCTTTCTCGGATCGGCGGGCAGGCCGAAATCCGTGAACGACACCGCTGCTGACCACAGCCACGCCGCTGACCATGCCCAGACCGCGACCTTCTCCACCGACGCGGACGGGCAGGCGTGGACTCCGCCCACCTGGGAGGAGATCGTCAGCACCCACAGCGGCCGTGTGTACCGGCTCGCGTACCGCCTGACGGGGAACCAGCACGACGCCGAGGACCTCACACAGGAGGTCTTCGTCCGGGTCTTCCGTTCCCTGTCGACCTACACGCCCGGAACCTTCGAGGGCTGGCTGCACCGCATCACCACCAACCTCTTCCTGGACATGGTCCGCCGCAAGCAGCGCATCCGTTTCGACGCGCTGGGGGAGGACGCGGCCGAGCGCCTGCCCAGCCGCGAGCCGTCCCCCCAGCAGGTCTTCAACGACGCGCACTTCGACGCGGACGTCCAGCAGGCCCTGGACACCCTCGCCCCGGAGTTCCGGGCGGCGGTCGTCCTGTGCGACATCGAGGGGCTCTCCTACGAGGAGATCGCCGCGACCCTGGGCGTCAAGCTCGGCACGGTCCGTTCCCGGATCCACCGCGGCCGCTCCCAGCTCCGCAAGGCCCTCGCGCACCGCTCGCCGGAAGCACGGGCCGAGCGCCGTTCCTTCGTGGCGCGTGTGCCCGCGCTGGGGGGAGGGGGCGCGACCGCGTGAGTGGATCACGTCCTACGCCTGCTGAGCAGCATCTGGGAGACCGACTTTCCGCCCTGGTGGACGGAGAGCTCGGTCATGAGTCGCGCGAGCGCGTACTGGCGCACCTGGCCACCTGTACGAAGTGCAAGGCCGAGGCCGACGCGCAGCGCCGACTGAAGAACGTGTTCGCGGAAATGGCCCCGCCGCCTCCCTCCGAGAGCTTCCTGGCCCGCCTCCAGGGGCTGCCCGGGGGAGGCGACGACATGGACGGCGAGGAGCCGCCCGGCGGGGGACTCTTCGCCGGGGTGGGCTTCTTCGGCGTGAAAAGAGACGGGCCGCTCGACGCCTTCGAGTTCGGCTACGTTCCGGCGGGTCCGCACGCCGCGAAAGCTCTGACCCCTTCCTCTCCGTCCGCCCGTGACGGTTTCCGTATCCACGACGTCAGCCGGCACGACGCCGACCGCTCGGCGACGCGCGGGATGCGGTTCGCGTTCGTCGCCGCCGGCGCGGTGTCGCTGGCCGCGATCGCGCTGGGCGGGGTGGCCACGGTCACGCCGGGCGACACCGCGGCCGAGGTGCGGGGCGGTGCCGGTGTGACTCCGGCGCGTACACAGGGCACGGGTGCGGCCACCCCGGAGACGGGGCGTCGTCGTGGTGGAGTCGGGCCCCTGCTGGCGCAGGGCGCGAGCCAGCGGTCGATGCTGGGCGACACCTCGGTGGCACCGACCTCCGTGTCCGCACCACTGCTGCCCGGGGTGCCGTCTCCGGCGGCCGCCCGGAGCGACGAGGTCATGCACACGCTGACCGCGCCGGTGATGGCCGGAGCGGCAGTCATGTCCCCACTGATACGCCCGCTCAACGCGACCCCGCCGGTCGCCCTCGCGTCATGGTCCAACGCCGCCGAGGCGATGGCCCCCGGCCTGCTGCGAGCCCCCGACACCACCTCGTCCCCCACTCCCACCCCCACCACCTCCTCCCGCCCCTTCCACTGACCGGCCCTGCGCCCCTTGGCTCGGCCGGTTTCGGGGGCCTCGGTTGGTGGTGAGGCTGGGGCTGTTGTGGGGGCGATTAGAGTCGGGTCGTTCTGTGGGTGGGCCACCAACTGGCGGTGCGGGTAAGTCTGTTGGCACGGTGACTTTGAGTTGGGTCGCCCTGCCTTGGGATCTCCGGTTGGCGGGGTGGGCATGGGCGAGGGTCGCCCCCTCTACACGACCCCGCCCCCTGCACCCCTACAGCACCCCGCCGTACAGCGAGCCAGGCCCCTGGGCGCTCGCGCCGCCCATCCAGCACCCGGCGGTGCTCTCCGCACCCGGCACGGCTCCACAGGCCCCTACAGCAGCTCTGGGGAGACGCCACCGCCGGTCCTCGGGTCCTCCACCGGAGGTCGAGGCGGCCAATTAACAGAAACCTCACAGGTGAGCGGCGCGTCCCCGCCCCCACAAGGCAAACAACCCGGAAAACCGGTCGCGTACACCTACTCGTAGCCCCCGGGACAGTACCGGTCGGGTGGGATCGCCGGGTACCGTGGACCCGGCCCGGACCACGGAAGACCGCACAGACCCGAGGGCCGAGGACCGAGGACATCGCAAGGAGCTTCAGGTGTTCAATGACATAGGACCGCTAGAGCTGGTGACGATCATTGTCCTCGCCGTGCTCGTTTTCGGTCCGGACAAGCTCCCGAAGGTCATCCAGGACGTCATGCGGACGATCAAGAAGATCCGCGAGTTCTCGGAGAGCGCCAAGGCGGACATCCGTGAGGAGCTCGGTCCGGATTTCAAGGACTTCGACTTCGAGGACCTCAACCCCAAGACGTTCCTGCGCAAGCAGTTGGACAACGACGAGTTGGGGCTCAAGGAGATCCGCAACGGCTTCGACCTGAAGAAGGAGATGGCCGAGGTCACGGAGGCGGTCCAGAGCGCGGACACCCCCTCCGCCTCCTCCTCTTCGTCCCCCTCCAGCGGTGGTCGTCTCGACATGACCAAGAAGCCCGAGGGCCCCGAGAAGGACGAGCGCCCGCCCTTCGACGCGGACGCCACCTGATCCTCGCGCGCGGCTTCCACGTGACGCGTTTCATACCTTCGCCACGCCCTCGTACGGCCTGAACGCGGCCCCCGCGCGCCCCGCGCGCCGGGCGCTTTCCGGGCTGTCTCCTCTGAGGTGGCTATGCTGCCGAGTTGTTGTGCGGACCGGGCGAGTCGCCCGAAGGGGGGCGGGCCGCCCCGGTCCGACGAGAGCGAGGAGGCGTCCGGAGCATGGAGACGACGAGTCGGGTGGGCGCGCAGGCACCGGCCGCGGAGGGTGGACAACAGGTCCCCTCCGCCCGGCGCACGGTCGACGGCTACCTGCTGGCGCCCTTCCCGTGGTACGGCCTCGACGAGGCCTTCACGGGGCCGCGCTGGCTGATGCAGGTGGGCATGGCGGCGGACGGAGCCGTCGAACACGGTTCGATCGGGCACGGCGACGAGCCCTCCGTACGCAATGAGGGCACGGAGGACAAGGAGAAGTTCGCGGTGGTCGTCACCGTCGCGGGCAACCCCGCCCGGCGCACCGCCGACGGCACGGGCCTGCTGGAGGCCACTTCGGTGGCCTCGGCGGCCTGGCTCGCCGGTGTGGGGCTGCTGTCCTTCACCTGGCCCGGCCAGATGGACCACACCCTGCGGGACGACTGGCTGGAGCAGCAGACGGAGACGGCCTGGGTCCTGGCCGACGACCTCGCCGGCGCCGACTGGTCGACCCTGTCCCTGCCGGTGGACGGCGTCCCGACGCCCTTCCACTACCGCGAGTCCGAGTTCGGCTGGGTGCTGGCCGGCTCGACCCAGGCGGGGGTCCACGTGGGGGCGTACGGGAGGGGCATGAGCGCGTATGGGCTCGGCTTCGCCATGATCAAGGACATCGCGACCTACGCTCAGTAGCGGCGGCTACTGGTCGAACTGGGCCAGCTCCGTCTTGATCTCGGCGGCCGTGTCGCCCGCCGCCTCGCGCTGGGCGACCCAGGCGTTGACGCCGTCCTGGACC
>NZ_JBEXDX010000060.1:0-46655 GCF_040605995.1 Streptomyces sp. NPDC005492
GTCCGGGCGGACCGTCATCGTGGACGAGGTCCACGCGCTGACCCCGTTCATGCAGCAGATGCTGGGCCGCCTGCTGAACTGGCTGGGGGCACTGGCGGAGGATACGAGATTCGAACTCGTGAGGGGTTGCCCCCAACACGCTTTCCAACTGTGGTGGTGGTCCAGAGGGGTTCGTACGGGGCCGTTCACCTGCGTTCATGGACGGCCGGTCGTGAGAGCGGGTACCGGCCCTGGTCTCGTCTGAACGGCCGTGAACGGCGTTGAATGAGACGGAAACTGAGACGGACGGCGGGGCCGGGCTCGCTAGCATCGTCGCTGTTGAAGGGGGCGCCATGGCACTGGTCCGCAGGGGATCACGACGGATCGTCGTCGACGGCACGGTCTATCGCTGGCGGCTGCGAGGCAGGCCGACGTACTTCCAGGGCCTGGCCTGGTCACCGTGCTCGTTCGCGGTCGAGCATGCGGACAGCCCGGGGACGACGCTCGTGGTCACCACTGACCAGCCGCATCCGGGCAACTGGATCGGACGCGAGGCTGAGCCGGTGCTGCCGTCCGGTGTCGCTGAGGCTGTTCGGCATGCCCTGCGTGAGGGGTGGATTCCGACGGCTTCGGGCTCCGCGTTCCACCTCGTTCAGTCCCTCGGTTTCACGCCTTCGCGCTGAACAGCAAGGAATGGGTGAGCGTACCGTCGGCTTGCACTGAATCGGGAGGCAACCGGTGTTGCACGCCCACGAGGTGGTGGTCCTGGACGAACTCGCGCAGGGACTCAGGCCGTCGGCCGGGGATGGCGATCGGTTCGAGGGCCTCTCGGAGGACGTCCAACGCGAAACGCGTTCTGGGGTAAAGGCCACCCGGTGACAGCGGGACACCTCACCGCCTGGCTCCCATCCCGTCCGCCGTCGACCCACACACCGTGGAGCGGGCGTGGTTCAGGGGCGTCAAGGTGGAGCGCGCCACTGTACGAACGACCTTGACGCCCCTGGGCCGCGTCTGCTCGGCTCTGCCTGGGTCGGCGGTGGACGGGATGGGAGCACCCCACGCCACGACGGACCGTCAGTCGGGAGCGGTACCCCTTCCCCCCCCCGGTGCCGGCCGATCCCCCGCCGGAGGCATCGTCTGTGAGTGCGAGCCGCATAGACCGGGTGCTCGACTCATGCCACCGGGCCTGTCCCCATGTGGGTGGGCATCGGCGCAGCAGGGGTAGAACCGGCTGACCTCCGCCGCCGGGACGTCGACCTAGGGGCTTCATGTGGAGCAGGTGACGAGAATCGAACTCGCACTCTCATCTTGGGAAGCTGCGGGCATTTGCGGCTGGTATGGGCGGTGACCTGGGCGAACGGTTGAACAGTGACCTCGCCGGGCTCGGTTGTTCACCGTGTTTCCCCGCTGGATCTGGTGCGGTTGTGGTGTGGGCCTAAGGGCATGACCGTGGGCGGCTAAGGTTGCCAGTTTTCCTCAGCAGGCCACGACCTCGACGGGCGGCGTCCCGGTAGCACCTTTCAGCTTTTTCGGGCTGCTGTATGGGCGCGGATGAAGGAGACAGTTGCGTGGACACCCTCTCGGTGACGATGGTCTCGGCCTTCACCTCAGGCGCCATCTCCATGGGTCTCGTGTGGCTGACCAGCCGTCAGCAACGGCGAGATAATAAACGCACTCAACGCGAGACTCAGAACATCTCATACCTCAACCCCCTCAGGTGGCACACCGCTGAAGCACATCACCGGCTCTCGCTCTACGCCAACTCTGTCGACCGGTACGGCTTCTACCGACCGGCTCAGGTTCTCAACGAACCACAGGACGTCGATGGCAAGAGCCCTGCTTGGTTCGCCGGAACGGGCGTCGCGCTGGTTTCTAGCATCTGGATGACTTCCTGCCTGTTCGCCCAGATGACTCGCACCCGTCACGACATACCGTTCCTGCGCCTGCCGGGAAAGGACGACACAAGACTGTCCGCCCTGGTACTGAAGGTTCATGTAGCTTTCGCCGCCTGTGACGTCTACTACGCGACACAGTCAAGTATCGGCACCGACGTCATCCTTGAACCCGAAGGACGACTCAGGAGCTACAGAGAATTTTGCGACCTACTTTCGCAACCGGATCGGAGGGTGTGGGCAGACCCCCTCATCTGGTTCCACATCGCCATCGCCAACGGTGAGCGCCGCCCCAACCTCCAGCGCGCCTTGGACGCTCTCCAAGAGTTGTCTGGGTTCCTCGACGACAGCCTTGCTGGCGGCGCGTCCCTGCGAGCGCGCTGGGACGCGGAGCTCTAGAACAGGTTGAAGCGTGGGGGTGAGACCTTGAGCGATGACCTCTTCGTCCCGAAGCAACTTGGGTGGGGGTTTGACCTTGGGTTGGTGTGCTCCTCACCTGCGCCGACGGTCCGCAGACGTTTGTACTCGTCCGCCGCTGTCCGTCGGCGTTGTCACACAGTTAGACCCGGGATGCGCCTCCTTAGAGGGCGCACAGCCCGTTCGCCCGCAGTTGATCGCTGATCTGGGCAGTCGTACGGCTTGGCCATACTGTGCCTGCCAACCTCGACACGCATTCGACACGCTGCCTTCGGCCTTGCGGACGGCCGGCCGTCAAGCCCGATAGGTCAGTCGCTGGTGGGTACGGCATGCAGGAGGTTGGGGACGCCGCAGGCGCTGGCGAGGAGGTCGGCGTAGGCGGTGAGGATGCGGCGGGCGTCATTGAGGGCCGTGCGGAGGTCGTCGGCATGGGGCCAGAGTTGTTCATGGTCGCGACGTGAGCGGTCGGCGGGGCGCTGATTCTCCCAGTCCTCCAGTGCCGGGTGCCAGCGGGCGAGCAGGGGCCGGATGCCGAAGTTGAGCATGGCGACGGCGAGGTAACCGAAGTTGCACTGTCCGTTGCGCTTGGGTTCGGCCACTTCGGGGCCGTGCTGGCGCAGGACGTCGCGGGTCGTGGCAAACAGGGAGTACAGGCTGCTGAGTGCTTCCCGCATGAGGCCCTCGTCAGTGCGCAGGGGGACGACGGAGACCCGAGTGACCAGTTCTACGTAGACTTCCCAGGCTGCGCGTCGTTCGGCGTCGTTGGGTACCCAAGTGCCAGAGATCTCCAGCACGTGCAGGTTCAGTTTCACGTCCACGCTCTTGGGCGCACGCACCATGACCAGTCCCCTTGGCTACTCACGGAATGTCTCGTCCTCGGTCTCAGCGGTTCACGCTACCGGAGGAAAGATCACCCCGCGGAGTTTGGCAGGCACGGGATGGCGCAGCGTGGTCGATCCTCGACTGTTGAGTCCAAAATGATCAACGGATCCTCTGGTGAAGTACAGCGATGCGGTTACGCCTGGTCTGTGCTGGTGGGGTTGCTTGAGCCGGTCGAGTCGTCGTCTGACGCGGGTTCATCCTGGGGCTGCGTGGCGTTCATGACCGACAGGGCTTCATCGTTCGGCAGCAGGTCATCAAGGATGGATCGGAAGGTGTCGACGCCGAGAAGCGTCCTCTGCCGACCAAGCCAGTACAGGCTCGCGTCGGGTGGCCTTCCGATCTCCAGTGCAATTGCCAGTGCGCGCAACGTGTACGGCACGCCGTCGGCGGGGCGTTGCTGCTCAGTACGGAGCACGCCCAACTGGCCATAGCTGTTGTAGGTGCCGGAGCGGTTGCCCAGTTCTTCTTCGATGGTGAGGGATTGGCGATACCAGTCCTCGGCCTCCTCCAGCCGCCCCCGCAACTGGGCGATCAAGCCGAGCTGTCGGTAGGAGCGGGCCATGCCGGAGCGGTCGCCCAGTTCTTCGTTGATGGTGAGGGATTGGCGGTACCAGTTTTCGGCGTCGTCCAGGTCCCCTCGGCCCTGGGCGATCAAGCCGAGTTGGTGGTAACTGATGGCCGTGCCGGGACGGTCGCCGAGTTCTTCGTTGATGGTGAGGGATTGGCGGTACCAGTTTTCGGCGTCGTCCAGGTGTCCTCGGCCCTGGGCGATCAAGCCGAGTTGGTGGTAACTGATGGCCGTGCCGGGACGGTTGCCGAGTTCTTCGTTGACGGTGAGGGATTGGCGGTACCAGTCCTCGGCCTCCTCCAGCCGCCCCCGCAACTGGGCGATCAAGCCGAGCTGTCGGTGGGAGCGGGCCATGCCGGAGCGGTCGCCCAGTTCTTCGTTGATGGTGAGGGATTGGCGGTACCAGTTTTCGGCGTCGTCCAGGTCCCCTCGGCCCTGGGCGATCAAGCCGAGTTGGTGGTAACTGATGGCTATGCCGGGACGGTCGCCGAGTTCTTCTTCGATGGTGAGGGATTGGCGGTACCAGTCCTCGGCCTCCTCCAGCCGCCCCTGCAACTGGGCGACAATGCCGAGCTGCCGGTGGCTGGTGGCTACGCCGAAGCGGTCATTGAGTTGCTCATCAATGGCAAGGGCATTGCGGAAATGTCGTTCAGCTGCTGCCAAGTCCCCCTGGTTCTGTGCGGCGATGCCCAGTTGGTGATGTGCCGCAGAATTACTGAACGACCTGTCACCTGAAATCTCAACCTTGATCATTCGTGCAATATTGGCCAGGGAGCTATCCGAGAGGCTGTATGCCGTTACACCCTTAACAATAGATGGCAAACTCAGCAAAGCGTCCCGTGATGCAACAACAGGAAATACCTTTCTGTCTGACTGTTCGTCCAATGTCTGCCGGATAAAATAGTTCAGATCTTCGCGCTGAGCGGATTTCATGCCATCTCGAACCAGGAAGACGAGATGCTGAGAGGTGTCAATAGCGGAACGCATGAGCTTACCCCGGGCATTGCTATATCCAGGCGGAGTCTCTTCCCCGCGGAAGAAGGTAGAGATCCCTTCAGTTGTCAGTAGCCTGGACAGATTCTTGGCCTCGCGCATCATGTTGGGCGCACTACTGATGAAGACTTCGTGCCGATATTCACCGCCGCGTCGACCAGCCCTAATCGCGCTATCTACGTAAGCGTCGCGACTTTCAGTGAAGAGTGCAACATCTTCCATTTTGCGAGCAAGCAATGCAGCAATCGAGGCAATGCTATAGCTAATGAGTCGAGGGTTTCGAATATCTTCCGAAACCACTGGCAATTCTTCACCGAAGGACCAATAGGCCGAATAAGGGACGGTGCAATTGTCAATTACACGGTCAGTGTCCGAACTCTCTGGCACCCATGCGCTATAGCTAGACCTAAGCTCTGCGTTTAGCTTCTCTCGCCATTCCGCGGCACGTTCGTATTCTTCGCTCATGTCGAATCGGCAAAGCAGCGGAAGTGTCAGGAGGCGAGACCGGTCGTACGGTAGGCGATTGCGGGCTTTAGCCGCTCTGGTTACGACGTCCAGCACGCCATCTAGGTTCTGCTGGTTTGCCGTAAACGCATAGGCGAGAACATGAGGTAGCTGAGAAGTGCAGATACCGCCCGAATCCGAAATGCCGGTTCTGCTATCCACGAGAATGATATCGTAAGAATTTATCCAAATTTGCCTCCACTCTTCGAGGATGTTACCGAAATCTGCATCCGAGTAGAGGTGGTCCCAGTCGATACTCTGGACACGTGCGACGTAATCCGGATTCCTTCCGCCAGCCGTAATAAGATCCATGCTTACGGAACCTGGAAAGGTGACCGGAGTCACGTGATCCAGCGCGCCAACTGGTCGTTGGTCGCGAACGCTTAGTACCATATCGACCAGACCTGACTGCGGCACTCCCATGTATGGTTGAAAATAGTAATGAAGTCCGGGAGCTTCAAGATCCCAGTCGATGCAGAGGACCCTGTACCCCCACTGCGCGAGTAGAGTCGCCACGTTTGAGAGTAGGAAGCTCCGCCCGACGCCACCCTTGTAAGAGTAGAACGTCACAATCTGGCCGTTGGGCACTTTAATCACAACCTCGGCAAACGGCTAGTCGGGCGCGTTGGAAGTTTTGTCGGGCGTTCGATTGGCCAACCTTCTTGCCATTCCGGAGAATGCTGGAGGCCTTCGGCGATAGTCTTTGCGACGTTCCTCATCTCTTTCTGAAAGGCAAGATAATCTGGAGTGTCTCGAAATTGTTCTCCATCGTATCCGTACTCACTCAAGTTGCGAAAGTATTGAGTGTTCTTGGCTTCCTCGGGGAAGTGGTCGCCATCCGAAAAGATGATCGGAAAGATTAAGACGGGCGGCTGATTGTTCGCATTTCGCATAAGCGCTTCACGTCTGCGCATACTGACCCACTCGGCCATGCACCATTCTGAGCGGAAATAGGGAGGCGACCAGATTGGCACCAAGCATCTGCTCTTAGAGAGTGCGTCAGCAAGCCTATCTGGCCATTGCGAGCCGACCTGTATTTCAAGGTCGATGAAGATGCGCGGATCTTGAGGGAGCTCGTCTTCCAGGGATAGCTTAAGTTCGTGGCGGAAATGGTTAATCACCCAGCCCTTTACGTGCCCGCTATGGCAGTAGCTAATGAATACGTCCCATTCGTAATCCACCACGTTGCCCTTCCGTTTCTCCGTCGAGCTACCCCAGTTTAGGTCAGGTGCATTCGTCAGGCGCGTGGCGAAACGGCTCCCACTGACGCGTCAGCGTACCCTTGGCCAGCGCCGACCTGCCTTCCTCTCTGGCAACGGTCCTGAGTCACGTTGGAGCAGTCTGAAACTGATGTGCCACTGTGGTGCTTGGCAGCCCACGGAGAAGGTCGGTGGAGCGGCTTTGGGGTGGCGCTGCTTTTGGCGCGAGTGATCATGTCCCCTTAAGCTTCCGGCGGGTCGGGCAGTTCTTGGACGTGACCGGTAAAGCACGACGTTGCGGCCATGATCTTCGAGGCTCGCGCCAAAGTGGCTCCGTGAAAGCCGTGGAGCCGACCGCCCCAGCCGCGATGTACTCCGTCTCTCACGCCAGGTGGCTGATTGCTGTGCGCGCGGCCCGGGCGCCGGCCGGGCTGGAGCGGGGCGGAGACAGGAGCGCAGGCCCGGCCGGCGCCCGGGCCGCGCGCGGGGAGCGGAGCGAGCCGCCTTGAACCAGTAGAGAAAGTTGTAACTCAGGCGGACGCATGGGGTTGTCCTACTTCGTTTGATGCTTGACGCGCTGACGTCAGGCGAATGGGTGCCAACTACGGATCGCGCTGGCACCTCAACTGGGTCACGGTGAGAGCGTGGTTGTCACGGCTGGCCAGGGTGTCTGGGTGTTCGGGGCCCAGCACGCGAGTGCGGATCTCGAGTAGAGCGCGGTGTTCAGCCTCCGCTTCCTCTAGCCGCCCTAGATCCTGCAACTCCATGGCGTGGTGGTTGCGGCTGGCCAAGGTGTTTGGATGTTCTGGACCCAGCACTCGAGTGCAGATGTTCAATACGGTGCGATGTTCGGCCTCCGCTTCTTCCAAGTGCCCCAGGTCCCGCATCACGACGGCGTGGTTGTTGCGGCTGGCCAGGGTGTCTGGGTGTTCTGGGCCTAGTACGCGAGTGCAGGTGTCCAGTACGGCTTGGTACTCCGTTTCTGCCTCCTCCAACCGCCCTAGGGCCCGCAGGACCATGGCGTGGTGGTCACGGTTGGCCAGGGTGTCTGGGTGTTCGTGACCGAGTACGCGAGTGCGGATGTTCAGTACGGTGCGATGTTCCGCCTCCGCCTTCGCCAACTGCCCTAGAACCTGGAGCGCGAGAGCGTGGTTGTTGCGGCTGGCCAGGGTGTCTGGGTGTTCTGGGCCTAGTACGCGAGTGCAGGTGTCCAGTACGGCTTGGTACTCCGTTTCTGCCTCCTCCAACCGCCCTAGGGCCCGCAGGACCATGGCGTGGTTGTTGCGGCTGGCCAGGGTGTCTGGATGTTCGGGACCTAGCACACGAATGGAGATGTCAAGTTCCGCGCGGTGTTCGGCCTCCGCTTCTTCCAGCCGGCCCAGAGCCCGGAGTGCGAAGGCGTGGTTGTTGCGGCTGGCCAGGGTGCTTGAGTGTTCGGGACCTAGCACGCGAGTGCGGGTCTCCAGTACAGCCCGGTGTTCGGCCTCCGCCTCCTCTAGCTGTCCCAGAAATCCCAGTACGACGGCAAGGTCATTGCGGTTGCTGAGGATGTCTGGATGTTCCGCACCCAACGTTGTTCTTCTTGTATCAAGGGATGACTGCCAACTGATCTGCGCGAGCTGGTAGCGCCCATGGGCGAACGCTGCTGCGGCGACTCCATCGGCGTCTTGTGGTGTGCAGTTGGCAAGCACGGCTTGAATGACGGGCTCAGGTACGTGATCGCCGGGAGCGCTTTGGCCTTGAACGGTGTCGGTTAGGTAGTCGAAGACTTGGACGTGAGTGTCGCTTTCGGGCTGCAAGAGCGAGGTTGTGGTGGCCCGCTGTGGTCGAGTGGCCCATGCCCATGCCGTCTCCAACGTCTCAGGCTGAAGGCGACGACCTCCCCGTTGGTCAAGGTAATGCTCGTGGGTGGCTTCTAGCAGGCTTCGTGGCAGAGGTGAGGTGTGGCCGGCTCGGCGAATGTCTACGGCAGCAGCAATGAGCGCAGCAGCCCGTGGGTGCGTCGGCGCTGTGGGGTCCGTGTTAGGGCTCCAGGCGTCCTGCCAGTCGCGTAGCAGATCGGGCCCGGCGGCGAGGTATTCGGCGATGCCGTATGTGTCGGCATGGTCGAGGGCGTCGGCGATCCGAGGATCCCAGTCACGCGTTCGGGCCCGCTGCCGCTCGGCTGGGCTGAATATCCGTTGGACGCGCAGTTGATGCGCCTGCTCCAAGACGTCCCGGGCCTCGTGGTAGGCCAGCCGCTCGGCCTCGCCCTGGCCAGCCAGGGCGTCGGTGAGTCGCGCTTGCTCAGCAGCTCGCAAACTCGCAAGGATGACCCGATGGTGGCGGTTTCCCCCAAGTATTCGTGCGATGTTAGTTCGCGTCAGCCCGTCAGTGCCCAAGTATCGTTCCAGGTCACTCAGCCACAGGACACATTCCCGCTCCTCGGCCGCCTGGGCCAGTGCTGCTGGTAGCGAGGCGCGGTCCTGCGGCACGATCAGTACGTGATCCGGCAACGTGGCAATCATCGCCTCGTAAGCAGCACGGGACTTCCCCGCAGTGGAATCCCCCACCAGCAACACAAACCCACCCCGTGCCAGGCGCTCACGTAACTCTTCGTCGATGTCACGCGGCACGTACACCGGAACGCGTTCACTTGCTGTTGCTGCAACGTGCTCTGGTGGCTCGACGACGTTGGTGGGGGCGGGGTGCACGCCCAACCGAAGCGGATCCGTCGCCTGCGCTGCCCTCGGCAGTCGGCCGTTAGGCAACACCAGACAGCCGTTCTCGATTTTGAGGGCTCGTTCGTCTCGTTGCTGCGCGGCGAGCTGGTAGCGCTCCTGCCACACGCCGGCCAACACCACCAGTACGGCCGTGCTGGCCACGGCGGCACCGACTGCCCACTGGTTCGTGACCTTGAACGTAGCCAACAGAGCTGGTGCAGTCGCCATCACCGCCAACCCAGCCGTGATCAGCAGTAGCCGACTGTTCCGCCACCCGCCCGTTCTCATCAGCGCGCACCCCCGGAACCGGGATAGCGGGCGGATGCCTGTCCGCGCAAGAGGATCGACGGCTCCGGCACGTACTGGTTATGGGCGAGTGTTGATTCACGACGTTACATATCGCTTTGCGACAGCAGTCAACTTTCCATTGAAACTACGTATCAGCGACGTGAGATTTGAAGTCGTAGGCGCACGAGGGCAGTTCTGTGCCCTGACGGTGTGCCATGGGCAGGAAGAGTGCTGGCCGGACTGTCCATGTGATGCGCATGGTGACGTGGCTGACGGACACCGTCCAAGGTTCCCTGCGCAAGAGGGCTCGTCTCGTGTCGATGCGGTGGTCGTTGAGCCGTGTCCATGCTTCTTGGGACGCGTCCGTGTCGAGGGCAGGTGAGATGGCGCGGAGGATCGTCGACACCCAACTGTCCGCCTCGCGCTCCGAGTACGCGTCGCAGGAGCCGAACAGGGTCGGCGGCAACCGCTCATCCATCCCTTCCGTCCAGCACTCGCACCAGAACCCGCTCCTGGTCGTGATCCTCAGCATGGGTGCGCTCCCCGTCGTACGTCCGTGAAGAGTTCCGCGGTGACCGTGTGACCGCCGTCGCTGTCGTGGACTACGACCCGGTGCGCGATGGCGCTGACCATCCCCAGCCCCCGTCCGTGCTCGGCCTCCTGGTCGCGGTGCTCGACCTTCGGCGCCGTGCTGGCACCTCCGCCATCCGTCACCGACAGCGCCACCACCTGCGACGACACCGCAAGCGCCAGGTGGAAGCTGCCCGCGTCCCGCCCGCTGGCCGTGTGGAGGATCGCGTTCGCGCTCAGCTCGCTCACGATCAGTTCCGCGTCCTCGGCCAACGGTGAGCCGCGCAGGATGTCCCGCGTCCAGCGCCGCGCCCTGCTGACCTCTTCGGGGAAACCTGGGCAAGTGAGCCCCCAGACCCCCGCAGTGCTCGTATACTCGTGCATACAAGTTCCTTCGTGCTGGTAGGCCGCCATGTGCAGCGGGTTCGGGCTAGACGAGTTTCACGCCGTCGTGGGCGCGGATGGCCGGCGGGAACATCGCGTCGAGTGCATCGGTGACTCGGATCGCGTAGGCCTCGTCGGCGAGTTCGGTGACTTCTTCGCGGGTGGCCCAGCGCAGTGCGCGGGTCTCGTCCCCGGTGGTGGGTGTGCCGTCGGCGGCCTGGCAGCGGAAGACCAGGGAGACGATCAGCCCGGTCATGTTCTTGTAGACGCCGGTGAGGGTCACCGGAAGGGCGATCTTGATGCCGGTTTCTTCGAGGACTTCGCGCTGGAGGGCCTCGGGGATGGTCTCCTCGCGTTCGAGGACGCCGCCCGGGGGCTCCCACTTGCCGTTGTCGCGACGCTTGATCAGGAGGGCGCGGCCGTGGTCGTCGACGATGACTCCGGCGACGCTCACGGAGTGCGGACGGTCAGTGCTCACGTTCCTCGGCCCTCCCGGCTGGCTAGGCTCTCCACCGTAGCAACAACACTCGCCCACTCGTCTAGATACCTAAAGGAGTACTCAACGTGAGCCCTCTCCGTTCCGGCTTGCTCGGCGATCTCGACCCCACGAGTGATCGTGCGGTCTTCCGGCAGATCGCCGACCAACTGCGCGAGGCCATCGACCGTGGGCGGTTCAAGGAGGGCGAGAAGCTGCCCTCGGAGGCTGATCTCGTCGAGCACTACGGGGTTTCCCGGATGACCGTCCGCAACTCCTTCTCCGTCCTCCAGGGCGAAGGGCTCGTGCATGCCGAGCACGGCAAGGGCGTCTTTGTGCGGCCCCGGCCTCCTGTACGGCGTCTTGCCTCCGACCGCTTCGCCCGCCGCCATCGTGAGCAGGGCAAGTCGGCGTTCATCGTGGAGGCGGACGCGGCCGGCAGCCATCCCCAGGTCGACAGTCTGGAGGTCAAGGAGGAGAAGGCCAGCCAGGACATCTCCACCCGGCTCGGTTCCGTACGGCGTGTGCTCGCCCGCCGACGTCGGTATCTCCTCGACGGGAAGCCGGTCGAGTTCGCCACCTCCTACCTCCCCCTCGACGTCGCGCGCGGCACGCAGATCGCCGAACCCAACCCCGGCCCCGGCGGCATCTACGCCCGTCTCGAAGAACTCGGCCACCACCTCGACCACTTCGAGGAAGAGATCCGCGCTCGCATGCCCTCGCCCACAGAAGTGAAGACGCTCCGGTTGGCTTCCGGTGTGCCCGTGATTCACCTCATCCGCACCGCCTACGACACCGAAGGGCGGGCCGTGGAGGTCTGCGACACAGTCATGGCGGCGGACGCGTACGTCCTCTCCTATCAGCTCCCGGCCACGTGAGCGGGGATCACCCGATGCCGGGCGAGCCTTGGACAGGCGACGACCGCGAACACAACGATGCCTGTCACGAGCGCTGGTTGCCGGCGCGGAACAGGCCCACCGATCAGCCCGGTTACCGGGATGACTGGTTCGACGAGCAGTGCGGTGGCTGCCGGTTCTGGGTCGCGCTGAGTGGGGAGTTGGGGCGGGACTGGGGGGTCTGCACCCGCTCTGACTCGGTGTTCGACGGACGAGCACGCTTCGAGCATGACGGTTGCGAGCTGTTCGCCCTCCGAACGGACGGTTCCTTCGGGTGAGTTCGTGTCGGTCTTGGCTGGTACGTGGGGACGCTTCTCCGAACTCGTACATCTCAACGTGCATACTCGTATAGACGAGTGGGCAAGTTGCGTGGCAGGGTGGTCCGCACGAACCCGGAGATCGGGTTCTCGGATCGCTACACGTATAGACGAGTAGATGGGGAAACTTCCTTGCGTACCATCCGTGTTGAGACCACCGCCGCCACGATCCTGCTGACCGAGGCCCCAGAGCCGAAGGTCCGCGACCGTCAGACCGGCGAGATCGCCAAGGACGCCGTCAGCGGCGAGGCGTTGATGACGCTCGGCGTCGTCTACATCGAGGAGGGCGAGTCGTCCCTCATCAAGGTCACCGTTCCCGAGGGTGGTGTGTCCGAGGGGCTGGCTCTCGGAGCTCCGGTCTCGCTCCCGGGCCTCGTCGCCCGACCCTGGGAGAGCGTGTTCAACGGGCAGCAGCGCCACGGGATCGCCTTCCGCGCCGCCGCCGTCACTCCGGCCGCGTACCCGGTCACCGCGGGGGCTGCCGCCTGATGTCCGACCTGACGACGCTCCTGGAGGTAGGTGGTCCCCTCGCCGCACTCGGTGGCGGGGCCGCCTATACCCGGGCCAAGCACCCGGCCGCGTACTGGTCCACGATCGGCCTGCCGATATCCAAGACCCGGCTGCTCAGCTCGTACGGCTCGGTCATGGAGGCCTGCGGCCTGACCGTCGCCCCGTCCCGGCTTCGCGTCCTCGCCGTCAAGGCCACCACCCGTCGCGAGATCCGTCCCGTACCGCCCCGCCGGGGCATCATCCGACCCACCACGACCGGCTTGCGGATACGGCTGCGGCTTGCCCCGGGCCAGGAACCCGCAGACGTCGCCACCTCCGCCGAACGGTTGCGCCACGCATGGGGAGTTCACGCCGTCTACGTCACCACCGTCAAGCCCGGTGTCGTCGAACTCCGGCTCGTCGGCTACGACGTACTGCGCCGGGTCCGCATGCCGCGTACCCGCAAGCTCCCGTCCGGTCTCCTGAAGGTGCCGGTGGCTCTGAGGGAGGACGCCACCCCGTTCGTACGGGACTACCGCACCGTTCCGCACCAACTCACCCTCGGTGCAACCCTGTCCGGCAAGTCCATGTACCTGCGCCACTTGGTCGCCGGACTCGCCCGTCAGCCGGTCGCCCTGGTCGGCATCGACTGCAAGCGCGGCGTGGAACTGTCCCCCTTCGCATCCCGCCTCTCAGCCCAGGCCACCGACCCCGACCAGGCAGCCGACCTGCTCCCCGCACTCATCGACGAAATGGAGGACCGCTACGACCTGATCAAGTCCCGGCAGGGCATCGCCCCCAACACCCCCGACGAGGAGATCACTTCAGACATCTGGGGCCTGCCCGAGAACGAACGCCCGGTCCCGATCGTGCTGTTCGTCGACGAGGTGGCCGAACTCTTCCTCGTCGCCACCCGCAAAGACGAGGAACGCCGCGACGAGATGGTCACCCAGCTCATCCGCCTCGCCCAACTCGGCCGCGCCGCCGGGATCTACCTTGAAGTCTGCGGCCAGCGCTTCGGCGCCGAACTCGGCAAGGGGCCACCATGCTCCGCGCCCAGCTCACCGGCCGCGTCTGCCACCGCGTCAACGACGAAGCCTCCGCGAAGATGGCCTTGGGCGACATCGCCCCCGAAGCTGTCGGCGTGGCCTGCGCCATCGCCCCCGAGCGCCCCGGCCTGGCCGTCGCGGGCGACACCTCCGGCGGCTGGTCCCGCATCCGTACCCCCTACCTCTCCCTCGGCGACGCTGCCGAAATCTGCCGCGACTCCGCGCACCTGGTGCCCGACCTGCCCGCGCTCAAGCGCTTCCAGCCGTACGCACCCTCGCAACCGGTCAAGGCCCCGGTCCCCAACGTCCAGCCGCGCCCGGCAACCAACTGACCTTCCCGCACCGGTTTGGCGTGACCGTCTTCCGCCAGGTCCCTGCCCCTCCCATGCCCGAATCCGGAAGGAGCCGCATCATGCGCGCCCAACTGGCCCGCGTCGACGCGGTACTCGTCCAAGCGCTCATCGCTGCCGCCCTGTCCTTCGCCCACCTGCACGACATCGCCTCGGCGGCCGGACAGGACGGGTGGAAAGCGTGGGCCTACCCCATCAGCGTCGACCTGCTGCTAGTCGCCGCCTGGCGCCGACTGCGGACCGGCGAGGCGAAGGCCTCCGGCTGGTGCTGGTTCGTCATCGCGCTGACCGCATCCCTCGGCGCGAACGTCGCCACCGCCGGCCTACTCGACCTCGGCGACGTCCCCGCCTGGCTGCGCATCCTCGTCGCGGGCTGGCCCGCCGTCGCCTTCCTCGGCGGCACCCTCCTCGCCCACACCACAACGACCCCACAGCCAAGGACATTGAGCTCGCCAACGTCCAGGAGGAAGCGCCCGAACACCCGCCTGAGATGCCTGCGCAACCGGCCATTGAGGCACCACCCAACCGCCCCGCCGTGCCGGTCCCGGCCGCCCTGGTTGAGCACGCCCGCAAGGTCGCCGCCGAGCACCACACCCGCACCGGAACTCCCATCGACACCCCGACCCTCCGCGCCCGCCTCGGCGTCCCCGCGCCCATGGCCGAAGCCATCGCCGCCCACCTCACACCGACAGGAAGTTGACCCGTGCCCCTCACCCTCAACACCGCCGCCGACTACCTCGACGCGGCCCGAGAGATGGCCCGAGCCGGTGGGCGTTGGCCCGGCTCCTCGCCGAGGAAGCTGCCGACCGGACCTCGGACCCTGCCCAAGCTGCCCGCATCCTCGCCGAGTTCCCCGCCCCGAACCGCCGAGAGGAGGACTGACGATGACCGCCAACCGCCGCTTCCGCAACGTCATCCGCATCGGCCCCGTCCAGGTCGCCACGTCCTACGACGACAGGGGCCGCGAGAAGCACACCGCCGCCTGCACCGCCCCGCGCTGCGGTGCCTCGCACGACTACGACAGCCGCGCCGCTGCCGAGTTGGCTGCCCACACCCACCGCTGCCCCGTCTGCTGAAAGGGAGTTCCACCCCGTGACCGTCAGCCTGCCGCTCGTCGTCGTGCTCGGCTTCTTCGCCTGGGGAGCGGTCAAGTTCCTCGGCGTCCGAACCTGGATCGTCGTCCTGATCGCCCTGTTCGGCTTCTGGCTCTCGCACACCTTCCTCGCCCCCGCCATCGAGTCCGGCACGCGCTCCGGCGTGGGCGTCGTAAACGGCTCACATAACTAGACGAGTAGATGAGAGAGGGTTCGCCGTGTTCCTGCCCAAGTACCCCGACAACCCGACCCCGCCGCCCGCGCACACCCACACCCCGGCCGACCCGATGCCCGTACGGCGCTCGCTCCCGCCGGTCGCCATCGACCGCAACACGGTCGTCGCCCTGGTCGCGGCGGAGTCGTCCTCACCGCGCTCCTGGCCGCCGTCGCCGTAACGGCCATCTCCGTAGCCATCGCGGCCGTAGTCCTGCGCTCGATGCTCCGCGACCGCGACCACAACCGGCGCTGAACGAGCCCCGAAACGACCCCTGGCCTCCGGGGCGGCGGCACACGACCAAGCATTTCGCCGCCCCGGGGCCCGTCTCTCCTGACCGAGCCAGCCAGAAGGAGCAAGCCATCTTCACCCGCCCCACCCCGGCCCCACTCCCCGAACTAGCGAACCTGGCCGCGCAAGGCACCCTCCCGGGTATCCTCCGCCAACTCTCCGGCCTCGGCGGCTGCACCCACCCCATCCGCCTCGACGGCCACCGCACCGAGTACGACGTCGACACCACAACCGGCGAGATCGGCCCCGCCCTCCACCACCTCGACTCGTCGACCCTCCCGGCCGGCCAACTCCTCGTCCGCTGCAACAACCGCCGCACCACCCGCTGCGAGGCCTGCGCCGAGGTCTACCGCCGCGACACCTTCCACCTGATCAGCTCCGGCCTACGCGGCGGCAAGGGCACCCCCGAACACGTCGCCACCCACCCCCGCGTCTTCGCCACCTTCACGGCCCCCGGGTTCGGCCCAGTCCACAACCGCCGCACCGACGGCCGCCCCTGCCGCTGCGGCACCCACCACGACCAGGACGACACCGAACTCGGCACCCCACTCAACCCCGACACCTACGACTACGAAGCCGCCGTCCTCTGGAACGCACACACCGGCCCCCTCTGGCGCCGCTTCTCCACCTACCTGCGCCGAGAAGTCGCCAAGCGCGCAGGCCTCTCCCAACGCCGCTTCCGCGACCACGCGCGCGTGTCCTTCGCCAAGGTCGCCGAGTACCAGAAACGCGGCGCCGTCCACTTCCACGCCGTCATCCGCATCGACGGCCCCACCGGCGGAGACACCCAACCCCCGCCCTGGGCAACGGCCGACCTCCTGACTGACGCCATCCGCACCGCCGCAACCAAGGCACAAGTGGACGGCCCGACCATCGATCGCCGCACCCACACCTTCACCTTCGGCCGCCAACTCGACGTCCGCACCATCCGATCCGCCGATTTCAACGACGGCCAGGAACTCACCGAACGAGCCGTCGCCGCCTACATCGCCAAGTACGCCACCAAGGGCGCCGAAACCGCGACGGGAGCTCTCGACCGCCCGCTCAAGTTCGCTGCCGAACTCGCCCAACTCGACCTCAGCGACCACGCCCGCCGCCTCATCCGAACCGCCTGGACCCTCGGCGCCCGAAAGAGCCTCGAACACCTCCGCCTCCGCGCCTGGGCCCACATGCTCGGCTTCCGCGGCCACTTCTCCACCAAGTCCCGCCGCTACTCCACCACCCTCGGCGCCCTCCGCACCGCCCGAGCCGACTGGCGCCGCGCCCAAGCCACACCCGCCAACGGCCCTTCCACCAACACCACGTTCGTCCTCGCTCACTGGGCTTTTGCCGGAACGGGCCTCTCCTCCACCGAAGCCTGGCTCTCCGCATCCCTCGACCCCGCCCCCGGCACGGAAGGAGAACCCACCCGTGGCTGACCCGCGAGTCCTGACCGCTGTCCCAGACCTCGCCGACCCGTCCTTGGTCCTGCTGACCGTCGAAGAAGCGGCCCGGCGCCTCCGTATCGGCCGTACGACCTGCTTCAAGCTCGTGCTCGCGGGCGAGATTGAATCGGTCACGGTCGGCCGACTCCGCCGAGTACCCACCGAGGCGTTGCCCGCATACGTCACCCAACTCCGCCGCCAGCCCGCCGAAGCGGCCTGAGGGAGGCGCCATGACAGAGACGAAACGCACCCGCCAGCCCAACGGCGCCTCGTCCATCTACCTCGGCAAGGACGGCAAATGGCACGGCCGAGTGACGGTCGGCGTCCGTGATGACGGCAAGCCTGACCGCCGTCACGTCGAGCGGAAGACCAAAGCCGAAGTGACCAAGGCCGTCCGCGAGTTGGAGCGGGCCCGCGACGACAAGAAGCTCAGGAAGCCGGGCAAGGGCTGGACCGTCCAGGGCTGGCTTGAGCACTGGGTCGAGAACATCGCCAAGCCGTACGTCTCCGAGAACACGTACGCCGGATACGAGGTGGACGTCCGCGTGCACCTGGTCCCGGGCATCGGCGCCCACCGGCTCGATCGGCTGGAGCCCGAGCACCTGGAGCGCTTCTACCAAAGGATGCAGAGCAACGGCAGCGCGGCCGGCACCGCACACCACGTGCACCGCACGGTCCGTACCGCCCTCAGCGAGGCAGTACGGCGCGGACACGTGCCCACCAACGCGGCCGAGATCGCCAAGGCGCCGCGACTCGAAGAGGAGGACATCGAGCCGTTCACGATCGAGGAGGTTCAGAGCCTGCTCGTCGAGGCGGCCAAGCTCCGCAACAGCGCGCGGTGGGTCGTCGCCCTGGCGCTTGGCCTTCGGCAGGGTGAGGCGCTCGGCCTGCACTGGGAAGACGTCGACCTCGCCTCGGGATACGTCCGCATTCGTAAGAACCGGCTCCGTCCCAAGTACGCGCACGGCTGCGGCGCCAACCCGTGCGGCCGGAAGGCTGGCTACTGCCCCAAGCGGGAGCAGACCCGCCGTGAGCACAAGTCCACCAAGTCACGCGCGGGCCGACGCACCATCGGCCTGCCCGACCCGCTGATCAAGATTCTCCGCCAGCACCAGGAAGCCCAGGACCGGGAGCGGATCGCGGCCGGTGCCGACTGGGAGGGCAAGGGCTACGTGTTCGCTTCACCCATCGGCGGTCCCCTCAGCCCCAACACCGACTTCCACACCTGGAAGCGGCTTCTCCGGGACGCGGGCGTACGGAACGGCCGTCTTCATGACGCTCGCCACACCGCCGCGACCGTGCTCCTGATCCTCGGGGTCCCTGATGTCGTGATCGACCCGATCATGGGCTGGGAGCCCGGGGGAGCGGCCAGGATGCGCGCCCGCTACATGCACGTGACGGGGACCATGCTCCGCAAGGTTGCCCAGCAAGTCGGCGACGCTCTTTGGGTGCCGACCGGAGCGGACAACGAAACGGCCCGACCGGACAAGAAAAACAACTGAGACGGAAACACGGACAACGACGAAGGGCCCCGCTGCGAACAGCGGGGCCCTTCGACATCGTGCCCGGTGAGGCACTGGCGGAGGATACGAGATTCGAACTCGTGAGGGGTTGCCCCCAACACGCTTTCCAAGCGTGCGCCCTAGGCCTCTAGGCGAATCCTCCGCCGCAAACAATACAAGACGTTGAGGAGTGCTCGCGAACTCGTTCCCCCCGCTCAGATCCTGTAGCCTGTGCGGAGCCCCTCACGCGGCGCTATCTGACTGAACTCCCCCAGGGCCGGAAGGCAGCAAGGGTAGGTTGGCTCTGGCGGGTGCGTGGGGGGCGCTTGCGTATGCCGGTGTCTGCCGGTGTCCGCGCTGTGCCAGTACCGCCACCGGCCCCCGTTGTCAGTGGGCGCCTATAACCTCGTACGCGTGTCGTCTCTCGCGCTGTACCGCCGTTATCGCCCGGAGTCGTTCGCCGAGGTCATCGGGCAGGAGCATGTAACCGACCCGTTGCAGCAGGCGCTGCGGAACAACCGGGTCAATCACGCGTACCTGTTCAGCGGGCCGCGAGGCTGCGGGAAGACCACGAGCGCGCGCATCCTGGCCCGCTGTCTGAACTGCGAGAAGGGCCCTACGCCGACGCCCTGCGGCGAGTGTCTGTCCTGCCGCGACCTCGCGCGCAACGGACCCGGTTCCATCGACGTCATCGAGATCGACGCCGCGTCGCACGGTGGTGTGGACGACGCCCGTGAGCTGCGCGAGAAGGCCTTCTTCGGGCCCGCGAGCAGCCGGTACAAGATCTACATCATCGACGAGGCCCACATGGTCACGTCGGCGGGCTTCAACGCGCTCCTCAAGGTCGTCGAAGAGCCGCCGGAGCACCTCAAGTTCATCTTCGCCACCACCGAGCCCGAGAAGGTCATCGGGACGATCCGGTCGCGGACCCATCACTATCCCTTCCGGCTCGTGCCTCCCAGCACCCTGCGCGAGTACCTCGGCCAGGTGTGCGGGCAGGAGAACATCCCGGTCGAGGACGGTGTGCTGCCGCTCGTCGTGCGCGCCGGTGCCGGTTCCGTGCGTGACTCCATGTCCGTCATGGACCAGTTGCTCGCGGGCGCGAGCACCGACGGTGTGACCTACGCCATGGCCACCTCGCTGCTCGGCTACACCGACGGTTCGCTCCTCGACTCCGTCGTCGAGGCCTTCGCGACCGGTGACGGCGCCGCCGCCTTCGAAGTCGTCGACCGCATCATCGAGGGTGGCAACGACCCGCGCCGTTTCGTCGCCGACCTGCTGGAGCGCCTCCGCGACCTGGTGATCCTCGCCGCCGTTCCCGACGCCCTCGACAAGGGCCTCATCGACGCCCCCACCGACGTCCTGGAACGGATGCAGGCGCAGGCCGGCACCTTCGGCGCGGCCGAACTCAGCCGCGCCGCCGACCTCGTCAACACCGGCCTGACCGAGATGCGCGGCACCACCTCCCCCCGCCTCCAACTCGAACTCATCTGCGCCCGAGTGATGCTCCCCGCCGCCTACGGCGACGAGCAGTCGGTCATGGCCCGCCTCGACCGACTTGAGCGCGGCGTCAACTTCTCGGGTGGAGGCGGGGCGCCCGCCATGGGATACGTCCCCGGACCCGATGCCCACTCCCACATTCAGCCTCCACCCCAACCCCAGCCCCAGGCCTACGGGGGAGACGTCCCCGCCGCTCCGCCCGTTCCGCCGGGCGGTGGTGCCGCTGCCGCGCGTGCTGCTGTACGAGGTCCAGGGGCGCCCGGCACCACCCCGGCCCCCGGCCCGAGCGCGCCGCCGGAACAGGCACCTGCACCCGCCGCCTACACCCAGCCCCAGGAACCCCAACAGCCCCAGCCCCAGCCACAACCCGCTGCCCCCGGCCCCGGCGCCTGGCCCACCGCGACAGCCGCGGGCAGCGGTCGCCGTCCCGGCGGCTGGCCCACGGCAACCCCGGCCGGCGGCGGACAGCCCCCGACCCCGCAGCACGCACCAGCGTCAGCACCTGCACTCGTGCAGGCCCCCGCACCCCAAGGCCCGCCCCCCACCCCCGTCGGCCCACCACCGACCACCGGCGGCCCCGACCCCCGCACGCTCTGGCCGAACATCCTGGAAGCGGTGAAGAACCGCCGCCGCTTCACCTGGATCCTGCTCAGCCAGAACGCGCAGGTCACCGGGTTCGACGGCACGACTCTCCAGATCGGCTTCGTCAACGCCGGTGCGCGGGACACCTTCAACAGCGGCGGCAGCGAGGACGTACTGCGACAGGCGCTGGCCGAGCAGTTCAACGTCCAGTGGAAGATCGAGGCGGTCGTCGACCCGTCGGGCGGCGGCACCCCGCCCCCGCAGCCGGGCGGCGGCTCATACGGCGGAGGCGGAGGCGGTGGCTACGGCGGCCCCGGCCCGGGTACGCCAGCACCCCGCCCGGCATCCCCCCAGCCCACACCCCCACCCACCCCCACCACTCCATCCGCCCCCACACACTCGGCGCCGGCGCCCACGCAGGGACAGCCTCCCGCCGCCCCGGCCCCACCTCCCGCCCCCCACCCCACTGCCCCCGAGGACGACACCCCCGAGGACGACGACCCCGACCTCGACGAGTCGGCCCTCTCCGGGCACGAACTGATCGTGCGGGAGCTGGGAGCGACGGTGGTGGAGGAGTTCACCAACGAGTAGGCGATGCCCCGCGCGATGCCCCGCGCGACACCTCGCGACGGGCCGCGCCCGCGCTCACCCTCAGCCGTAACACCATCCCCGACCGCCCCCGACCCCCTCCCGCCACCCGCGCCGACCGACCTCACCCCCACCGTGTCCTAGGCTGACCCCCGTGAAGGTCCTCGTCATCGGTACCGGCGCCCGCGAACACGCCCTGTGCCGTTCCCTGTCCCTCGACCCCGATGTCACCGCGCTGCACTGCGCCCCCGGCAACGCCGGCATCGCCGAGGTCGCCGAGCTGCACCAGGTCGACGCCCTCGACGGCGCCGCCGTAGCCGCGCTGGCCACGGAGCTGGGCGCCGAGCTGGTGGTGGTCGGTCCGGAGGCACCCCTTGTCGCGGGGGTCGCCGACGCCGTGCGCGAGGCGGGCATCCCGGTCTTCGGCCCCTCCGGGGAGGCCGCGCAGCTGGAGGGCTCCAAGGCCTTCGCCAAGGAAGTGATGGCGGCGGCCGGAGTCCCGACCGCCCGCTCGTACGTCTGCACGACCCCGGAAGAGGTCGAGGAGGCGCTCGACGCCTTCGGTGCGCCGTACGTCGTGAAGGACGACGGACTGGCCGCCGGCAAGGGTGTCGTCGTCACCGACGACCTCGAAGCGGCGAAGGTGCACGCCAACGCTTGTGAGCGCGTGGTCATCGAGGAGTTCCTCGACGGTCCCGAGGTGTCCCTGTTCGCGATCACCGACGGCGTGACCGTTGTACCGCTCCAGCCCGCGCAGGACTTCAAGCGCGCGCTGGACGGCGACGAGGGCCCGAACACCGGTGGCATGGGCGCGTACTCCCCGCTGCCGTGGGCCGATCCGAAACTGGTGGAGGAGGTCCTTCAGACCGTCCTCCAGCCGACCGTGGACGAGCTGCGGCGGCGCGGTACGCCGTTCTCCGGGCTCCTCTACGCCGGGCTCGCGATCACCTCGCGCGGTGTGCGGGTCATCGAGTTCAACGCCCGATTCGGCGACCCCGAGACCCAGGTGGTCCTGGCCCGTCTGAAGACCCCGCTGGCCGGCGTCCTCCTCGCCGCGGCGAACGGCACCCTCGACGACCTGCCGCCCCTGCGCTGGAGCGAGGACGCGGCGGTCACCGTCGTCATCGCCTCACGCAACTACCCCGGCACCCCGCGCACCGGCGACCCGATCACCGGCCTCGACGAGGTGGCGGCGCAGGACGCCCCGCACGCGTACGTGCTGCACGCCGGGACCAAGTACGACGGCGACGACGTCGTCAGCGCGGGCGGCCGGGTGCTGTCCGTCACGGCCTCCGGCGAGGACCTCACCCAGGCCCGCGAGCGCGCGTACGCGGCCCTGAGCCGGGTCCGGCTCGACGGCTCCCAGCACCGTACGGACATCGCGGCGAAGGCGGCGGCGGGCGAGTAGCCGCCCTGGTGCCGACCCGTCGGCCACCTGTATCTCCAGGCCGCGATAAACCCCCAGGGCCCCGAATCCGTCTCATGATTCGGGGCCTGATCCTTGCTCTCTGTCATCCACCTTTCCCCTGAGCCATTCCATCGAGTGACCGATGCCCCATCCGGCTGACGGGGGCCGGGGCCCCAACTATGGTGCGGCGCAAGCGTTCCGGCACTTGGCCCACCGGCATTGCGATGTCAGTGGTGGGTGCCACAGTGGGGGAGTGAGCAACGCCAGCAGAGCGGGACACCACGGAGGGGGTGAGGTCCGGTCGTGACCGGTATGGGTGTGGGTGTGGAGGCGGGCGCGCAGGCGGCGCGTTCCCGGGCCTTGGCCGTGCTGCGGATCCGCAGCCGGGCGCTGGCCGTCGCCCTGTTGCCCGCCGCCGTCGCGGTGATCCTGCTCGCCGGCGGTTCCACCGGCCATCTCGTGGGCCGGGGCTGGGACCTCTCCCGTTGGATCATGGGCGTAACCGCCGTCGTCGTGCTGCTCGCGGCCGGCGCCATCGCGCTGGTCGTCGCGCGGTCCCGGCCGGCCGTGAGTCCTACGGTCGCGATCGCCGAGGAGTCGGCCCCCGATCTGTACCGCATGGTGCGCGACCTGGCCGACCGCCTCGACGTCCCCGCGCCGTCCGCGATAGCGCTCACGCCGGACTGCGACAGCTGGCTGGAGGACCGCACCCACCCGGCCCACGGCCCGCCCCCGCAGGAGAACCGCGACGAGATCACCGGCGTGCGGGGCCTCACCCCGGCGCGCTCGCGTCGTACGGCCGCCTCGCCCGTCCTCGTCATCGGCTCGCCGTTCCTGTGGTGGATGCGGGTCGGTGAGCTGCGCGCGGTGCTCGCCCCGGTGGTGGCCGGCACGGGTCCCTCCGCGCACCCGGACATAGCAGCGGCCCGCCGTTTCGTACGGGGGCTGGACGCCGCGGTGGCGGTGACCTCGGCACCTCGGGGTGCCGTGTTCCGCTCGGCGCTGGCCGGTGTCGGCTGGGTCGCCCGGCTGCTGCTGCGCAGTTGCCGGGGGCACGCGGCCGAGATGGAGCGGGGTGTGGCCGCCGCTGCCGCCGAGCGCGCACAGGCTGTGGACTACGGCCTGCGGATCGTCGCGCAGGAACAGGTGGGGTTGGCGTACGCGGGCTGGGACCGGCTGCTGACCCGGGTCGCGCTGCCCGCGTGGCGGATGGGCCGCTGGCCGTCCCGGCTGGACGCGGGCGTCGTAGCGGCCCTGACGGAGCTGTCCCGCCGCGACCGCCTGGCCGAGGGCTTCGCCTCCCGCCTCGGCGAGCGCCCCGCCTGCGACCTGCTCGAAGAGCCCGGCACGATCGACGAGGCGACCTCGCTCCTGGCCGCCCGCCTCTTCCACGGCGGCCCCGCCGAGGCCGGTCCCGACTGGGCGCCGGTGGACTGGCAGGAGTACCCGGAGGAGGTCGTCGACCGCAAATGGCGCACCGACGCGGCCCGCCTCCACCGAGTCCTGGACACCCTCGGCGTCCGCCGCACCCTCGACCCGATCACCGCCCATCACGACGCCCCGACGCTGGCCCGCGTGGTGGACCACTTGACGGGGGTCTCCGGCGGCTATGCGGGTCGAGTGGACGTGGGGATCGATGGTGCCGCTTTTGATGGAACGGCTGTTTCCCCGGGGCCTGTTGGTCTGGATGGACCCGCTGAGGATGGCAACGGCGGCCGGTATGCCGAGGTGGACGCGTCTGACGAGGGCGTGAGGGGTGATCGCGCCGGGTCCGGTGGAACCTCCGCATCGTCAGGGCCGGTTGGTCTGGACGGTTCCGCTGAGGATGGTGACGGCGGCCGGTATGCGGAGGCGGACGCGGGTGATGAAGGCGTGGGGAGCGAGGGCGCCGGGTTCGACGGAATGGCCGTGTCCCCAGGGCATGTTGGTCTGGACCGGCCTGCCGAGGATGGTGACGGTGGCCGGTATGCGGAGGCGGACGCGGCTGACGAGAGCGTGAGGAGCGATCGCGCCAGGTTCGGAGGAACGGCTGTTTCCCCAGGGCCTGTTGGTCTGGACGGGTCCGCTGAGGATGGTGACGGCGGCCGGTACGCGGAGGCGCACGCGGCCGAAGAGGGCGCGGGGGGAGGGTTGGACGGAACCGCCGTATCCCCAGGTCCTGTTGGCCTGGATGGGCCCGCCGAGGATGGCGACGGCGGCCGGTACACGGAGGCGGACGCGTCCGATGAGGGCGTGGGAGTCGATCGCGCCGGGGCCGACGGAACCGCCGTATCCCCGGCACCCGTTGACCTCGACGAGTCCACCGAAACCGACACCACCGACCGGCCGGCGAAGGCGAACACCGTCGACGAAGACACCGAGTTGGACGGCACCGGCACTCTCACAGGCACAGGCACCGGCCCCGGCACCGGTAAGACCGAGCCCCCCACCCCCCACCACCCCGAGCACTACAAGGCAATGGCCGCCGAAGACGACGAAGAGCTCGACGAGTGTGGCTCGCCGCGCAGTGCCGCGCTTGCCGCGGGGCTGACCGCGGAGTTGGCGCGGGAGGAGGCGGCGACCCCGCCGGTGGGTTCGGCTCCGGCTGGGCAGGGGCCCGACACCGCACTGTGGGACGACGGTTCGTTGCCCCTCTTCCCGCTTCAACCGCCGCGCACCGGGCGGGAGTTGCTCGCCGATCACGTCACGGCGATGGTGTGCTGCGCCGCGATGGACACGGCCGGCGCGACCCCCGGGCTCGACTGGCTCGACGGTCCGACGCTGTTGGTGAACGGCGAAAGGGCGGCCGATCTCGCCCCGAGGGTGCTCAGCCTCGTCGAGGACGGCGACCCGGCGCCCCTGCGGGCGTGGCTGATCGACCTGGGCATACGCCCGGAGAAGCCGGTAAGGCTCGTCTGACCGCGAACTCCCTGACGCGGAACCCTGGCTTCCACTTTTGGTCAATTGGCAACGACCAGTGACAGAGTGCGTGCTTAATGTGATGTGCTGGGGCCGGTCCCGTACACCGCGCCGTCCATGGCAAAGGCGTACGGCATACGACACACGCACGAGATCGACGAAGGACGACCACGGGGGCACGAGGGAGGGGAGCGGTCATGGGGTCGGAGCAGATCAGCCGCTGGGAGTCGGGAGCGCTGGCGCACGCCGTCACGGACCCCTTCGGACAGGGCCCCGTCCCCTGGCTCCGGGGCAGCGAGACCTACTTCGACGACACCGGCCACGTCGTCCCCTGGTACGTGGACCCCGCCCCGGTCCCGGCCCACACCTCCGGCAGGGATCTGCCCAAGGTCCCCGCCCCGCGCGGGTCCGGGGGCGGCCCCCGTTCCGCCGACGACGTGCGGCGGCAGATCAAGGGGTTCACCTCGGCGAGCGCGGTCGCCCCCGGCGAGGCGCTCGACTTCCATGTCACGGTCGACCCGCCCCAGGAGTTCGCCGTCGACATCTACCGCATCGGCCATTACGGCGGTGACGGCGCCGCGAAGATCACCACCAGCCCCCGCCTCTCCGGCATCGTCCAGCCCCCGCCGCTCACCGCCGACCGCACGGTCTCCTGCCACCACTGGTGGCTGTCCTGGCGGCTGCAGGTCCCGAGCTACTGGAGCATCGGCGCGTACGTGGCCGTCCTCACCACCGCCGACGGCTACCGCTCCCACATCCCCTTCACGGTCCGCGACAACCACCCCGCCGACCTGCTCCTCCTCCTGCCCGACATCACCTGGCAGGCCTACAACCTCTACCCGGAGGACGGCCGCATTGGCGCGAGCCTCTACCACGCCTGGGACGGGGACGGCCGGCTGCTCGGCGAGTCCGAGGCCGCGACGACGGTCTCCTTCGACCGCCCGTACGCGGGCGCGGGCCTGCCCCTGCATGTGGGCCACGCCTACGACTTCATCCGCTGGGCCGAGCGCTACGGCTACGACCTCGCCTACGCCGACGCCCGCGACCTGCACGCGGGGCGCGTCGACCCCACCCGTTACCGGGGGCTGGTCTTCCCGGGCCACGACGAGTACTGGTCGACGCCTATGCGCCGTACCGTCGAACGCGCCCGCGAGCACGGCACGTCCCTCGTCTTCCTCTCCGCCAACACCATGTACTGGCAAGTGGAGTTGGCCGCTTCCCCGTCCGGTGTCCCGGACCGGCTGCTCACCTGCCGCAAGCGCCGGGGCCCGGGCCGACCGGTGCTGTGGCGTGAAATCGACCGCCCAGAGCAGCAGTTGGTGGGTATCCAGTACGCGGGCCGGGTGCCCGAGCCGCACCCCCTGATCGTCCGCAACGCCGACCACTGGCTGTGGGAGGCGACCGGCGCCGGCGAGGGCGAGGGGATCGAGGGCCTGGTCGCGGGCGAGGCCGACCGGTACTTCCCGCGTACCCAGCTCCCCCAGCACGAGGAGCGCATCCTGCTCGCCCACTCCCCGTACGCGGACAGCGAGGGCGCCCTCCGCCACCAGGAGACCTCCCTGTACCGGGCGCCGTCCGGCTCCCTCGTCTTCGCCTCCGGCACCTTCGCCTGGTCACCGGCCCTGGACCGCCCCGGCCATGTGGACGCCCGTATCCAGCGCGCCACGGCCAACCTCCTGGACCGCATCTGCAAGCACGACTGACCCCGTGACCGGAGGCGGGCCGTGCATACGGGACAATCGAGCCAGTTGGAGAGAACCACTGGAGGAACCGTGTCCGGATTCGTAGAAAAGCCCGAGCCGCTCCAGGTCCCGGGCCTGACGCACCTCCACACCGGCAAGGTGCGCGACCTCTACCAGAACGAGGCGGGCGAGCTCGTGATGGTCGCCAGCGACCGCATCTCGGCGTACGACTGGGTGCTGCCGACCGAGATCCCCGACAAGGGCCGCGTCCTCACCCAGCTCTCCCTCTGGTGGTTCGACCAGCTCGCCGACCTGATCCCCAACCACGTCCTCGGCACCGATCTCCCGCCCGGCGCCCCCGCCGAGTGGGCGGGCCGCACCCTTATCTGCAAGTCGCTCCGGATGGTCCCGGTGGAATGCGTGGCCCGCGGCTACCTCACCGGCTCCGGTCTGCTGGAGTACAACGCATCCCGTACGGTCTGCGGTCTCGCCCTCCCCGAGGGCCTGGTCGACGGCAGCGAACTCCCCGCGCCGATCTTCACCCCGGCCACCAAGGCCGCCGTAGGGGAGCACGACGAGAACGTGTCGTACGAGGAGGTCGCCCGCCAGGTCGGCGCCGACACCGCCGCGCAATTGCGCCAGGCGACCCTCGCCGTCTACGGCCGCGCCCGGGACATCGCCCGCGACCGGGGCATCATCCTCGCGGACACCAAGTTCGAGTTCGGCTTCGAGGGCGAGATGCTGATCGCCGCCGACGAGGTGCTCACCCCGGACTCCTCCCGCTTCTGGCCGGCCGAGGAGTGGGAGCCGGGCCGCGCGCAGCCGTCGTACGACAAGCAGTTCGTGCGCGACTGGCTGACCTCGGCCGAGTCCGGCTGGGACCGCAGGAGCGAGCAGCCTCCGCCGCCGCTGCCGCAGCGGGTCGTGGACGCGACGCGCGCGAAGTACATCGAGGCGTACGAGCGTCTGACGGGCCTGAGCTGGAGCTAGCCACAGAAAAGAACCCCGGTCCACCGGACCGGGGTTCTTACTTCTGCTGGAGCGGACGACCAGGTTCGAACTGGCGACCTCAACCTTGGCAAGGTTGCGCTCTACCAACTGAGCTACGTCCGCGCTGCGCCGTGGCGCGAGAGCAACTATACCCAACCTCGCTCGCGTGCGAGACGCACCGCCGTATGCCGGTTCTCGGCACCGAGTTTCGAGACGGCGGACGACAGATAGTTCCGTACGGTCCCCTGGGACAGCGCGGCCCGCTCGGCGATCTCCGCGACGGGCGCTCCGTCGGCGGCGAGTTCCAGCACCTCGGCCTCCCGCGCGGTCAGCGGCGAGTCCCCGGAGGCGATGGCATCGGCCGCCAACTCGGGGTCGACGTATCGATTTCCGGCATGCACCGTACGAATGATCTCCGCGAGCCGCTGCGCGCTGACGGTCTTCGGAACGAACCCCCGCACACCCGCCGCAAGCGCCCGCTTCAAATGCCCCGGCCGCCCATGACCGGTCACGATGAGCACCTGGCACCCGGGCAGCTCATCCCGCAGAGATGTGGCCACCTTCACACCGTCCGCCCCCGGCATCTGAAGATCCAGCACAGCCACATCCGGCACATGAGCCCGAGCCATCGCCAACGCCTCAGGCCCACTCGCCGCCTCGGCCACCACGAGCAGATCATCCTCAAGCCCGAGCAACGCGGCGAGCGCACCCCGGATGAGGTGCTCGTCATCGGCAAGGAGCAGGCGTACGACGGGGGTGGTCATGGGGCGACTCCGGTCGGGAGGGTGGGTTGTGGTCGGGGGGTGGGCGGGGTTGTGAAGTGGGCCTGTTCGTTGCCGTACGGTCCTCGGTGCCGGCGGACACCGGGCAGCCGAGGAACCCGTCCATGCGGTGTCCCCATCACCCCGGCCACCGATTGCCCGCCGAGCACGGTCATGGCGCCACGCCCCCCGTCACCGCAGGCAACGGCACCGTAGCCACCACCCGGAACCGGTCCCCCTCCACCGCCCCCGCCTCCAACGCACCACCCACCGCACTCAACCGCTCCCGAAGCCCAACGAGCCCGGACCCACCACCGACGCTCCCCACGAGCCTGGCTCTGCCACCGGCGCCCGCCGCAATCCCGGATCCGCCACTGAGGCCCTCGCCATCCCCGAGGCCACCGCCCCCAGCGCTCCTCATCTGCCCGGCTCCACCCCAGGCACCCCCGCCACTCTCGACCTCACCGCCCCCAACACCCCCAGGCACACCCTCACCCCCCTTAACCCCGTCGTTCTCCACAGTCAGCACCACACACCCCACCCCCACCCGCACCCCCACCACGCACCGCCCCGCATCCCCATGCCGCAGCACATTGGTGGTCGCCTCCCGCACCACCCACCCCAGCGCCGACTGCACCTCGGCCGGCAGCCCCGTCGCTTCCCCCGTGATCTCGCACTCGATGCCCGCCGCCGCCAACACGCCCTGCGCACCGGCCAGTTCGAGGCGGAGGTCGGCCTCGCGGTAGCCGCGTACGACGTCCCGGACCTCGCGCTGGGACTCCTGGGCGATCCGCTGTACCTCGATCATCTGCTCCACGGCCTCGGGCCGGTCCCGCCGCGCGAGTTGGACGGCGAGTTCGCTCTTGAGGGCGATCACCGACAGGTTGCGGCCCATCACGTCGTGGAGGTCGCGGCCGAAGCGCAGCCGTTCCTCGGCGACGGCGAGGCGGGCGCGGGTCTCGCGGGCCTCGTCGAGTTCGTAGACGGCGTCGAGGAGCCAGACGGAGAAGGCGGAGGTGAAGGCGAGACCGCCGGAGCTGACGAGTACGGCGAACGCGGTGCCGAGCGCCGCCGGGAGGGCCACCCCCAGCGGGAGCTGCACGAGCAGCGCGCCGACCACGCACCCCGTCACGACCGCGAGGACGTGCCCTCGGCCGCGCACCCCGAGGGCGAGCGTGCCGCCGCCGAAACCCAGCACCCCCACGAAGACCGTGTTCGCGGCGGCTGCCACGTGTTCGCCGCCGGGGCCATGCTTCGTGAGGACGATCGCGATGCCAGCGATCAGCACGGTGACCGCGCCGAAGGTCCGCAGCAGCCGTACGGGCCGCTCACGTCTGCCCCGGGTCCAGTCGAGGGCCTGGGAGGCGGTCCGGGAACAGAGCACGGCGTGCACGACCACGACCGCCGGCAGCCAGGCCGCGAGCCCGGCACCGGCCTGGGCGAAGGCCGGCAGCCCGACCGCCGCGACCTCGATCACGGCGAAGAGGTGGAAGGACCACCGGGTGTACGTCTCGATCTTCCCGGGCGTGCTCTTCCGCCCCCACCAGCCGACCGATGCCCGCATCTCGCCCCGCCCCCCGTAGCTCACCGCCGCGGCTCCCACCGGAACCACCGCCGTACAGCAAACACCGCGAGGACGGTCCAGGCCAGCGCGGTCAGAACGGCGCCCAGCGCGTCGTAGCCGGACAGATCGCCGTTCCAGCCGCCGCTGATCAGCCGGATCGCGGGGGAGAGGGGGAGGAAGGCGCAGACGTCGGCGACCCGGTCGGGCAGGAACTGCAGCGGGATGATGATCCCGGAACCCAGCATGGACGCGAACAGCACCGGCAGCGCGGTCACCTGCGCGCTCTCCGCCGTCCTGGTCACGCTCGCCGTGAGGGCCGCCAGCGCGGCGCAGAGGAAGAGGCCGAACAGCAGCCCCAGGACGACGAGTTGGGGCACCGCGGGAGCCCCGGCGTCCAGCAGCAGCGTGCAGGCCACCGCCAGCAGCAGCGACTGGACGAGCCCGAGGCACAGGGAGGGCAGGGCCGTGCCGGCGAGGATCTCGGAGTCGTCGAGTTCCCCCGTGCGCAGCCGCTTGAGGACCAGTTCCTCCCGGCGCGCGACGAACGCGCCGACCAGGGACGAGTACACGGCGAAGAGCAGCGAGAACCCGATCGCGGCCGTGAGCATCACCGAACCGACGCTCAGCCCCTCTCCTTTCAGGTCCATCTGGTCGACCGCGGGCCGCACGCTGAACGGCAGCGACAGCGGCACGAGCAGCGCCGTGACCACCGCGTTCCGGTTCCGCCCGAGCAGTGTCAGCTCGGCCCGCCCCAGCGCCCGCAACCGCCGTACCGGAGTAGTGGTCGTCGAACTCATACCGCCACCTCCCGCTCCCGCGCGATCCCGAGGAACGCCTCCTCCAGCGAGGCCGACCGCACCTCCAGCCGCCGCAGCTCGATCCGCGCCCCCTCGGCCCACACCAGCAGCCCCGTTGCCGCCCGCTGCGGCTCATGCGTCTTCAGCCGTACGACCCGCCCGGCCACCTCGTGTCCGACGACCCCCAGCTCGCCGAGCGGCGGCAGGTCCCCGACGAAGTACCCGGCGGGCAGTTCGAAGGAGATCCGCGACGGCTGTCCCGCCGTCACCTCGGCCGGCGTCCCGGTGACCGCGATCCGCCCCTCGCGCAGGATGGCGAGACGGTCGGCGAGCCCTTCCGCCTCTTCCAGGTAGTGCGTGGTCAGCAGCACGGTCGTCCCGCCGTCCCGCAGCGCCCGCACCAACTCCCAGGTGTCCAGGCGCCCTTCGGCGTCGAGGCCGGTCGTCGGTTCGTCGAGGAACAGCACCTCGGGTTCGCCGAGCAGCGCGAGCGCCAGGTCGAGCCGCCGCCGTTCGCCTCCGGACAACTGCTTCACCCGTACGTCCGCCCGCCGCGCGAGTCCGACCAGTTCGAGCGCCTCCGCCTCGGGCCGGGCCCCGCTCGTGCAGCCGGCCCACATCCGGGTGGTCTCGGCGACGGTCAGCTCGGACGGGAACCCGCCCTCCTGCAACATCACCCCGGTGCGAGGCCGTACGGCGGCCCGCTCGGTGTGGGGATCGTGGCCGAGGACGCGCACCCGGCCGCCGGACGGCGGTGCGAGTCCCTCCAGAAGTTCGACCGTGGAGGTCTTCCCCGCGCCGTTGGTGCCCAGGAGCGCGAAGATCTCCCCACGGCGCACGGAGAAGGTGATCCCCCGCACCGCCTCGAACCCGCCCCCGTACACACGGCGTAGGTCAGTGACCTCAATCACGTGTTCGTGTTCGTTGGTGTTCATGACTTCAGCGTCCCGGCGGCGGGAGCGGCGGGGCAGTGCGCGGTGTCACCGCTCGGCATGACAAATGTCAGACGGGTGCCGGGCACACGAGAAAGCCCCGGTCCACTGGACCGGGGCTTTCTCTGAAACTGGAGCGGACGACCAGGTTCGAACTGGCGACCTCAACCTTGGCAAGGTTGCGCTCTACCAACTGAGCTACGTCCGCATTGCCTCCGACCAGCTCTCACCGATCGGCGCGAGCACCAGCCTACCCGATCCACAGCAGTGGTCCGGACGGCGATGCAGAGCGGGTGACAGGAATTGCACACTGCGCCTTCCCCCTGGAAGGGGGATGTTCTGCTACTGAACTACACCCGCATGTACTCCGTGAGCTGGGCCTTTCGGCCTCGCCCCTCGGCGTGCTCCGAACTCTAGCTGACCAGGAGGGGTGCAGCGCAAGTCGGTTGCTCCGAGGGCCCGGTGACCGGCCGTAGGCCCAGCTCGCACAGAGCCCTTATTGGGCAGCGGCGAACGCCTCGTAGACCTTCTTGGGGATGCGTCCGCGCGCCGGCACGTCCATCTTGTTCGCCTGGGCCCAGGCCCGGACGGCCGCCGGGTCGGGGGCCACCTCGGTCTGGCGGTAGGCCTTGCCCGACCTCGACCGCTTGCGACCTGCGTCCACGTACGGCGCGAGCGCCTTACGCAGTTTCTTGGCATTGGCTTGATTCAGGTCGATCTCGTACGACTTGCCGTCGAGTCCGAAGGCGATCGTCTCCGCCGCTTCCGAGCCGTCGATGTCGTCAAAGAGAGTGACCACGACCTTCTGCGCCACGAATATCGGTCCCTTCGTGCGACACCTCCAACCGCACTATCCGCAGAGACGTACAGAGACGCCACGGAGGTGCGGAGATGTCGACTGTCCGCCTGTTATTGGGCAAAGTATCGGCTATTGCCAATTCATTTGTACAGTGCCCGGCAATGCAATGTGAAGCCCGACTAAATCTCCCCGCGTGTCTCGGCGCAATAGGGAACCGGGATCGATCCGGGATCTTTCCCTGAACTTTTCGTGAACACCCCCGTCCGACACCGGATCGTGATGGTCATCACGTAGATTCCTACAACTCTACCCGCGTAGAAATTTTGTGCGGGTAGTCTGAAGACACCTGCCGAAGACCCGCAGGAACCTGCTCAGCACCACACCACCGGGAGTGCCCGTGGCACGCGTCGTAGTCGACGTCATGCTCAAGCCGGAGATCCTCGACCCCCAGGGCCAGGCGGTCCAGCGTGCGCTGCCGCGCCTGGGTTTCGAAGGCATCTCCGACGTACGTCAGGGAAAGCGATTCGAACTGGAAGTTGACGGCCCGGTCGACGAGGCCGCGCTCGCCCGCATCCACGATCTTGCGGAATCCTTCCTCGCCAACACGGTGATCGAGGACTTCACCGTCAAGGTGGAAGAAGTGGCGGAGGCCGCCAAGTGACCGCTCGTATTGGCGTCGTCACTTTCCCCGGCAGCCTCGACGACCGCGACACCCAGCGCGCGATCCGTCTCGCCGGCGCCGAACCGGTCGCCCTCTGGCACAAGGACAAGAACCTCCACCAGGTCGACGCGGTCGTCCTCCCGGGCGGTTTTTCCTACGGCGACTATCTGCGCGCGGGCGCCATCTCCCGTTTCTCGCCGGTCATGGAGACGGTCATCGAGCAGGCGAAGTCGGGACTCCCCGTCCTGGGTATCTGCAACGGCTTCCAGGTCCTCACCGAGGCGCACCTCCTCCCCGGCGCGATGCTCGGCAACAACCACCTGCACTTCATCTGCCGTGACCAGAAACTGCGGGTGGAGAACGCGGAGACCGCCTGGACCGGTGACTACACCGCAGGCCAGGAGATCCACATCCCGCTGAAGAACATGGACGGCCGGTACGTCGCCGACGAGCACACGCTCGACGAGCTGGAGGCGGAGGGCCGGGTCGTCTTCCGCTACCTGGACCTGAACCCGAACGGCTCGCTGCGCGACATCGCCGGCATCACGAACGCCGCCGGGAACGTCGTGGGTCTCATGCCGCACCCCGAGCACGCGGTCGAGCCGCTCATCGGGTCCGGCCGCACCGACGGCCTCCCCTTCTTCACCTCGATCCTCAAGAAGCTGGTCAACGCATGAGCCGGACGCCTCTGGACACGGTCGAGCACGCGGCCGAGACCCCCGACGTCGAGCTGCCCTGGGCCGAACTCGGCCTGAAGAAGGACGAGTACGAGCGGGTCGTCGAGATCCTCGGCCGCCGGCCCACCGGCGCCGAGCTCGCCATGTACTCGGTCATGTGGTCCGAGCACTGCTCCTACAAGTCCTCCAAGGTCCACCTCCGCCAGTTCGGCGAGAAGGCCCCGCAGAGCGACGCGCTGCTCGTCGGCATCGGCGAGAACGCGGGTGTCGTCGACGTCGGCCAGGGCTACGCGGTGACCTTCAAGGTCGAGTCGCACAACCACCCGTCGTACGTGGAGCCCTACCAGGGCGCGGCCACGGGTGTCGGCGGCATCGTCCGCGACATCATCGCGATGGGCGCCCGCCCGGTCGCCGTGGTGGACCCCCTGCGCTTCGGCGCGGCCGACCACCCCGACACCAAGCGCGTCCTGCCGGGCGTCGTCGCGGGCATCGGTGGCTACGGCAACTGCCTGGGTCTGCCCAACATCGGTGGCGAGGTCGTCTTCGACGCCTGCTACCAGGGCAACCCGCTGGTGAACGCCGGTGCCATCGGCGTGATGCGGCACGAGGACATCCACCTCGCGAAGGCCTCCGGCGCGGGCAACAAGGTCATCCTCTACGGCGCCCGCACGGGCGGCGACGGCATCGGCGGCGCGTCGATCCTGGCGAGCGAGACCTTCGACGACGCGAAGCCTTCGAAGCGGCCGGCTGTCCAGGTGGGTGACCCCTTCCAGGAGAAGCTGCTGATCGAGTGCACGCTTGAGGCCTTCGCCGAGAAGCTGGTCGTCGGCATCCAGGACCTGGGCGCGGCCGGACTCTCCTGCGCCACCAGCGAGTTGGCGTCCAACGGCTCCGGCGGCATGACGGTCACCCTGGACGACGTACCGCTGCGTGACTCCACGCTCTCGCCCGAGGAAATCCTCATGAGCGAGTCGCAGGAGCGGATGTGCGCGGTCGTCGAGCCGGCGAAGGTCGAGCGCTTCCTGGAGATCTGCGAGAAGTGGGACGTCATCGCCACCGTCATCGGTGAGGTGACCGACGGCGACCGCCTCGAAATCTTCTGGCACGGCGGCAAGATCGTGGACGTCGACCCGCGCACGGTCGCGCACGACGGCCCGGTCTACGAGCGCCCGTACGCCCGCCCGGACTGGCAGGACGCGCTCCAGGCGGACGACGCGAACGAGCTGCCGCGACCGGCGACCAGCGAGGAACTCCGCGCACAGGTCCTCCAGTTGGTCGGTTCTCCCAACCAGGCGTCCAAGAAGTGGATCACGTCGCAGTACGACCACTTCGTGCAGGGCAACACGGTGCTGGCGCAGCCCGAGGACTCGGGCATGATCCGCATCGACGAGAAGACCGGGCTCGGGGTCGCCATCGCGACGGACGGCAACGGCCGGTTCGCGAAGCTGGACCCGTACGCGGGCGCCCAGTTGGCCCTGTCCGAGGCCTACCGCAATGTGGCGACGACGGGTGCGAAGCCCCTCGCCGTCTCCGACTGCCTGAACTTCGGTTCGCCCGAAGACCCGGCGGTGATGTGGCAGTTCGCGGAGGCGATCCGTGGACTGGCCGACGCCTGCCAGCAGTTGGGCACCCCGGTGACGGGCGGCAACGTGTCGCTCTACAACCAGACGGGCGAGGTGGCCATCCACCCGACGCCGGTGGTCGCGGTGTTGGGTGTCATCGACGATGTGGCGCGCCGCACGCCGGTGGCGTTCCAGGAGGAAGGCCAGCTCCTCTACCTCCTCGGCGACACCCGCGAGGAGTTCGGTGGTTCGGCCTGGTCGCAGGTGGTCCACGACCACCTCGGCGGGCTGCCCCCGAAGGTCGACCTGGAGCGCGAGCGGCTGCTGGCCGAGATCCTGATCTCCGCCTCCCGCGACGGCATGATCGACTCGGCGCACGACCTGTCCGACGGCGGTCTCGTCCAAGCGGTCGTGGAATCGGCCCTGTTGGGCGAGAAGGGCGCGCGTCTGGTCGTACCGGACGGGCTCGACGCGTTCACGTTCCTGTTCTCGGAGTCGGCGGGCCGCGCGGTCGTGGCCGTGCCGCGCTCGGAGGAGCTGCGCTTCACCGACATGTGCGGGGCGCGGGGGCTGCCGGTCACGCGGATCGGAGTCGTCGACGGTCAATCGGTCGATATCCAGGGCGAGTTCGCGCTGTCCCTGGAGGAGCTGCGCGAGGCGCACGAGGGGACGATCGAGGCGCTGCTGGCGTAGTACGCCGGGGCCACGCAAGCGTTCGTGGAACGGTCACGGTGACCGTTCCACGAACGCCTGTCATGCGGACTGTTCTTCCTGTTCTTCCTGGTTTCCCTGCCCCTTCTGGGCGAAGAATTCGAGCAGGTCCCCGCCGATGGCGTCGTTGGTGGCCACGGCCGCCTTCGCGGCTTCGGCGCTACGGGGGAACAGTGCCTCCTCGTACTCGGCGAGCGCCCGCTCGATGTCGTCGGGGTGCGCGGCGATGGCCTTGCCGAGTTCGGCACCGTCCTGCATGGCCAGGTTGGCGCCCTCGCCGTCCGGCGGCGAGAGGTGGGCGGCGTCGCCGAGCAGGGTCGCTCCCGGCACTCGGTCCCAACGGTGCCCGATCGGCAGTGAGTTGAGGGGGCGCACGGTCGGGGCGGTGTCGCTGTCGGTGATCAGGGTGGTGATCTCGGGGGCCCAGCCGTCGAACTCCGCGGCGATCCGCGCGATGGCCGCGGCGGAGTCGGTGAAGTCGATGTCGGCGAACCACTCCTGGGGTTTGGTCAGTGTGGCGTAGGCGTGCAGGGTCTCGCCGGTCTCCCGGTGGGCCCCGATCCACCTGCCGTTCGCGTTCTGGCCGAGCACGAAGAGGGAACCGCCGCCGACCGTCTTCGCGGCGGCCGGGTGCCGGGTCTCGGCGTCGAACAGATAGGTCTCGACGAACGACCGGCCGAAATACTCGGGAACGGCGTCGGACAGCAGCGGCCGTACCCGCGACCACGCGCCGTCCGCACCGACGAGCAGGTCCGTGCCGACGGTGGTGCCGTCCGCGAAGGTCACCTCGTGCCGGCCCGCACCGAGACTCCGGACACCGGTGACCTTGTGCCCCCACCGCACGGTGTCGGCCGGGAGCGAGTCGAGCAGGATCCGCCGCAGCTCGCCGCGCTGCACCTCGGGCCGGCCACCGGTGCCGTCGTCGGGATGGTCGAGCATGACGGTCCCGTCCGTGCCGAGGACGCGGGTCGCCTGGCGGCCCTCCAGGATGATGCCGCGGAACTCGTCCATCAAGTCCGCTTCCTTGAGCGCCAGTTGGCCGTTGTAGTCGTGGATGTCGAGCATCCCTCCCTGTGTTCGGGCCATCGGTGAAGCCTCGGCCTCGTAGACCGTGGCGGTGATGCCGTGGACGTGCAGGACGCGGGCGAGCGTCAGTCCGCCGAGCCCGGCTCCGATGATCGTGACGTGAGTGGTCATGACGACTCCTTGTGAGTGGCGGGACTGCCGGACGAGCGCCCGGCGGGTTCTTCACCAAGGTTTCAACGCGGCACCGACAGCCCGCCTACGTCGTACCGACAGCTCCGACAGACGACCGACAGGACGGTTCCCGGGGCAGCTCAGGAGGCTTGGGCAACCGCCGGGCCAGCACCGCGGCCACCGCCATCAGGCCGCCCCCGCCCCAGAACACCACCCGGGTCGCATCCACGAACGCCTGGACGCCGGCCGCGTGGGCCGCACCCGTCAGATGAGCCACGGCCGCGATGTCGCCGCCGGGACCGTGCCCGGCGTAGAAGCGGGCCGGCACCGTGCCGAACACCGCCGTGCCCAGGGCGTTGCCCAGTGTCTGGAAGAAGCGGATCGACGTCGTGGCCACTCCCTCGCCACGGTCGCCGCCGCCATGATCAGCGCCGCCATGATCAGCGCCGCGCGCGACGCCCTGACCGGGGGGCACTACCGCCGTCTCGACGCGGGCGAGCCGGTCGAGACGGTCGCCGCTCGACGCCCCCGAACGCGCCGCGCCCGCCTTCGCGTTGGTGGAACACGGGCTCGGGGAGTACGCGCGCAAAACGCCGTGAGACCGACCCGGGACGCGCACTAGGCTCGCCGCCATGCCCACCGCCAAGAAGCGCCCCCGCACCTACGACCCCGCCAGGACCCGCGCCGCGGTCCTCGCCCAGTTCGGGAACGTACGGGAGGCGGTGGCGGCCCTCAGCCCCGAGCAGCTCGCGCTGCCGACCCGGCTCGGCGGGTGGACCGTACGGGAACTCGTCGCGCACATCGGGATGGCGCTCACGGCGATCGAGCGCGCCCTCGCCCTGCCGGAGCCGGCGAAGCAGGACGCCGTGCTGCTCGACTGGGCGTTCGCGACGAGCGCCAACTCCGCGGCCATCGACGACTTCAGCCGACGGCTGGGCCGGGAGCACCCCGACCTCGACACCTACCTCGCCGACATCGAGCGGCACCTCACCGAGCAACTCGACGCCCACCCCGGCACCCGGCTGCTGGCCACCAACGTCGGCGCCCTCCCCCTCGCCGACTACCTCGTCACCCGCACCGTCGAACTCGTCGTCCACACCGACGACCTGAACGCCGCCGTCCCCGGCCTCGACATCCCCTACGACCGCCAGGCCCTCGCCGCCTGCACCCGGCTGCTGGCCGACGCGCTGGCCGTGAAGGCGCCCGGCGGTTCGACGGAGGTGCGGATCCCGCCGTACGCCGTCGTGCAGTGCGTCGAAGGGCCCCGGCACACCCGCGGCACCCCACCGAACGTCGTCGAGACCGACCCCCTGACCTGGCTCCGGCTGGCGACCGGACGGACGTCGTGGAAGGACGCCGTAGGAGAGGCGAAGGTCAGTGCGAGCGGGGAACGGGCGGATCTGCGCGGGCTGCTGCCGCTGATGAGCTGAGTCGGGGAACCGGGCCCCCGTCCCTCCCGTCCCACCACCATGGACATGAAGCGACTCACCCTCGCGGTCCTCACCGTGCTGCCCCTCGCCGTCGCGTGCGGCGGATCGGACACCACCCCGCTTTTCGGCACGAAGTGGACCGTCACCTCACCGTCCGCCGGCAAGCAGGCGTACCTCACCTTCGACGCCAGGACCGGCAAGGTCGGCGGCCGGCTCGGCTGCAACTCCGTGGACGCGACGGCGACCGTACGCACCGGACACATCACGCTCGGCCGCCCGTCCACCACCCGAATGATGTGCGACGCCTCACTCATGGGCACCGAACGCTCGCTGCTCGCCCTCTTCGGCGGGCAGGTCGGCTATCGAGTCGATCACGACACCCTCACCCTGACCAGCGGAAACGGCACGATCGTGCACGCGGTCGCCGACAAGTGATCCACTACCGGCGAGTAACCCGAATTCGGACCAGTGGTCGATCTCGCCTACACTCGGTGGCGTGCCACGTGGTGACGGTCGACTCAGTCATGATCTGCTCCCCGGCGAGAAGGGTCCCCAGGACGCGTGTGGCGTCTTCGGGGTCTGGGCTCCCGGTGAAGAGGTCGCCAAGCTCACTTACTTCGGGCTCTACGCCCTGCAGCATCGAGGCCAGGAATCCGCGGGAATCGCGGTCAGCAACGGCTCGCAGATCCTTGTCTTCAAGGACATGGGTCTGGTCTCCCAGGTCTTCGACGAGACCTCGCTCGGTTCGCTCCTGGGTCATATCGCGGTCGGTCACGCCCGCTACTCGACCACCGGCGCCTCCGTCTGGGAGAACGCCCAGCCGACGTTCCGCGCCACCGCGCACGGTTCCATCGCGCTTGGCCACAACGGCAACCTGGTCAACACCGCCCAGCTCGCGGAGATGGTCGCCGACCTGCCCAAGCAGGAAGGCCGTACCCCGCGCGTCGCGGCCACCAACGACACCGACCTGCTCACCGCGCTCCTCGCGGCCCAGGTCGACACCGACGGCAAGCCGCTGACCATCGAGGAAGCCGCCCACGCGGTCCTCCCCCAGGTCAAGGGCGCCTTCTCGCTCGTCTTCATGGACGAGCACACCCTCTACGCGGCCCGCGACCCGCAGGGCATCCGCCCGCTGGTCCTCGGCCGCCTGGAGCGCGGCTGGGTCGTCGCCTCCGAGTCCGCCGCCCTCGACATCTGCGGCGCCGCCTACGTCCGCGAGATCGAGCCGGGCGAGTTCGTCGCCATCGACGAGAACGGCCTGCGCACCTCCCGATTCGCGGAAGCGAAGCCCAAGGGCTGTGTCTTCGAGTACGTCTATCTCGCCCGCCCCGACACCGACATCGCCGGCCGGAACGTGTACCTCTCCCGCGTGGAGATGGGCCGCAAGCTCGCCAAGGAAGCTCCGGTCGAGGCCGATCTGGTCATAGCGACTCCGGAGTCCGGCACGCCGGCCGCGATCGGTTACGCGGAGGCCTCGGGCATCCCGTTCGGTGCGGGTCTGGTGAAGAACGCCTACGTCGGCCGTACGTTCATCCAGCCCTCGCAGACCATCCGGCAGCTCGGCATCCGCCTGAAGCTGAACCCGCTGAAGGAAGTCATCAAGGGCAAGCGCCTGGTCGTCGTCGACGACTCGATCGTGCGCGGCAACACCCAGCGCGCGCTGGTGCGCATGCTCCGCGAGGCCGGGGCCGCCGAGGTCCACATCCGGATCTCCTCGCCGCCCGTGAAGTGGCCCTGCTTCTTCGGCATCGACTTCGCCACCCGCGCGGAGCTCATCGCCAACGGCATGACCATCGACGAGATCGGCACCTCGCTCGGCGCCGACTCCCTGTCGTACATCTCCATCGACGGCATGATCGAGGCGACCACCATCGCCAAGCCCAACCTGTGCCGCGCCTGCTTCGACGGCGAGTACCCGATGGACCTCCCGGACCCCGAGCTGCTCGGCAAGCAGCTCCTGGAGACCGAGCTGGCGGCCGGTCCGGCCGCCACGGCGGCGGCCGACGCGATCCGTCGCCCGTAAGCCTCGTACCCATCAACCCGAAAGATCCCAGGCAATGTCTGAGAGTCCCGCTTCCGGTGCCTCCTACGCGGCTGCCGGCGTCGACATCGACGCGGGCGACCGCGCCGTAGAACTCATGAAGGAGTGGGTGAAGAAGACCCAGCGCCCCGAGGTCCTCGGCGGCCTCGGCGGTTTCGCCGGGCTCTTCGACGCCTCCGCCCTCAAGCGGTTCGAGCGCCCCCTGCTCGCCTCCGCCACGGACGGCGTCGGCACCAAGGTCGACATCGCGCGCCGCCTCGGTGTCTACGACACGATCGGCCACGACCTGGTCGCCATGGTCATGGACGACATCGTGGTGTGCGGCGCGGAGCCGCTCTTCATGACCGACTACATCTGTGTCGGCAAGGTGCACCCCGAGCGTGTCGCGGCCATCGTGAAGGGCATCGCGGAGGGCTGTGTGCTGGCCGGCTGCGCCCTGGTCGGCGGCGAGACCGCCGAACACCCCGGTCTGCTGGGCCCGGACGACTTCGACGTCGCCGGCGCCGGTACGGGCGTCGTGGAGGCCGACCGGCTGCTCGGCGCCGATCGCATCCGGACGGGTGACGCGGTCATCGCGATGGCGGCTTCCGGACTTCACTCGAACGGGTACTCGCTCGTCCGGCATGTGCTCCTCGACCAGGCGGGCCTGGACCTGGAGGCGCGCGTCGACGAACTGGGCCGCACCCTCGGCGAGGAACTCCTCGTGCCCACCAAGATCTACTCGCTGGACTGCCTGGCACTGACCCGCACCACCGATGTGCACGCCTTCTCGCACATCACCGGCGGCGGACTCGCCGCCAACCTCGCCCGAGTGATCCCGGACACACTGCACGCGATCGTGGACCGCTCCACCTGGACCCCGGCACCGATCTTCGACCTCGTCGGGAAGACCGGCCGGGTCGAACGCCTGGAGCTGGAGAAGACCCTGAACATGGGCGTCGGCATGATCGCGATCGTCCCGGAGGAGTCGGCGGAGGTGGCCCTGGAGACGCTGGCCGACCGCGGGGTCGAGGCCTGGATCGCCGGCGAGATCACCGAGCGCGGCGACCACGCGACGGGCGCGGAGATGGTCGGCACGTATTCGATCTAGAAGCGCCTCAGTCTGACGAGGCTGCTGAAAGGCAGCACAAAACCCGGTCCGGCGGTGTTGCCCCGGACCGGGTGAGGTGCAGTTGCTCCGGAAATGACGGAACTGCGAGGGACGCTGGTGCGTCAAGCGCCTCGACGTTGCGACTGAGGACCGGACTCGTCGTCCTCGTCCTCATCGTCGTCGTTATAGAGATCCGCGTACTGAGCGTACGGGTCGTCTTCTTCCTCGTCGTCGTCCTCGAACGGCTCGCCATTCGGCGGCTGGCTCGAAGTCGAAGCGCCCAGCTCATTGGCCAGACGCGAGAGGTCAGTCCCGCCGCTGCTGTACTTCAGCTGGCGGGCGACCTTCGTCTGCTTGGCCTTTGCCCGGCCGCGCCCCATGGCTCGACCCCCTCGGATACGGGGCTCGGTGGCCCCAGAGTCTTGACACGCGTTCATGTTCTGGAACGGACTCTCCGTGGAGAGACCGGTCCGTAGGGCTTCCACGGTACCTGAGCCCGCGCCCATACGGTACGTCGCCCGCAGCACGTGCCGGGCTCCAGGACCCGCGAGGTGCCCTGTACTCGCTGGTCAACCGCGATTTTAACCACTTCTTGGCAGGCGACCCGCCGACGAACGTGAGAGTTCTCTCTAAGTGCCCGTCGGCGGGTACCGCTCACCTGTTCCCGGCGGCCGCCTCGTGCATCCGCTGCTCGGCGATCCGGTCGGCCGCGGCGGCCGGCGGAATACCGTCTTCCTTCGCACGTGCGAATATTGCCAGCGTGGTGTCGAAGATCTTCGCGGCCTTCGCCCTGCACCGCTCGAAGTCGAACCCGTGCAGCTCGTCGGCGACCTGGATCACCCCGCCGGCGTTCACCACGTAGTCCGGTGCGTAGAGGATCCCGCGGTCGGCGAGGTCCTTCTCGACGCCCGGGTGCGCGAGCTGGTTGTTGGCCGCGCCGCACACCACCTTGGCGGTCAGCACCGGGACGGTGTCGTCGTCCAGGGCGCCGCCGAGGGCGCAGGGGGCGTAGATGTCGAGCCCCTCGACCCGGATCAGCGCCTCGGTGTCGGGCACGGCGCTCACGCCGGTCGGGTGCTTGTCGAGGATCCGTCGTACGGACTCCTCGCGCACGTCGGTGATCACGACCTCGGCGCCCTCGTCCAGCAGGTGCTCCACCAGGTGGTGCCCGACCTTGCCGACGCCCGCGATGCCGACCTTGCGGCCGCTCAGCGAAGCCTCGCCCCATAGGTGCTGGGCGCTGGCGCGCATGCCCTGGAAGACGCCGAAGGCGGTCAGCACCGAGGAGTCGCCCGCGCCGCCGCTCGAAGGGGAGCGTCCGGTCGTCCACTGGCACTCGCGGGCCACGACGTCCATGTCGGCGACATACGTGCCGACGTCGCACGCGGTCACGTACCGCCCGCCGAGTGAGGCCACGAACCGGCCGTAGGCGAGCAGCAGTTCCTCGGTCTTGTCGCGCTCCGGGTCACCGATGATCACGGCCTTGCCGCCGCCGTGGTCAAGACCGGCCATGGCGTTCTTGTACGACATCCCGCGGGCGAGGTTGAGCGCGTCGGCGACGGCCTCCGCCTCGCTCGCGTACGGGTAGAAGCGCGTACCGCCCAGGGCGGGGCCCAGGGCGGTGTTGTGGATGGCGATGACGGCCTTGAGGCCGCTGGCCCGGTCCTGGCAGAGCACGACTTGCTCATGACCGCCCTGGTCCGAGTGGAACAGGGTGTGCAGGACGCCGTTGTCTACGTCGGTCACTGTGGTGACTCCTGGGTAAGTGGCGGCGGTTGGAGACAGGCCCCCGTAAGGGTGGCGGGTGCCGGTGGCACGAGCGTAGAGCCTGCGTCCGACCGCGATCGGTGCAGTGTTCAGGATCACCTACTGGAGGGGGGTGTCCGTGCGACGATCTGCATAGTTTTCCCGTGCGTTCGCGAGCGGGTCCCAGAGGTTTTCCCGACGGTCGGCGGGGGAGGGAAGCAGGCGTGCCCAAGGTGTCCTCGGTGATCGTCCCGTACGCGACCTATCTGCGGGTCTACGAACCACTGGCCGCTTTCCCCGAGCCGGAGCGCGGCCACTGGGCGCGCTACGCCCGCCGCCCCGACCGCCCGTCGTACCAGGACGAACTGCGCCGCGCGCTGGCCGACTTGCTGCCCACTCCGCCCGTCCCGGTGCCGGTGCACGAGAGCGCCGACGCCTTCGTGGTGGAGGTCGACGGCGTGGTCTGCGTCTGCCCCTGGCGCACCCGGCTGCGCGGCTGGCAGGCCCTGGGCGACCTCGCCGAGGAGCTCCCGCCGCCGGTCCTGGACGCCGTATTGCCGCCGCTCCTACGGCATCAGGCCACCCAGGACTACGAGCGCTGGCTGGCCCGCAACCCGGACGCCCGGCCGTGGATCCGCACGGCGACCTGGCAGGTGCCGCTGAACTGGTTCGTGCTCGTCGGCGACGAGGAGCGGCGCTACGACAAGGCCTCCGGGGACGATCCGCCGATGCTGCGCTACCGGACGCCGATGGTGCAGGCGCGGCGGCGGGTGGCGCGGGCGCTGCGGGCCCTGAAGGACGCGATCGACGAGGGGCCGCTGATCGACGGTCTGGTGGACGTGGGGCGCTGGCTTGAGGAGTTCCATCCGCGTTCGCTGGTGGAACTGGACTACGGCGGGCTCGTGCATGTCCTGCCGGCCGGCGAGTTGGAGGACGACCACTCGGCGGCGGACGTGGCCGAGGGCATCGAGGCGCTGCGGGTCGGGGACGGGGCGGCGGCGGGCGAGGCGTACGGGCGGCTCGTGGAGCGCTGGCGGTCGGTCAGGGACCGGCGCTCGGCGAACTGAGACGAACCGAAGCGAACTGACAGTTTCGAACAACTGCGCATAGGATTCTTACGGTTCGTCAACACAGGACGTAGGTCCCGATCCGGACCTTTGATGCCAAGCGTGACGGAACGCACGTACAGATCCCTTGCGCCCCTTGCCCACCCTCGTGCCAAAATAGGACAAGGAGTCCGGGGAGGACTCTGTCCGTCCCGTTGTGGGCGGAATCTCAGCATTGCGTGCTTTGGGGGGTCTGGATGACTCCTGATCGCCCTGTGACTGATCGTCACAGTGGTGTGACTGTCCGCTATGGCATGGTCCATCGGCTTCCGTCGCTGATGGCCACCTGGGAGGGCAATTCCATCGGTTTGGCCTACGCGGTTGGACAGATGGTGTAGTTGTAGTGCCGAGGACAAGCCGTTCGTCCTATAACCGACTCGACTCGCGTCCGCCATTTCGGGCAACGCGGGTCAAGGTGCAGAATTTAGAGGAAAGAACCGAGAAGGTTCGGTTCTCCCGAGGAGGCCGCTCATGACCGCTCGCACCCCTGATGCCGAGCCGCTGCTGACCCCGGCTGAGGTCGCCACGATGTTCCGTGTGGACCCCAAGACGGTCACGCGGTGGGCGAAGGCCGGCAAGCTCACTTCGATTCGCACGCTCGGCGGACACCGCCGTTACCGCGAGGCGGAGGTCCGTGCACTGCTCGCGGGCATCCCGCAGCAGCGCAGCGAAGCCTGACCAACTGAATAAGGGCGAAACGGCTGGTCCCCCAACCGGTCAAGCGCCCGACAGCACAGCTCCAAGCGACGCGGGTTCTGCCCCAACAGGGCCCACGCCCAAGCTCTTCAGACATGTGAACACAGGGTGCGTCGTAGATCGCGCTGGACTCCGCCGGGTCCAGCGCGATCTTTTTTGTGCCTGGTCGTGGGTCCGTGCGCGCAGAACGCAGGGTCCTGTGAGGGACCTTGTCGGACTCTGGGGAGGGCTGTCGGATCTCCTGTGGACCATCGCCCGTAGGGGTGCAATTGCACATATTAAATTGACCAGTTGTAAGCGAGGTGTGAGTTCCGCGGTTTCAAAAACTTATGCGGTGACACCCGTCACATGCCGGATGGCTTGTTGCCGCTGACCTATGTGCGCTAAGAGGGTTGGCCCTCCGGATCGTCCCGGGGCGGAGGGGAGTCCATGGCCAGCCGCAGCAGCCGGTGGCAGATCGGGCAGTGCCGGGTCACATGGCGGTAGGAGCCGGCGGCCGACAGATGCGCACGGAGCAGGGCCCGCGTCTCATGCCTGACCGAAGCCGCCATACGCCACCTCCAGTGGCCCTGCGGGAACGGGGCCTGGTTTCTGGGTACCTGGCGGATGTGGGGGCGTCAAGACGGCAGGCGTTCAGGGGAGGGCATGAAAAAGGCCCGCACCCTCGCGGGTGCGGGCCTTCATCTACTGCGGTCCTGACGGGATTTGAACCCGCGGCCTCCACCTTGACAGGGTGGCGAGCACTCCAAACTGCTCCA
>NZ_JBEXDX010000061.1:0-45034 GCF_040605995.1 Streptomyces sp. NPDC005492
GTCCGGGCGGACCGTCATCGTGGACGAGGTCCACGCGCTGACCCCGTTCATGCAGCAGATGCTGGGCCGCCTGCTGAACTGGCTGGGGGCACTGGGCTGCCCCGTCGTCCTGCTGTCCGCCACCCTCCCGGCCCGCACCAGCAACGAACTGGTGCGCAGCTACCTCGCCGGAGCAGGCCACTCCCGCGCCTCGTTGGCCGACCGCGACTGGGCGCCCGCCTACCCGGGCTGGCTGTTCGCCGCGGCCTCCGACGCCTCCCTCACCCGCATCGAAGCGCAGGCGGCCGACGAGCACGCCCGGCGTTTTCGCCGCACCGCCGCAATCCGCCTGCACCCGGTGCGCCACGACACGCACACCGACCCCGAGGGCACGCCCGTCCGCGAGAGCCGGCTGGAGCGCATCACCACCGAGATCGCCCCCGTCGTCGAGGGCGGCGGCTGCGCCGTCGTGGTGTGCGCGACCATGGCCGACTGCCAGCACACCTACCAGCACCTCCACGACGAACTGGACTGGCCCGGCGGAGCGGACGGCCAACTGGTGCTGCTGCACGCCCGCCTGCCCGGCCACCAGCGCGAGGACCTCACCCGCCGCATCCGCAACCGGCTGGGGCGCACCGGCGAACGCCCCGCCCGCCTCGTCGTGGTGACCACCAGCCTCCTCGACATGAGCCTCGACATCGACGTCGACGTCATGGTCAGCGACCTCGCCCCCCTGCACACCCTCCTGCAACGACTGGGCCGCCTCTGGCGCTTCGAGCACCTGTGGGACCCCGGCACCCAGCGCCGACCCGCCTGGCTGCGCGGGCGCGCACATCCCCGGCTGAGCGTCCTGCAGCCCACCGACCATGAAGGCGGCACCCTCCTGCCGGCCGGCTGGCGCACCCTGGAACCGCCCTTCCTGCCCCACGCAACCGCCGACCACCTGGCCCGCCAGATGGAGGGCACCCTCACGCTCACGCTGCCCGACGACGTCCAGCACCTGGTCGAAACCGTGCACGGCGACGCCGAAACCCTCGCCCGCACCACCCCCGCCCTCGAACACCGCTACCGCGCCTACCAGACCCGGCGCCGCGTCGAGGAACACCGCAGCGCCCTGCACCTCATCCCCACCGAGCGGCACACGCTCTCGCTGTCCGACCTGCACCGCCAGCGCCTTCACGCCCGTGACGCCGCCACCCGCCTGGGCGTCATGCCCCGCCGCCTCCTGCCCCTCCACCGCACCCCGGACGGCCGCCTCGCCCTCGACGCGGCGGGCAGCCAACTGCTTTCCCTGGAGCGGGAACCAGCCCTCGCGCAGATCCGCGCCATCCTCCGGCACACCCTGCCCGTCCCCGCCGCCTGGGTCGCCGATCTGCGCCCCGAACACCGCGCCCCCGCGGCCTGGCACAAGCACGCTCTGCTCGCCGATCTCGTCCTGCTGCCGCACACGGCCCATTCCCACGAGCCCGCGCGCTTCGGCCGCCACACTCTGTACGTCGATCCCGTGCTGGGACTGGTCCACGGCAGCGCCTGAACGCCTTCTCGCCGGCCCTGCGAAGGGGCTGTCCCTGCACGGCAGTTGGCCTTCACACCGGGTCTCGCGCCTGGGAGCGCGTGCAGTCAAGGAAGAGGGAAGCCGGACGAGTTGTGCTCAGCCTCCGGTTATGGCAGCCAAAAAAAGGGTGAACCCACCGGTATTTAAAGCGTGGACGAAGTGGTTCGAGGGCCTCTCATTCCGCGGCTAATATGTGAATGCGGCACCGGACACACGTTCGAATCGGTCGCCGTGTATTCCTCCTGTGCTGCCGCATGCCTGAGCACTACACCCCTTGGCGCTCTCATCGCGGCAACTCCGGCCCTGTCCGCGCGGCTTGACCTCCGCCTGCGCTCCCGGCCGGACCGTTAACCCTCCTTGCCTGCCGCCACCTCGGTGCCGTCACGGACCGGATCGTGCACATCACCGGCAGCAAGTATTTCCTCGTCTTTTCCATTCACCCTCCCTCCTCTGCCCGGCATTTGGAGCACCCCTGTGCCTGCGCCGCCATACCCCACAGACAAAGAACCCTGCATTCCCGCCCTGTTCCTCGACGGCCACCAGGAATACCTGGGCTGGCGCGAACTGCTCCTGCGCGCCCACGAAATCGAGGACCTGGCCCTGCCCCTGCCGCCGGCGGCCTCCGCCGCGCTCCGGATCCTGATCGCGATCGCCGCACGGACGACGGGCCTGGATGATCCCGAGATGAGCGCGGGGGAGTGGGCCGCCCGCCGCCGCGCCCTGCTGAAAGAGCCCGGCGGATTCGACCCCGACGTGGTCCGCGCCTACTTCGAGAAGTACACCTGGGACTTGTTCGACCCTGTACGGCCCTTCCTGCAAGACCCCCGGCTGGCCGCACAGTGCGAGCAGCGGGCCGGAGTCAACAAACACGTCTTCGGCCGCCCGGAGGGCAACAACCTTGCCTGGCTGAGCCCCCACACCGACACCGACCCGCAGCCCGTGCCCACCGAACAGGCCCTGTGGCACCTACTCATCCACCACTACTACGGCGCGTCCGGCACCTGTTCCATGCGCACCGTCGATGGCCGGCGCCTCGGCAAGGCCACGGCCGGCCCCTTGCGCTCCACGCTCTCCTTCCACGCGCTGGGCGCCACCCTGTACGAAACCCTCCTGGCCGGCCTGCCCAAGCCCGCCGACCACTGGCCCGATACCGCAGACCGGTGCCCGTGGGAGGAACCCGAGCTGCCAGACCCCCTGGCATCGCCACCCGCGGTGACCTGGCCGGGCCGCCTGCTGACCGGCCGCTCCTGCCACGCCCTCCTCCTGATCCCGTCCGCGGACGGCCGGGAGGTCACCGACGCCTACGTGACCTGGGCGAGCACGACCAAACTCCCTGCCGCCGACCCGTTCCTCATCCACGACGTCGACCCGAGCAAACCCGTCAGCCAACGCCACCAGCCCCGCCGTGCGGATGCCGACCGTGCCCTGTGGCGCGACCTGGACGCCCTCCTGCTCGCCGGTGACGAAACCGCTACCGTCCAGCGCCCCGATGCCTTCACCACCCTCAACGACCTGCCTCCCGAACTGCGCGCCCGCCTGCGGGTCCGCGTCCACGGCTTCGACCAGGAAGGCCGGACCAACAACCGCACCTGGTACACGGCCCTGACCCCGCCGATCTGGCCCTGGACGCAGGAACACGACCCGCGCACCGCCGAGTGGATCGCCGAATGCCGCAAGCAGGCCGAGGCCATCGGCACGCTGCTGGAGAAGGCCTCCAAAGACGCCTGGCGCACCATGACCGCACCTCCCACAGCAGGCCGCACCGCGCGGGCCCCCAAGCGGCTGCCGGCCTGGACCAAGCACGCCCGCACCGCGTACTGGCCGCGCGCCGAAACCGTCTTCTGGGAACTGCTGGCGCACCCCGATCGCGACGCGCGGTCAGCGTTCGCCACCGAGGCCGTCGCCGTCCTGAGGGACGTCACCCGCCCTGCTGTCGCCCAGCACTTCCGCGGCGCGCGCGCCGTCGCCCAGGCGGTCGCCGAACTGCGCCGCCCGCCGCGCCCCGCCCGACGCCGCGCCTCCTGACCGCCCCTCATATGCCCGGCCGCGGCCGGGCAGCTGCCGTCTCGACCGAGGACACACCGTGCCGACCCTCACCACCGCGCAACGCCGCGCCCACTACGACGCCTTCGTCGCCCAGGTCATCGAGCTGTGCGCCGTCAACGGCGTCCGTAGCGCCCTCGCCTCGGGACGAGGCCGCCCCGCCGAGGAATGCGACCGGATGAAGCCCTACCTGGTCGCCCGAATCGGCGCCTTCGGCGCCCGACAGGCGCACTACACGGTCGCCAGCCTGATCGCCGCCCAGCGCCACCTCGCGCACGAACACGAGCCCTACACTCCCGAAGCGGCCTTCCCCACCGACGCCGGCAGCACCGCCGAAGCCGACGGCCTTCCAGCGGACAGAGCCATCGGCCCTCTCCCGGACACCGGGAAGCGCGGCGACGGGGGAGCGGACAGCCCCGCCCAGCCCCCGGCCGGACCGGCCTGGCGGGCCCGCCCCAACCTCGGTACCACCCTGGCCCTCGCCGTGGCCCGGCACGGCTTCAAGCAGAACCGCATGGACGACCGCGTCAGAACCCTCACCCGGCTGCCGACCACGCTGCTGCACCCCCGCCTGTGGACGCTCACTGCCCACCTGAACAGCCGCGGTGCGGCCCGCCTCGACTTCGCCGTCCTGCTGGAAGACCTCGCCTGGTGGGACTACGACCGGCTGCCCATCGCCGACCGCTGGACCGAGTCCTACTTCCTCACCCTCGACCGCCTCGCCCCCCTGGAGAACTGACATGGCCCCCTACGCGCCCGCCCGCTACATCGACCTGCACGCCCTGCACCCCGTACCCGCCTCCCTCCTCAACCGGGGCGAAGACGACGAGCCGAAGACCATGCTGGTCGGCGGCACGGTACGCGCCATGGTCTCCTCCCAGGCCTGGAAGCGGCCCATCCGGCTGAGCATCGAGGAGGAACTCGGCGAACACGCCGCGCGCACCCGCAGGCTTCCCCCGCTCGTGGCCGACGCCCTGCGCGCGGCCGGCTGGCCGGACGATCTGGCCGCGTTCGCCGGAGCCCAGATCGCCCGCTCGGCCAACAGGGAGGGCCTGAAGACCGAAGCCAACCAGGGCGGTATCACCTCGGCCCTCCTCTACCTGCCCCGCGACGTCCTCGCCGAGCTGGTGGACCTGTGCCAGGAGCACCGAACGCAGATGGAAGAGGCCCGCGCCGAGGCGGCCGCCGCTGCAGCGGAGCCCAAGAGCGGCGGCAAGAAGAAGCCCGACATGCCCGCCGTCCTGCCCACCCGGACCGTCGCCGCACTGATCCGGCGCCGGACGGCGACCATCAACCTGTTCGGCCGGATGCTCGCAGAAATCCCCGACGGCGGCGTGGACGGCGCCGTGCAGATGGCCCACGCCTTCACCGTGCACCAAAGCGACCCCCAGCCCGACTACTTCACCGCTGTCGAGGACTGGTCACACCCCAACGATTCAGGCAGCGCGCACCTGCAGACCGGATTCTTCACCTCCGGCATCCTCTACCGCTACGCCACCGTCAACCTCACCGAACTCATCAACAACCTGGGCGGCGACGAGAAGCAGGCCCTGCACCTGCTCGGCCTGTTCACCGAGGCCTTCATCGAGGTCATGCCCCAGGCGAAGAAGACCTCCACCGCACCGCACACCCCGCCGCACCTCATCGCCTACGCCGTCCGCGACCGCCGCCCCGTCTCCTACGCCGCCGCCTTCGAACAGCCCGTCAAGCACGCCCCCGGCGGCGGCCACACCCTCCCCGCCGTCCGCGCCCTGTCCGAACACGCCGGCGCCCTCAACCGGCTGCTGGGCGAACGCCGCCGCGTCGCCCACGGCTACGCCACCGTCCAGCACACCCCCATCGACCACCTCGGCACCGCCCACGCTTCCTTCGAAGAGCTCACCAGCACGCTCACCGAGGCCGCCGCCCACCCCGCCCCGTCCCGAGCGACTGCATGAACGGCATCCTGCTGCGCCTGGCCGCCCCGCTGATGTCCTTCGGCGAACACGCCGCCTTCCGCTACCGCGACACCACCGGCTTCCCCACCCGCTCCGCCCTCATCGGCATGTTCGCCGCCGCCGACGGCCGCTCCCGCGAAGAAGCCCTCACACCCGACCCGGCCACCGGCGCCGTCCCCTACGCCGACCTGGTCTTCACCGTCCGTATCGACCGGCCCGGCCACCGCCACACCGACTACCACACCGCCGGCGGCGGCAGGCCCCACAAGCAGGGCCTGCGCACCAGCAGCGGCGACTACCGCAGCCAGAAGGCCTCCACCTTCATCAGTCACCGCGTCTACCTCGCCGACGCCGTCTTCACCGTCGCCGTCTGCGGCCCCGACCCGCTCCTGGAAAAGATCACCCACCGGCTGGAACAGCCCGCCTTCGCCCCCTACCTGGGGCGCCGCGCCTGCATCCCCGACGAACCCCTCGTCCTGCGCGGCCCCCACCCCCAGCCCGTCAGCGAACTCCTGACCCGCGTTCCGCTCAGCCTGCCCGCACCGCCCCGCACCGAACAGGCCACCGTGCCGGTCGACTTCGTCTGGGAGCACCCGCCCGCGCACGTCCCCGCGGCCAACGCGGACCGCGAACTCGCCGACGTACCCGTCGACTTCACCCCCACCCGGCGCTTCCACCACACCCGCCGCATCTGGCGCACCACCGAACCACTGCCCGCCGCCCTCTACGCCGCCCGGCCCCCGCTCGACGCCCTCACCGCCTACATCCAGCAGGACACCACGCCATGAATCCCGCACCCGCCGCCCCCACCGCGACCGCGACGCTGATCCGGATCCGTCTCAACCTCCGCAGCGCCGACGTACGCCGCGACCTGGCCCACCCCGACCGCCTGCACAAGACCGTCATGTCCCTGGCCCCCGACAACCTCGGCGAGCACCCGCGCCAGCAGGCCGGACTGCTCTTCCGTCTGGAAGACGCCGCCGGCCCCACCCCGCCCACTCTGCTGGTCCAAGCCCACCAGACGCCCGATCTCACCCGCCTGCCCCGCAGTTACGGCACTGCCGAAACCCGCGACCTCACCGCCATGTTCCACGCGCTGACTCCCGGCCGACGCGTGCGCTACCGCATCACCGCCAGCCCCCTCGTCCGCCGCAAGGTCCCGGGCACCGGCCGGGCCTTCGCCACCAAAGACCGCCACCGGGAACAACCCCTCACCGGTACGGACGCCATCGCCTGGTGGCAGAACAAAGCAGCCCAAGCCGGTCTCGGCCTCCACAGCACCGACATCACCCCGCAGCCGCGCAGCCGCCGTCCCACCATCCGCCGGCCCGAGCCCGGCAGCGACAAACAACCAGACGTCTTCCGCCACCCGCTGACCCGGTTCGACGGGCTGGCAACCGTCACCGACCCCGACCTGCTACGCCAAGCCCTGCTCGCCGGCATCGGCCGCGGCAAGCCCTACGGCGCAGGCCTGCTCTCCCTGGCCCCCGCCTAACCCGCTCCGGCGCCGCCGTGCGAACCGGCACCCGATGACGAGAAAGCACCCACCCGTGCCCGCCACACCACCACCCGACGGCCCCTACGACACCACCTCCCTACGCAACGCCGCCGTACGCCGCCTACTGCACCTGCGCGACGGCGAGCGTCTGACCCACCACGATGTGCGCACCGTCGCCGCCGCCTTCACCGTCCACTGGCGCACGGTGCGCCGCTGGATGGACAACGCCGACGCCCACCACGGCACTTACACCCCCCAAGGCCGCCGCCACTTCACCCTCACCCCGGCCATGCACGAAGCCCTGGCCCGATGGAACGGCAACGCGGCAGCCACCTACCGCGAACTCGTCACCGACGGCATCTTCGGCAGCCCTCCCTGCGTGTCCCAGGCAACCTTCTACCGCGCCGTAGACCGGGAACTCACCCCCGGCCAGCGTGCCGCCCTCAAGGGCGGAGAAGCAGCCCGCCGCCGACACGACGTCCACGCCCTGCGCCCGCACGGCAACCGCAACGACGTCTGGGAGACCGACCACGTCGAAGCCAGCGTCTTCGTCAACGTCGACGGCCGCCGCTGCAAACCCTGGATCACCTGGTTCATCGACCACGCCACCGCCGTCATCTGCGGCCTGGCCATCACCCCTCACCAGCCCAGCCAGGACGCCATCCTGGCCGCCGCCCGCGACGCCATCCTCTGCACTGATCACCACCGGCCCTTCGGCGGCATCCCCCGCAAGATCCGCACCGACCGAGGCCGCGACTTCCTCGGCAAGTGCGTGGCCGAGGCGTTCAACAAGTTCGGCACCGAACTCATCGTCCTGCCGCCCTACAGCCCCCACCTCAAAGGCACCGTCGAAGCCATCAACGGCGCCGTCAAGCACATGCTGTTCAAGGGCCTGCCAGGCTACGCCCACACCCCCCGAAGCCGCCGCGACCGCCGCGGCCAGCCCCTGTGGGCCCTTAACGAACTCCTCGACTACGAAACCTTCGTCACCGTCGTCCTGGACTGGGTGGACTGGTGGAACAACGACCACACCATCGCCCGCCTCTACCGGCGCACCCCTGCCCAGGCCTGGCGCGCCGACCTGACCCCCATCGACACCCTCGACGCGCACGACCTGCACACCTACACCCTCAACGACGGCGGCCCGCCTCTGAAGATCACCAGCAAGGGCGTCCGCTGGAAGAGCGCCTACTACGTCGGCACATGGATGCAGGGCCACGGCAGCGCAGGGGAGATGGTCCGCCTGCGCCACGAACCCCACCACTACCACCGCGTCGAGCTCTACGACGCCGACACCCTCACCTACCGCGGACCCGCCTTCCGCAGCGACGAGATGAGCCCCCGCCAAGCACGCGCACTGCGCAACGCCCGCCAGCGCGAAGCCGACCGCTACGCCGCCAAGGCCCGCCGGGCCCGCAAGAACGCCAAGCCCCGCTTCGCCGCCACGAGCCGCGCCACCGCGCTGGAGCCGCTCAACCGGCTCACCGCCAGCCAGGCAACCGCTCAACTGCGCGAGTTGCAGACACCGGAGCGGGACCTGCACGCCGAGGCCCGGCCCGACCTCCTCAACCGCCCCCAGCCCGCCTCCACCCGCTGGACCCAGCCCCTGCCCGCCCCCAAACCCCAGGACACTCCATGACCTTCACGCCCGGCGACCAGCCGGCCACCGGCTCCGGCTACCACTACATGGGACTGCCGGGCGCCCGCGCCATGCTGACCAGCGCCAGCGCAGAGACCTACGCCAACCTCGTCACCACCCTCAAAGCCGACGCCGGCAAAGGCGCCATCATGTGTGTCCACGGCGGCGTCGGCCTGGGCAAGACCTTCGCCGTCAACCTCCACCTCGACGAACTCGCCCCCCACACCACCCTGCGCATCAAAGTCGGCTCCGCCAAAATCCAGGCCCTGCGCGCCGCCCTGTACAAAAAGCTCGACCTGCCCGGCGAGGCCCCCCTCAACAGCACCCGCTGCGAAGCCATGCTCAAAGAAGCACTGTCCGACACCCCGCGCGTCCTGGTCGTCGACGAAGCGCAGTGGCTCGACACCCGCGCCTTCGAATTCATCCGCGAACTCTGGGACGACGAGGACACCCGTCTCGCCGTCGTCCTCGTCGGCGCCGAGACCTGCTACCAGAAGATCAAGAACCGGCCCGCGCTCGACTCCCGCATCCTCATCTGGCAGCGCTACAAACCCCTCACCCCCGCCGAAGTCCTCACCGTCATCCCCCAGTACCACCCGATCTGGGCGGACGTACCCACCGACGAACTGCTCTGGATCGACGATGTCGCCTGCCACGGCAACTTCCGTCAGTGGGCCAAAATCACCTACCTGCTCCGGGAAGCGCACGGTGACTCAGGCCCGAAGGGACCTGGCCTCACGGACCCGCCCGCACCGCTTGTTCCCTACAGCCGGGACCTTGTGCGCGCCGTCCTCAGCCGCCTCGACCCCACCCAACGCCACACAGACTGAACCGATCCGTCCCGGTATTGCGTCCCGGCGTACGGGTCACCTGCGTTGGCAGAGGAGCCAGATGCCCCGCCGCTGGCTACGGGTGGTCTCCCAGCCCGGCGGCTGGGACGCCGAACACCGCCCAGCCCGCCCAACCAGCATGCTGAGCAGGCCCGTTGGTCCGGACGTCTGGATGAGGGGGCCATCAACACCGCGACCGGTGCAGCGTTTTGACCGGCTGCCGCCTTTCCTGTGATGAGACCGCTCGCAGGCGGATGCCGGAACCGGCGGATGGAGACGGCGTGGGAACACTGACTGACGTGGCATCACTACTTGCTGCCGCGGCCGCAGCTCTGGCAGCCCGGTACAGGGGAGGGCATGCGTGGACGCTCCTCAAGGAAGCGATCCGCTCCCGTGAAGCGGTGCGTACCGAGCGGGAACGGCATGCCGGACTCATTGCCTTGGTGGAGTGCCTCCCGCCCGGCAGCAGGCTCGTTGTGCGGCAGGAGCCGGGCGGCCGCCGCAGTATGGAAGTCCGCACACAGCCGCACCCGCCAGCGCCCGACCGGTGCGGCACCCCATGACCGGCGCGCCATCCCGTCCACCGCAGACCGGGTACGAGGAGTTCTTCTTGGACCACGAGCCGCGCGTGCGCCGCTATCTCTTCGCCCGCGGCGCCCGCGACGGTGTACTGGAGGACGCTGCCCAGTCGACGATGGAGGAGGCACTGCGTTCCTGGAAGCGCCTCAAACACCACCCGAAGCCGCAGGCATGGCTGTTCACAGTGGCCGCGCAACGGCACGCCAAGATCCACATGGAACACCTACGGCTGGGCGAGCCGACCGATCCGGCCGATCTCGACCGGCTCTTGCAGGACGACGCCACCCTCTCCTGCGACGCGCGACTCGACCTCCTGCGCAGCCTGCGCGTGTTACCGCCGCAGCAACGTGAAGCCCTGGTACTGCGCTGCCTGTTCGACCTGCCCTACGAGCACGTCGCCGACGTCATGGGCGTGAGACCCAGCTCGGCGCGGTCCCATGTATCCCGCGCGCTGTCCCGCCTCGCCCAGATCTATGCCCAAGAGGAAGAGGAAGGGGGATGCACATGAGTGTCGCAGAGCGACTGGAGCAGACGCGCCACGCCCTGGCACAGATGTGGGCCGACGAGGAGGCAACTACCGAACGCCTGCAGCAGCTCCTGGCCCGCATCCACCCGGCCGCACCCCAGCCGGACACCCACGCCGCCGCCTCCGCCGTGCCGGGCGAACGGGCAACCGGCCACGCGGCAGTTGACGCCGCTGAAGACGAACTCGCCCGCCGCCCGGTATGCATGCGGGAAGCGACTGCCGGTACCGGCCAGCCGCGTACCATCGTCCTGGCAGATGTCCGCCTCTCGCCCCTGGCCGCGGAGCGCGGCAGTGACCGGGTGGCGGCTCTCGTGGAGCGTGCCCAGGCCGGAGAGGCCGACGCCTTCGGTCGGCTCTACGACCAGTACAGCGACACTGTGTACCGGTACATCTACTATCGGGTCGGCGGCAAAACCACTGCCGAAGACCTCACCAGCGAGACGTTCCTGCGCGCCCTGCGCCGCATCGGTACCTTCACTTGGCAGGGCCGCGATTTCGGCGCCTGGCTGGTCACCATCGCCCGCAACCTCGTGGCCGACCACTTCAAGTCCAGCCGCTTCCGCCTTGAGGTCACCACTGGCGAGCTGTTCGACACCGGCGAGGTCGAGCGCTCACCCGAGGACTCCGTCCTGGAGGCCCTCTCCAACGCCGCACTGCTCGACGCCATACGGCGCCTCAACCCACAGCAGCAGGAGTGCGTGACACTCCGCTTCGTGCAGGATCTGTCCGTCGCCGATACCGCCCGCGTGATGGGCAAGAATGAATCAGCCATCAGGGCACTCCAGTACCGCGCGGTGCGCACCCTGGCCCGCCTCCTCCCAGGCGACGCCGGCTGACCGCCTGGACGAGCCGCTGTTCTTGCAGCGGATGTCGCGGCGTGACTGTGCAGGGGGTGGGCTGTTCGCCGGGCGTCGGCGCCCGGAATGGCGCGGCGCCGATCGGCGTCACTGCGAGGGCCGTGGCGGTGATGGTCCTGGCGATCAGGCCGGACGCATCATCAATCGCAGATGGGTAGCTCGGCCGTCGTCTCATCCGCCGCGTCGATCGCACTGCCAGCCCGGGGGCACATGCGCCGCAACGGCAGCGTGCCGGCTGTCAGAAGCCGGTCAGGTCGTCGCTGCGCGGGTCGCAGGCGTGGCGGGTGCGGTAGATGTCGCCCTGCCGGGGGCTGGTTCGCTGGTTTCAGACCGCACCACCCCAGGTTCCGTGCAGGATGCAGCTTTCGGACATTCGCCCGGGCGGGTTGGGGTGATGCGTCGTGTGCACAGTCACATGCGTTGCCGGAGTTGGCCCTCGTTTCGGAATGCCACGGTCAACGCCCGACGAAGACCGTAAGCCCAGAGCAAAGAAGACCCCTGCCGCCACAGGCCGCACACAGACAACATGGGTGGCAAACCGCTGATTTCCACACCACCCGCCCATCTGGCGGAATCAGATCGCGCCCGCGCGGATCCGGAAAACGGACGCTGTTCCTCCTCGACGCGGCGGGAAATCATGCGTCGTGCGGCATGTTCATGACCGGCTGAGTGTCGCGGTGCCACGAAGTCGTTTCGGGCCTAGGGGGCTGTGTCATGAACATCCGCCGATTCAGAGCGCTCAGAGCCGGGGTGGTACTCGCCCTGCTCGCGGGTCTCAACGCCGCGATCCCGGCCACGGCGGTCGCAGCGCCCGCCGCGCCCGTCGCCGGCGGGGGATTCTCGGCCGGGGCGAAGCCGACGCCCGTCAAGTCGCAGCAGACGATGACGCTTTCGCAGCGGCACACCGAAATCGCGCGGGACCGTGCGAGCGGTACGCGTGCCGCGTCGGCGGTCGTACCCACCCACAGTTCACGGCCCACCGCGTCCGCGCTGCGCGAGAGCGTCAGCAAAGTGCGGAAGACCGCCTCCGCACACGATCACACCGCAACGGCCGCTGTGCGCACGGACGCGGCTGCCGCCGACACCAGCGTCTGGGGTGTCCCGGACAACGTCGTCATGTCAGGGTCGGGCGGCGATCCGCGCTCCTGGTCGGACAACGAGGTGTCACCCGGCTTGTTCAACATGGGTGTCGTCGTGCCCGGCGAGACCCTGACGCTGGCCGCGAACATCTGGGACTCGGTCGACGACTACGACTCGACGAGCGGCACCTATCTGGATGTCACCGCCACGGTGCACGTCACCTGGGAACTCTCCGGATGCGGCGTCGCGAACACCACCATCGACAACGGCCAAGTCGTCACCGCACACTCCTACTTCACGCGACTCAACACCAGCAACGGTGGACCGACTCCGGCCGCGCCCCGGGTGTCCACGACGTACACGGTGCCGCAGAACTGCGTAGCGAACGGGACGAATTACACGAGTCTGTTGGTGGTCGGCACGGTGACGGACACCGGCGGCACCGCCGGCTCAACCGCCGTCAACGCCTACGACTTCGCCTCTCTGCAGGCCGCCCAGACCTACGGCGGTCGCTGCGGCGGCACCGCCTCCGGTGCGGCCCGGCCGCAGGCGCTGGACTGCGACCCGGTGAACTCGGCGACCGGCGCCCTCTCCGAGGTGGCCACCGACGCGAGCGTGGCCGCGCCCGGAGTGCCGTTCACGCTGTCGCGCAACTACTCCTCGAACGACACCACTTCGGGGGCCCTGGGCGCCGGCTGGACCCTGCCCTGGGAGGCCTCGCTGACGGTGGCCGCGAGCGGTGACGTCACGGTCCGCGACGAGAACGGCGCCACCTTCACCTACACCAAGACCTCGACCGGCACCTTCACCACGCCGGTCCTCGGGCGGTCGATCCTGGCGGCGGTCTCAGGCGGTGGCTACACGCTGACCACCCTGGACGGCAAGGTGCTGACGTTCAGCGCCGCGGGCCAACTCACCGGCGAGAAGGACCGGTCGGGGCAGGGCCTGTCGTTCTCCTACTCCGGCGGCCAGCCGGTAACCGTGACGGACGCGGCCGGCCGCGCGGCGAGCCTGTCGTACAGCGGCAGCACGTTGAACCGGGTCACCCTCGCGGACGGCCGGCACGTCGACTACGCCTACTCCGGGAGCCGGTTGACGACGGTCACGGGACTCGACGGCGGCACCACCACCTACACGTACGACACCGGCGGCCGGCTCTCGAAGATCACCGACGCACGCGGCGAGGACGTGGTGAGCGATGACTACGACTCCTCCGGGCGCGTCATCACACAGACCGACGCCACCGGTGCGGTCACGTCGTTCGTGTACGGGAGCGGGGAGACGGACATCACGGCCCCGGACGGGGGCGTGTGGAGCGACCTGTACGCGGGCGGTCTCCTGACGGCCCGTTACGACCCCTTCGGCAACCGGACGTACTACGGCTACGACGGCCATGGCAACCGCACCTCCGTCCTCGACCCGCTCGGCGACCACACCACCTACACCTACGACGCCACGGGCCACATGCTCACCCATGTCACGCCCACGGCGACGGAGCGGTGGACCTACACCTCCGGCAACGTCGCCACCTATACCGACGGCCGCTCGGACAAGACGACCTACGGCTACGACACGACCGGCCGTCTGACGTCGATCACGGACCCGGCCGGCGGGGTGACCAACCTGACGTACACGGCGGCCGGGCTCCTCTCCTCCCGGACGACACCACGCGGCAAGGCCACGTCGTACGGCTATGACACGGCCGGGAACCTCACCTCGGTCACCTCACCGCTGAGCGAGAAGACCACCTACACCTACGACGCGTCGGGCAGGCGCCTGACCAGCGTCGACCCGCTCGGCAACACCACCACCTACACCTACGACGCCGCCGCCGACGTCACCTCGGTCACCGACCCGCGCGGCAAGAAGACGTCGTACGGCTACGACGCCGCGCACAACCCGACCTCCACGACCGATCCGCTGGGCGCGACCACGACGTTCACCTACGACGCCGCCGACCGCCTGACGTCCACGAAGGACGCGGCCGGCAAGAGCACCACCCGCGCCTACAACACTGCGGGCCTGGTCACCTCCGTCACCGATCCGCTGGGCGCGGCCACGAGTTACGGCTACGACAAGGCCGGCCGGCTACTGAGCACGACCACCCCGCGCGGCAACCTCTCCGGCGCCAACAAGGCGGCCTACACCTGGAGTTACGGCTACGACAGCGCCGGCGACCAGCTCACCGTCACCGACCCCACCGGTGCGACCACCGCCACCGCCTACGACGCCGACCACCGGCCGGTCAAGGTCACCGACCCGCTCGGCAGGGCGACGACGTATGCCTACGACGCCGACGACAACACCACCAAGGTGACCAACCCGCTGTCCCAGAGCATCAGCTGGACCTACGACACGACCAACCGCGTCACAGCCGTCACCGACGGACGCTTCTACAGCACCAACTACGGCTACGACACCGACCACGATCTGACCTCCGTCACCTCACCGCTGGGCGAGAAGACCAGCTACACGGTCGACGACGACGGCCGCCGCATCACCGCCACCGACCCGCGCGGCAACGTCTCCGGCGCCAACGCGGCTGCCTACACCTGGAGTTACGGCTACGACAAGGCCGGCAACCCGCTCACTGTCGCCGACCCGACCGGCGCCACGACCTACCGCTCCTACGATGCGGACGGCAACGTCGCCTCCACGACCGACGGCCGTGGCAACTCCACCGCTTACGCCTACGACGCCGCCGGCAACCTCACCTCCGTCACGGCACCCGACACCGGCGTGACGGCCTACACCTACGACGCCTTCGGCGATGTCACCGGCCGCACCGACGCGAACAGTCACGCGACGGCGTACACCTATGACGCCGACCACCGCCTCACCAAGACCACCGACCCCCTCGGCCGCGCCGTCTCCAACGCCTATGACGCCGACGGCAACCCGACCACGACGACCAACGCCCGCGGTCAGACGGTCACCGCGGCGTACGACGGCCGCGGCCGGCGGACCGGCGTGACCTACAGCGACGGCACGGCGGCCGCGTCCTACACGTACGACGCGGCCGGGCAGAACACCGGCATCACCGACGCCACCGGCAGCCGCACCGCCACCTACGACGGCGCGGGCCGCCTGCTCACCCTCTCCGCCCCCGGCAGTACCACGCCCTTCACCTACACCTACGACGCCGACAACGACGTGACGGCGCGCACCTACCCGGACGGCTACCAGGCCACCTTCACCTACAACTCCGACGACGAGGCCACCGCCCAGACCGCCAACTCGGCCACCACCAAGTACGCCTACGACGCCGCCGGGAACCTCACCACCACCACGCTCCCGACCACCAACGGCTACACGGAGACCCGCACCTACGACGGCGCGGGCCGACTGGCGACCATCGCCTCGGCCAACTCCACCAGCACCCTGGCGAGTTGGTCGACCACCCGCGACGCCAACGGCTCGCCCTCGGTGCTGACATCCACCCGCTCCGGCACCACGGCCCCGCCGACCAGCTACAGCTACGACACCAACGGCCGCCTGCTGTCGGAGTGCACCGCCCCCTCCGGCTCCACCGGATGCCCCACCGGTTCGTCGAAGACGGCCTACACCTACGACAAGGCCGGCAACCGCCTCACCAAGACGACCGGCAGCGCGAGCACGAGCTACACCTACGACGCCGCCGACGAACTGACCAAGGCCGTCACCGGTTCGACCACGACCGCCTACACCTACGACGCCGACGGCAACCAGACCGCCTCGGGCGCCAACACCTTCAAGTACAACGCCGCGAACCAGCTCTCCACCGCCACCGTGGGCTCCACGGCCTACGCCTACACCTACGACGCGGCTGGCAACCGCACCACGACCAAAACCAACAACACCCTCTCCCGCACCACCTATTGGGACGTCAACAACCCCCTGCCCCAGATCGCCGATGAGACCAACGGCTCCGGCACCCTGATCGGCGACTACCGCTACGACCCCCTGGGCGAGCCCCAGACACTGCGCACCACCGCGGGCACCTACTACGATCACCACGACCTGTCCGGCTCCATCACTGACCTCACCAGCTCGACCGGAGTCGACCAGGAGAAGTACGGCTACGACGCGTACGGCAACACGACGACCACCGCTCTGGTCACCGGCGCACCGGCCAACCCGTTCGCCTACACCGGCCAGTACCAGGACCCCGCGGGCACCGCTCTCGGCTACCAACTGCGCGCCCGCACCTACGACCCCGGCACCGGCCGCTTCACCAGCACCGACCCTGCGGGCAGCTCCCTCACCGAGCCCTACACGTCGTCCTACGCCTACACCGACGACGACCCGACCACCCTCACCGACCCGTCCGGCGCCTGCCCCGAATGCGTGAGTGCGGCGATCGGCGGCATCGTCGGCGGAGTCTTCGGCGGGATCAGCTACGCCGTCAGCCACCCCCACGACTTCAGCTGGAGCGGTCTCGGCACATCCGCCGGCAAGGGCGCACTGTACGGCTTCGGCGCCGGACTCCTCATGCCCGCAGCGGGCGCGGGCGCCGTAGACCTCCTGGGCCTGGAAGAGGGCAGCACAGCGGCCACGGTGACCTCGGCCACCGTCAACGCCGGCGTGGGCGCGGCCTACACCTGGGCCTTCGACAATGCCCTGTGCGAACCCACCACTCCCGGCGACCTGTTGCTCGGAGCACTGGGCGGCGCGTTCAGCGGACTCGGCCGCGGCGGACTGGGCGAACCGCGCGCCGTGGTCGACGGGGCCATGCCTGCGGGGAATCGCATCATCAGCACGTCGCAGAGCCTGGAGCAGAACATCGCATCGGTGAATGCCAGGGAACTGGGGGAGGCCTTCAGTGGTGTATACAGTCTGTCAACCGGCGAGCTTGAGGGCCGACTGAGCGGCGATTATCCAGGTACGCTGGTTCCTCGTAACGGCGGGCACGCAATAATTAATCGTGAGAGTTTCGGAAGGGCCGAGGACACCGTTGCCTTCACCGCGATTATCACAGAAGACGGGCTTAAGGTGACCTGGCGATCCTTGGGAGTCAACGGTATGAACTTCGGAGACCTGGAGGCGCCTGCCGAGTATCGCCAGGCGATACTCGACCTGTTGGAGGAAATTACCGGAATGACTGCAAGAGGGTGAGCGTGGACAGCAGTGTACTGATCGGTGAACTGCCTATCCCCGCCCGGTTGATTCAACTGATCAGGGCGGGGAAGTGGGTACCTCCGAGTGATGATGTCCTCCTCGAGGTCTTCGCGGAGGAACCGGTGCAGCCGCAGTTCTACGGAGAGGGCATGCTCATCCGGGAGAATCAAGCATGGCGGGCGTATCCGGAAAACGCGTGGCCCGGGAATCCTGATATAGAAGGGAATCTGGGAATCGCGGCTGAACGATCGATGGTAATCGCAGACCTCGGACCCGAAATGCCCATCGTCCTGGACTATCGTAAATCGCTTACCTCTCCACGAGTGATATACATGAGGGCCTCGTCGTGGGTGCAGGTCGCCGAAAATTTTGAGGACCTAATTGAGCGCTTGTACCCGAACTCATTATGAGGGAAGGCCAGGGCCCGCATTTTCAGGTAGTGGTCGTGTTCGAAGCGGACTGCGCCCTGCTCGGGGTTGTGCAGGTCGGTCCAGGCCTTGAGGGCGAACGGCAGGACCTGGTCGGTGAGTTGGGTGTGCTCGTCGGTGGTGTTCAGGCCGCGCGGGGATGGTAAGTGGTGGCGGGCCAGGGCGCGGTCGGCGGAGTAGCAGTAGCGGGTCACGGTGCGCAGCAGGGTGTGGGAGAACGACCTGGGGCTGATCTCGTGATCGCCGATGCGGATCGGGCGGGTGATGGGCGAGCACGCCGTCCAGCCGCCCCTCCAGCCTCCAGGCGCGCTCTCCCTCGCCGCGCCGGTCCGGATAGTGCGTGGTCAGGACGTCGGCCGGCAACCGTGTGCCCAGTCGGAGCCGCAGCACGTGCAGGGCGGCGCCCGGACTATGTGCCTGCTGAACGGCCAGCAGCCGGGTGCGGTCCGCGTTCGCGGCCAGCCCGATGGTGCGCCGCGCGTGCCGGAGTTCGCTGTGGGTGGCGGGCCTGGTCGGGATGATCTCGACGGCATGGCACCGTGTCATGGGCGGTCCGCCTCCTGCGTACAGCGGGCGGGACCGGGGCGGCGGGCGCGGCCGGGCAGGCGGGTGCGGATGTGCTCGTGGTGGCGCAGCGGGTCGAAGGGCTCCCAGTCGGCCACCGCCAGGTCGGCGGCCGTGGGCGAGGCTGCGTGCTGTAGGCAGCGCTGGGCGCGCCAGCGCAGCTGCTCGGCGTACGGGACGCCGCTGAGGTCGTAGACCGCCATGACCGCTGAAGGCAGGGCCAGCTGACCGTTCGTCGCGGTGGCCGGCATCAATCTCCAGGTGCCGGCCGGGGCGCCGGGGGAGAGCAGCGGGCTGGTGCAGCGGTGGCGGCGCCGGGTCTGGGCGACGCACTGGATCTCGTCCACCGCACAGGCCGCGAGGTAGCGGACGTACAGCAGCTGCACGACGGGGCGGGCTGGGCGGCAGACCGCTGCACCCTCTCCCCGGGATGCCGGTGCGTCCGGCGAGGCTGGGGGAGGGGTGAAGGAGCCGGCGTCGATCAGGCGGCGGGTGTTCACGGCCAGAGACCGGCGCAGCCCGGCCAGTTCGGGACAAGCCAGAGGGATCTCCCGGACGGGACAGACGACGGCGTGTGGCAGACGGCACCAGCTGCTGCCGTCTCCGGCCGGGTAGGCGACACCGGAGCTGACATGCCAGCGGCACCCGGCAGGCACCCGGGCGGCCGGCAGTTCGTGCGGATGGAGGCGTACCGGCCGGCGGTTGCTGCGGTGGTACCACTCGACCCGGTTGCCGCACTCGCGGCATCGGTCGCCTTGGCCGCAGCGCAGCAGCCGGCTGACGCCGTCGGGGGTGACCTGCAGGGAACGGCGCGCGCGGTGGGCGAGGACCGGGCTGCCGTCCCAGTGGCGGGAGGCGGGAGGTGTGGAGCGCATGCGCGTGAACCTGCCAGCCAACACGCCGCATCCGGGGCGGCGCTGCCGCCGGATCCCCCGCTTGGCCGCATGCGGTGGAACGGGAGCGCGAATGGGCGATCGCGTGTTCGATGCGGTCTCGCCGGTTCGGGTGATCCGCGGCGGCCCCTCGGGCGGGGTGTCAGTCTCCGCCGGACCCCGGCAGGTCGTGTCTGCGGCACAGGGTGCTGAAGAGCTCGTCGAGCGGGGTGTCCAGGGCGTGGGCGAGGGCGTGCCAGGTCTTCAGGGTGCCGATGGTGCGGCCCTGCTCGATCTCGATGACGGTGCGTCTGGCCAGGCCGCTGCGGGCGGCGAGCTCGTCGTAGGTCCACCCACGCGCGGCCCGCAGGCGCGCGAGTTCCAACCGCAGCGCGTCGAGGTCCGGATCGGGCGGCAAGATCGTCACCCGTCCATCCGACGGTGCAGACCCCTGCCCTGTCAGTGCAGACCTCTGCCCTATTTTCCCAGGTGACAGCAGCCATCAGAGGGCAGAGGTCTGCACTACGGTGGGCGGTCGCCCCCACCACCAAGGACCAGACCAGCACGGAAACAACCGGAGGAACACGCGCCCATGAGGCAGCGCACAGCATGCCCGGCGACACCACGCGCCTGGACCGTAGAACTGCGCCCACACTCCAGCGGGCTCGTCCTCGCATGCCAGCACTGCCCCCACGGCACCACACCCATCACCGCAACCTCCGCCCGCTCAGCCGCCCTCGCCCACCTCGCACGACACGCACGCGGCGACCTCCGCCCCCCGCACCTGCGGATCTGCCAATGCCACGAACGCGGCTGCCGCTGGCACCCCCGCCACCGCGGCTGCGCCGGCCCCATCCGCCTCCTCCTCGCATGCGAACACGGCGGACGGCTATGGCGACTCGTCGACGCCTGCACGGCCTGCGCCGCAGCGACAGCACAGGCCGCCGTCGTACCCGACACCGCCCTCACCCGCGCACCCCAGCAGCCGGCAACCGCTCGGCGACGTGGCAGACGCCGCCCCAAGGGCCCGGATGGACGAGTCCGGGTCCACGAAATGCTCAGCTACCTCGCCACCGCGCTCCCGGGGGACACCTCGCCCTCCGCGCACCTGCTGGCGCTGCAGTGCGCATTCCGTATGAACACCAGAATGCAAGTCCACCTGCCCAAAGGCGTGTTGCGCAGCCTCCGCCTCAACGCCACCTCGGGTCCGTGGCGCGAGTTGGAGCACGCGCGTTGGCTGCGTCCAGCCCCCGGGAACGCAACCAACGAGATCACCGCCCAACTACTCGACGTCACGCTGCTCAGCCAAGCCCCAGCCGGCCCCGACCGACGACGTGCCGCGGACTGGGCACTGCGCGTCGGATCCTCCTCTGCAGTCGGGGCAATCGAACCGTTGCCCCGACTGGCAGGCGTCTACCTAGCCGCACACACGGACCCCGAATCCGGCAGTGGTCTGGGCGAACTGGACCGGATGGCGCACGCCTGCGGTGCCCACCCCGCGGAACTGACCGGCACGCTTGACCAGTTGGCGGCAACAGGACTGCTGGGGTCATGGCAGGCCTGCCCGGACTCGGGAGATCTGCAGTGGACCCTCGCACGCGGCACGGGAATCCCCGCCGGTGATCCCCGGCGGGGAGTGGTCCGAGGAAACGTGCGGGGATAGGCCGGTGCCTCCGCACAAGCGACGCCGGCTACGACGGACCAGGTTCCGCGACATGCAGCCGTCACGCGTCCCCGTCCATGGCTTCATTCACGAAAATGAGGCTCTGGCACCGATCTTGGGGATCGGTTGCGGAGGGCCATCGCGGATCTCCTCAGAGGTCTACCGTCGTGAGTACAGCACTCCATGCGCCTGAGGGCGGCGAGTCCCGTGTCCGCGATCGTTTTCCCTTTTGATCATCTGGTCAGGATGAGGGCAGGGCCTGCCCTGAACCGGGCGTGAAGGTGACCGTCAGCCGGCAGTCCAGTGCCGAGGCGATGCGGCCCAGGAGTGCCAGGGTGGGCAGGTCCCGCCCGGATTCGATGCGTGAGATCGCGGCCTGCCCGGTCCCGGCGAGTTCGGCCAGGCGTGTCTGGGACATGCCCCGCTGCCGGCGCCAGGACCGCACCAGGCCGGCGGTGTCGTTCACCGTCCGGCGCCCGCGCTGTAGCGGGGCAGAGCAGTGGTGTCGATCTTCCAGCCGGCGACGGTGACGGTGTCTCCGAAGGTGTAGTGCTGCCTGTTGTCGTACGTAGGTTCGCCGGTGCGGCGTGCAGGCGCCCAGTGATGGACAGCCGTCCCGTCCCGGGGGTCGACAATCAAATAGTGCGGCACCCCCATGGCCGGATAGTCGCGCAGCTTGCCCTCGTAGTCATTGCCCGGGTTGGCCCGGGAAACGATCTCGATCACCAAGTGGCAGCGGCGCGGGTCGATGGCATCGCTGTCGGCCGTGGCCTCTTCCTCATCGATCACGACGAGGTCGGGGACCCGCAGGATGCCCAATGCTGCATCCTCCAGGTCGGTTCCGGGCATGAGGACCAAGTCCGTACCCAGTTGAGGCTCCAGCTGGGTACGCAGGCGGTGGGCAACGAGCTGATGCTGCTTCCTCGGACTCATCATCATCAGCAGCTGGCCATGACTGATCTCCGGCCAGGCCAGCGTCTCAGGCTTGTCGAAAGCCTCACGGAACTCACGAAGATGCCCGTAGATGCTCTGCTCCGTCACACCCCCACCGTATAGACGTCATGGTCGTAGCCGCGGTCGGCGAAGAGCGAGTCAGGTTTGCGGCGGGGGACGCCCGACCCGGCCGCGGACCGGCGGGATCGCGTCGAGCAGCGGCAGGAGCCGGGTGACGTCGTTGCGGTTTCCGACTGTCAGCAGGACTGCGAGCGCGGTGCCGTGGCCCGTCAGTGATCAGATGATGTTCCGAGCAGGGCCGGCCCCGGCCGGCCGGCGACGGGCCCGTGTCCTGGGCCCCACGGTTCGCGGTCGGGGGCTCGGCTGTTCTACGGAGCCGGGCTGATGTCGCCGTTGGTGTTCATGTTGAAGATGCCCTGGGTCTTGCCGTCGACTTTCAGGTGCTTGAGCCAGTGCTCCGAGAGGTTGTGCACGTTCTTGTGCTGCATCTCCCACACCACCGAATGGCCGGCGCAGTCCAGCTTGACCATCAGCTTGTGGTCACCGGCGATGGAGTTGTAGAGCGCGGGGACCGAGAAGTTGAATTCCGGATCTTCGCTCGACGTGTTCGCCTGCCTGTCGAACTCCCCGTACGCGATGAGGACCGGCACGCTGGCGCCGAGGACGGCGCCCTGCGCCGCGGTGGTCTTGTTCCAGCCCCACCGGACGAAGTTTCTGATGCGATTGCGCCCTTCACCGACCGGCCCCCACATGCTGCCCACCGGATCGCTTTTCATGATCGCGTCCCACACCTTGTCGCGCATCTCGTCTTCGCGCTGCCCGTCGCAGTGCACCTCGTTGCTCCACCCGTTCCAGGTTCCGTCTTTCGTGCTCAGGAACGTCGGGAAGCCGGGCTGCGGCAGCGGGTCGGGGGCGTTCGACGTGCCCTCGGGCGGGAAGATCGGCGCCAGCAGGAACAGGCTCGACACCTTGTCCGGGTTCTTGACCGCGTAGGGCCCCATCGTGAACGCGGCCGCGGACCAGCCGATGAAGGCGACCTTCTTCACCCCGCGCTCGCGGATGATCCACTCCACGACGGTGTTCAGTTCGTCCCGGTCGCTGTTGGAGTTGGTCAGCTGGAACGGATAGTTCGGCGGGCCCGGCGTGAAACTTGGAGGTCTCGGCTTCAGAAGGTACTGCTGGGCGGGGCTGACGTTGCGCGGGTCGTCCATCTTCGGCCGCGGCGACAGCCCCGAGCCCTGGAGGTCCATCATGAAGACGTCGTAACCGTCCTTCGCCAGCGCATCGGCCCAGCTGTACGACTTGTACTCGAGATCAAAGCCCGCGAGCACCGGAACGCTCCGGCCGTGGAGCATCAGGACGGCCGTGCGCTCGTCGAGGTGGCCGGGGGGCGTGCCGTCGCGCTCGCGCACGAAGAGTTCGACGTCCTCGTCCTTATTCGCGGGGACGGTGGACTTGTGGGGTACCCGGAGGTCTTTCACGGTGACGGGCATGAGGATCCGTTCTCTCCGCTCGGCCGGGGCGTCGTGGCCCCGCTCAGACCACACTCGATGTGCGAGACCGTCCGCGCCACAGCAGGGGGCCAGTCGTGTGACCTGCACTTTCTCCGTGCCGTTGGACCGGCGCTCCAGCCGTCCGTAGCCGACAGCCAGCGCCCTTTCAGCGCGCCCGAGTAGCGGACGGGCCGTTGAACAGGGTTTCTGGCCCCGTGCTGAACACGTTGCGCCCCACGGGCTTCATCGACCGCACCCCGCTACCGGACCCGGACCGCTCTCGCACCGCTCGCTTTACAGACCCGCCACTGAGTACGACGGACCCGCTACATCGGCCTGGCCAAGACACGCTCCGTGACCGAGTCCGCGACCGCCGATGACCAGGCGGAACCGTAGGCAGCCGACCGGGTCCGCGCCAAGTCCGGGCCCCGCGCGCGGCGGGTGTCCACGAGGGTGGTCAGCGCGTGGCTGAGGTGGACGTGGTGCTTCTGCTCGTCGTACGGCAGCCAGGTGTCCGACCGCTCGGGTTCGGGGAGCCGGTTCATGAGGGCGTCGGCGGCCGTGAGTGCGGCGCGGGCCTGCTCGCTCTGGTGGTTGAGAGCGTAGGCGCGGGCGGCGACGGCGGCGCCGGCACCGCGGCGGCGGTCGGCCGGGTGCCGGCGGCCCGCCGAGCTCGGCCGGCGAGTTCGGCGGCTGCCCTCGGGGCGCCGTAGTTGAGCGGCACCATCGCCTTCCGGCTCAGGACCCACGCGTGCAGCTGGTCGTCGTCGGATTCGGCGGCGGCCCGGGCGGAGGTCGCGAACCAGGCACGGGATTCGCGGCGGCTGCCCAGGTCGTGCAGGACGATCGCGGTCATCCCGGCCATCTGCCCGGCCGTCCAGCACAACCTGGTCCGGATGGGGGCGGGCTGCGGAACGGTGAGCAGCGGGCGCAGCGTCACGAAGTCGGTGACCAGGTCGGCCAGTACACGGGTAGGTGCCTGTCCGTGGTAGCCGTATCCGTAGCTCTCGGCTGCGGCCTCCAGGCCGGCCAGATCCTGGGGAGTGCCGGGGGAGAGGCTCTGGTCGACGTCGGTCCGGGCGGCGGAGAGCGCGGCGAGCGCCGGAGCGGTGAGGCCGGTGGCCAACGCGCCACAGCAGGTTGCGGCGCTTCATCGGATCATCTTCTCCATGGTCGGACTCCGTGCTGAGAACGGCGGCGTCCTCCCAGGGTTGTGCAGCAAGCCCCAGTAGGGCACCGGGAATGCGCCGTGAGGGGGGTGACAGATGTGATGCCCCGGGCGATCTGGCTGACCCGCTCGGCTTTGAGCGCGCACGCTTCGGCGATCCGGTTGAAGGAGATCCCCATGGCGTGGGCCATCGCGGACACCGCGGTGAAGTCCCGCTCACGCAGAGCCCGGACAATGCCGGGTCGGCCGGGGGAAGGGACGGTGCCGGCCGAGGCAGCCGCCCATCCATGAGCTCACTGCACCGGCGGGAACGCGTACATCGAGCGCACCTCCGGCGCGTTCACGCATCACCCGTCCCTCCCGCGACTCCGAGAAGCTCCCCCAGTCATGATCACCGTGGTGGTCCACCGCCGTACCGGCGAAGCCGAGCCCGCGCGCCGCGGCAACCGGGCCCCACCGGTTTCAGACCCCGGATCCAAGGAGCAGGTGTCTTTAGGCCTGGACGAGGACGGTGCACCAGACCTGGTTGCTGGCGCCGATGCCGCAGTCGGCGATCTCACCGGTGCGGATCTTCGTCCAGACGCCCTTTGCCCGCCAGTGCCACGTGCCGACCCGCGAGAACCGCTCGTGGTAGCCGTGCGTGGCGAAGGTGAAGGCGTCGACATCGACGCCGGTCCCGTTGCCGCCCCGCGTTCCGTTGCCGAACGTCAGCTGCCGGCACTTGGCGTGCTTGAACTCGCTCCCGGTGCCCCCGCCCCAGTTCCACACGTCGCAGTAGTGCGGGCCCTCGCCGAGGCTCGTCGTGTAGTGCATCGTCTCGCCGGTCCGGTTCTTGACCGCGCCGCACAAGGGGCCGACGCACCCGTCCGCGGAGGCGGCCGTGGCGCCCCCGACGACCACTGCGGACGCCATGAGGGCAGCGGTGACGGCGGCCAGGGCCGTCCGGTTCTTCACTCGGGACGTCATCGTGCGCATGCACAGATCCATTCTCTTCATCTCTCTTCATCGTGTTGCGCCGAGGGTCCACGGATGCCGCCGCGGGTGTGCCCCACAGCACGCGGCGTCCGTCGCGGTCCGCCTGACGGCAGATGACCTGAGGATCTACTGTGAATCTTGCGAAAATCTTGCGATGGTTGCCCTGCGGCGGCCCCGGAGCGAACCACGGAGGGCCGCCTGGAGCCCCGGCCGCTGCACGGCGCACGCAGTCCCTGCCACCAGCTGCCGCCCCTGCCGCCCGTCCCGCGTGAGGCACGATGACCCTTCACCTCCTCGGACCCCTGGAACTGCGTGTCGCGGGGCGCGTGGTCGACGTCGGCCAGCCCCGTCGCCGAGCGGTCCTGACGGCACTGGCGGCAGACACCGGCCGGCCCGTCCCCTTAAGCACATTGATGGACCGTGTCTGGGACACCGCCGCACCCCAGGGAGCCCGGTCGATCCTGTACGCGCACATCAGCCGCCTCCGGCGACTCCTCGACGGCGCGACACCCACGCGGGACGGGGCCGGGCCGCAGACACCCGCCCCGCCGCTCGGCATCCGCCGGAGCTGCGGCGGATACGTCCTGGAGGCCGACGAGGACGCCATCGACCTGCTCCGTTTCCGCTCGCTCGTCAAGCGGGCGGGGGAGGGCCACCTGTCCGACGCCCGCCGCGCGCAAGTCCTGGAAGAAGCCCTGCGGTTATGGCGCGGCACGCCGCTGGACGGGCTGCCGGGGGAGTGGGTGGACCGTACCCGCACCGCATGGACGCAGGAGCGGGTGGAGGCGGCCCTGGCCTGGTCCCGCGCCCTGCTGCGGCAGGGCGAGCCCGGGCAGGCGCCCGCCGTCCTGCAGTCCTTGCTGGCGGAACAGCCGCTCTGCGAGCCGCTCGCCGCAGAGACGATCCGGAGCCTGGCCGCTGCCGGAAGGACGGCCGAGGCGGTGGACACCTACACGAGCATCCGTCGACGGCTCCACACCGAGCTGGGTGTGTCGCCGGGCCGTGAACTGCGGTCGGTCTACGAGGACATGCTGCGCGCCACCGGGCCGGACAGGTTGTCGGCAGCGGGGTCCGGCCCCGTCACAGCTCGCGCGTCCACCCCGGCCCCTGCCGTGATTCCCGCCCAACTCCCGATGAAGGTCAGCGATTTCAGTGGTCGGGAGGAACAGCTGGCCGAGCTCACACGGTGGCTGGTGCCCGCGGACGGCCCGCAGACGGGCGGGAGTGGGTCGGCCGTGGTCGTCTCGGCCGTCTCCGGCACGGCGGGCGTCGGCAAGACCGCACTGGCCGTGCGCTGGGCACACCAGGCGAGGGAAGCGTTCCCCGACGGGCAGCTCTACGTCGACCTGCGAGGCTACGACCCGGACGAACCGGTCTCCGCGGCCCAGGCCCTCGTCGGCTTTCTCACCGCCCTGGGCGTGCCTGGCCAGGAGATACCGCCGCGGCTCGAAGACCGCGCGGCCCGCTACCGCACAGCGGTCGACGGACGGCGCCTCCTCGTCCTCCTCGACAATGCTGCCTCCACAGCGCAGGTACGCCCGCTACTGCCGGGCAGCCCGACCTGCAAAGTCCTGATCACGAGCCGTGACGCGCTGTCGTCCCTGGTATCGGTGCACGGAGCACACCGCGTGGTCCTCGACGTCCTGGCGCCGCACGAGGCGCTCGCTCTGCTGCGCGCCCTGATCGGGCCGCGCCTCGACGCGGACCACGCGGCAGCCACCGCCCTAATCGAGCAGTGCGGGGCACTGCCGCTGGCTCTGCGGATAGCGGCCGAACGTGTACTGACCCGCCCTCTGGACCCTCTGCCCCACCTCGTGGAGGAACTGCGGGACCACAAGAGACGTCTGGACCTCCTGGACTCGGCCGACGGAGACCCCCGGGGCGCCGTGCGGGCGGTCTTCTCCTGGTCCTACGACCGCCTGCCCGAGCAGGAAGCACGCCTGTTCAGACTCCTGGGTCTGCACCCGGGACCCGACGCGGACGTCTACGAGGCCACCGCCCTGGCGGGCGGGAGCGTCGAACACACACGGCGGTCCCTCGATGTCCTGTCCCGCGCACACCTGGTCCACCGCAGCGGTCCGGGCCGCCACACCATGCACGACCTTCTGCGTGCCTACGCCGCCGGACTCGCGAACCGGCCCGACCGGACTACGGAACGTGACGCCGCCCTGAACCGGCTCCTGGACCACTCCCTCGCGGCGTCGGCGGCCGCCATGGACGTGCTGTATCCCGCCGAACGCCATCTACGTCCGGCGGTCGCGGCACCGCCCACCGGCCTGCCGCCGCTGCGTACGGCCGACGAGTGCCGCGCATGGCTGCGCGCCACCCAGCCCACGCTCGTCGCCCTGTGCTCCCGGACCGAGGACCCCGGCCCGGCCCGCCACACCGTACGGATCGCCACCACGCTCCACCGCCACTACGAGCGCTCGGGCCACTTCGCCGACGCACTGACCGTGCACACCCACGCCTTACGCGCGGCCCGCGCGGTGGCAGACACCCGCGGCGAGGTCGACGTCCTCGCCTGCATCGGCGCCGTCCACCGACGCCTCGGCGACTACGCCAGCGCCCGCCGCCACCACACGGACGCGCTGTCGCTGAGCCGCCGGATCGGATACGAGGCCGGCGAGGCCCGCCATCTCACCAATATGGGCGTACTGCACGAACTGCAGGGCCGCTACCGGGAAGCCGCCGAACAGCACGAGAAGGCGGTCGAACTGTTCCGCGCGGTCGGCGACGCCCCCGGCGAGGCCGACGTGCTGAACAACCTCGGCATCGTGCAGGAGCTGCTGGAGGACTACCAGGCCTCGATCCAGCGCTACCAACAGGCATTGGCCCTGTACCGGCAGACGGGCCACACGTTCGGCGAGGCCAGTGCCCTCGGCAACCTGGGCATCGTCCTGAGGCGACTGGGTGACCACCCGGCCGCGGCCGGCCGTTTCGAGCAGGCGCTCGCCCTCTTCCGGCGCCTCGGACACACCGGCGGAGAGGCACACGCACTCTCCAACCTGGGCGACGCGAGGTGCCGCCAGGGTAGATACGAAGAAGCCGCCGAACACCAGCACCAAGCCCTCGCCCACTTCCGGCGCACCGGCGAAGCCTACGGAGAGGCCGGCGCCCTCAACGGCCTGGGCGAGGCACTGCACGGCACCGGCCGACACACCGAGGCCCTGGACGCCCACACAGCGGCGCTCGAAGTGGCCCGCGGAATCGAGGAACAGGAAGAACAGGCCCGCGCCCACATCGGTTCGGCCCGCATCCGGCAACACACGGGAAACCGGGACGACGCGATCGATCACTACCGGCAGGCGCTGTCCTTGTACACCGCACTTGGCTCACCCCGCGCGGAGGAAGCACGCAAGGCCCTCCTCGCCGTGACGGCCCCGTAGTCCGGCGTCTCGCGGCGCCTGCCCGGGACACCGCCACCTCGATGGCTTCACATACGTCCTGGGCCTGGAGCTGGATGATCCGGGGCTCCCTCGCGGCATGCCGGGTGGCCAGGGGGCGTCGCCGTCGTCGTCGCGTTCGGCAGCGGACAACATCCTCTTCCCCGGCCCCCGCGCGCCAGGAGGAACGGCCGGGCCGCCTGACACCTGCGGTCAGGGGGAGCCGGGACGCACGTTGGACTGCTCTACATCGACGAGCGGGAACTGTACACACCGCACCGGCTTCTCCTCGCCATCGATGAGTACGGTCACCGTGACGGTCTGCCCCCGGCGAAGGAGACTCGGCTCGACCAACAGGCCGCCTCGCTGCATACCCCCGGTACCCGGGATCAGCTCCTGCCACTTGTCGATCCCGGGCAGGAGGGCGTCCGCAGGATCGCTTGATACATCCAAAACCGCTGCCACCGCGTGATCGAAGTCGAACTTGATCTGCTTTCTCTCGTAGAACATCTCCGCGGTGACGTCCCGGTCTCCCGAGCAGCTGAGAATAAGCTCAATGATGCGAGGGTGCGTCAGCCGCGCAGTTCCCAGACTGACCGTCAGCATGGCCCCGTCGCCGGCCAGCCGCTCGAACAACGGGGTGTTGGACCGCACCCACCAGTTGATCTTCCGCTTGGGGTTCGCGGACCGCAAAGTAGCCCACACCGCCAGCCCACCGACCAGCACACTCACGGCACTCGTGATGGCGAACTGCCACCACAAGCCAGAATCCCACCAGTCGCCCGCAAGTCTCTCCATGGCTCCGGATTCAATCACCGGCAGGACAGCCGTCAGCCCGCCGCCCATTCCAGACCGAGCGCGGCCAGCTGCGCGCGGCGCTCCGTGCTCAACTTCCCTGCCCGGCGGCGGGTGTTGTCGAGGAACGCTCCGAGTTTGAATGGCTCGCCGTCCACGATCTCGACGTGCTTGCGCGCCGGCCGCAGGTGGCCTTCGCGGGCGTGGAACTGGCGGGCGGCGGCGAGGTTGGCGGTCCATCGGGCGTCCTGCGACCGCGGCCTACTCGCGACCACCTCGCCCTCACTACGAGGCTGCACTCCGATGGACTCCAGGAGGTACTGCTGCGCGGGCATCAGCCGTTCCCACCCGGTCCGCTGCCCGGCGATCCATACGCCCAGGTCCTCGCCCTGCACGAGTAGCTGCCCGGGTCCGGTCGGGAGTGTGCCGCCGGCCTGGACGTGGGCGAGGACAAGCCGGTAGCAGCGCTGCCAGCCGATCTCCCACGCCGGGCACCATCCCGGATCCACGTCCGCGAGGGCCTCCGTACGGGCCGCTGACAGCTCACCAGCGGCAGAGACGCCCGCTTCCCCCGCCTCGCGCCGTGCGGCGTTCTCCGCCGCCCTACGAGCCGCCGCCCGCTGATTTTTGGCCCACACCCCGAGCGGGAAGTCGTCCCAGACCACGGAGGCGGCAGGCAGGCAGTGACTGTGGACGGCCGCGTACGAGCGGGCCACGGCAAGGCCGGCATCCCACGCGGACGCCTGCACCGACCACACCATCCCCAGCGCCTCCAGCTCGACGACACGGGAGGCCTCCAGCACCCCGGCCGCGTAGTACCGGCGCTGATCGGCCACCCACACCCCCAGCGGATGCCCGCCGATCGCCGGCCAGTCCTCCGGCGTGACGTACGTGTACGGCACCCGCAGCTCACTGCTGCCACTCTCGCGCCGCCACCGGGTCGCCGCCTCGACCCCGCGCCGCCAGTACGCGGCCTCGGGGTCGATGACCCGCAACCGCACGAACTGGGTGAGCACGGCCGGGTCGCGTTCCTCGCTGAACCGCAGCACCCCGGCCGCCGCCAGCCCCACCCGTACGACGTCCTGCTCCTGGCCGTCGTCCTCGCCGCGCTCACCGCCCTCGCCCTGCTCGGGTTCGACGCTCTCGCCCGTCCCAGACCGGCTGTTGCGCACGCGCGGATCGGCGAGGGCCTCGATCGTCTCCGCGTCGTGCGCCCGCAGCGCCCCGAGGATCTTCGCGAGGGTCCCGTACGCATCCGAGGTGAGCAGTTCGTTGGCATCCTCGTTCTCTCCGAGGAATACGGGAACGATCAGCGTGGCCAGTTTCCCGACCCCTGGACGCATCCGCAGAGCACGCCCGACCATCTGCACGATATCCACCATCGACCCACGCGCGTCCGCGAAAAGAACCGCATCACACTCAGCAGTATCGACGCCTTCACCCAAAACACGAACCGAGGAAAGAACCCTCAATTCCGCACGCACATCCCGACCCTCGAATTCTGGCGTACCGAGGAAATCGGAGGAGAACTCATCGAGCACGTCACGGCGGTGCGCGGGCGCGTGCTCGCCGTATAGCCACTCCGCCCACACCTGCTCCGCGGGCGGGAAGGTCTCGGGGTCGTCTGTGGCGAGCCGGCCCGCCGTCACCGGCACCGCGGCCGCCATCGCCTCCGCCTCACCCACTCGACTGTGGAAGGACAACACCCGCCGGAACCGCTCCTGGGCCGCGGCCCGCATCAGCCCGGTCTGCACGGCCGCCAACCGCGCCCCGCGCACCGCGTCGGAGCCGGTCGCCTCCGTAGTCTGCGCCGAGTACAGCTCGGGATCGCGGATGTCCAGGCACAGCACCTGATACGGCGCCACCAGGCCCATGCGGATCGCCTCGGACAACCGGAGCTTGTACGCGACCGGACCGAAGACCTCGGAATCCTCATCCATCGACGCCACCATCCGCGGCCGGTCACCCTCCGCCTCCCACACCCGCGCGGTCGCGGTCATGTACAGCCGGCGGACCGCAGGAATCTGCGCTTGGTCGTGCACGGCAGCCCACGGCTTGCCCGCGTCCCCACTCGTGCGGTGCGCCTCGTCGACGACGACCAGGTCCCACACGGGCAGGCCTGCGGCGTGTGCGCGCTGGAGGGTGCCCATGCCGACCGAGGCGTACGACGCGAACACCGTGATCACCTCCGGGCCGGCCGTCCAGGCGACCAGTTCGTCCGGGTCGGTCGTGCAGGGCACACCCTGACTGTCGGCACCTCGCAGAGAACAGACCCCCACCATCGCGCCCCTGCGCCCGCCCTGACGCCACGCACGCGTCATCTGAGTGAGGAGATCCAGGGTGGGCACCAGGACCAGCACGCGGCGGGCGGACAGCCGGCGCGCCGACTCGACACCGATCAGCGTCTTCCCGGACCCGGTAGCAGAGATGACCTGCGCTCTGAGGCCATCGGCAGACATACGGCCGCCGGGGAGCCCGGAAAGTGCCCGGACAACCGAATCAACGGCCTCAACCTGATGCGGACGCAGCGTCACATGCGGCATCCGAACATCTTCCACCAGCACCTGATAGGTGCCCACCAGCAGCACCCTGCCGCCTGCGAAGACGCCGCCGACCGCATCGTGAAGACTGCCTCGAACCGGCCCGGGCCAGGTCAGGCCGCGATCAACGGCACCGGCTCCACCGCCACGCCCGGCAGCACCGAATACGCCAAGGTTGCGATATTCGCATTAATGGTGCGTATCTTGTATACTTCTCGCTATGAGTATGGCCCTGGATGAGCGGCTGCGGTCGGCGATCGCCGCGCTTCTGTATGCGACGGGTGAGTCGCAGGCCGATCTCGCGGCCTCGCTGGGGGTGAGTCAGGCGCAGGTGAGTCGCCGTCAGTCTGGAGCGGCCGCCTGGAGTCTGACCGACTGCGACGTCGTGGCCGCGCACTACGGAATCGACGTACTGGAACTGCTTGCCGGCCCCACCCAGGCCACAGAGTCCCTGCCCGCAAAACGCCGCCGACCGGTCGGCGGCACCGCAGCCCGCGCCCGCCGGACTGCTGCCGCGCAGGACGGGGGAGCCCGATGACGGACTTCGAGGCGATCGACGCCCTGCTCGCCCGAGCAGGGCAGGAAACCCCCTTGCCGCCCGTTGAAGAACGCCGCTCCCTGCGGAAGGCACTGAACGTCTCACGCGCTCAGCTCGCACAAGCTCTGGGCGTCGGCGCGTCCACGGTCGGGGGCTGGGAGTCTGGACGCGAACCGAACGGCGAAGTACGCGAGAAGTACGCGTACTTCCTCAACGCAGCCCGCACCAAGCTGGACACCGCCGCAACTGCAGTCACAGAGCCTGCCGTCGAACCCGCAGAGGAGTCGGCGGAAGCCGACGAGCCGGCCGACCTGGACGACGTCGAGGAGCTAGCCGTCCCGCAGCCGTGCGTACTGTGCGGGCAGCCAGCCCGCCACCAGGTCGAAGGATTCCCCCAGCACCTCGACCCCGCCGACTGCGGCCCTGCCCAACCCGCCCCGGCCGCCGAACCCGCCCGGGAGCCGGAGCCGGAGCCGGTCGGGCGTACCGAGGCGCAGCGTCCGGCGCCCGCCGGCAAGCCGGTACGGCAGGCCGGGCGCGGCGTGAAGGTCGTGCCGGTCGGTCGCCGTATGCAGCCCGCCGACACCCCGGACCTGATCGCGTCCGCGGTCGCGGCCGTCCTTGCTGAGCATGCCGGTGATGTGGAGGCGGCCACCGCGGCACTGGTGAAGCGGGCGATCCCGGACGCGATGGCGCTGCTGGACCACACACGCAAGGGCGGCCGCTACGACGTCGTCGCGCACCCGCCGCTGCCCGACGTGTTGCGCAAGCAGACCGCGCGCGGCGCCGACCAGGTCTGGGAGGCCCGCCCGAAATGGGCCCGCCCCGAACTCCCGGCCGGCGAGCACGAGGTGACCGCGCTCGATGTCAACGGCGCCTACTTGAGCGCGCTCAAGACCCACCTGCCACTCGGTCAGATGGAACACTCCACCGGCGGCCAGCACGACCGGCACCGCGCCGGCATCCACCTGATCACCCCGCCAGCCTGGGACCACGACGCGGTGCTGCCCAACCCGATCGGCAACCGCGATGAGGCGGGCCCGCTGTGGGTGACCGAGCCGACCCTGCGCCTGCTGCTGCGCATCTCCGGCCCGAAGTACGGACTGTGCGAGCCGCCGGTGATCCACGAGTCGTGGACGTCGGGCGCCACGGAAGGCCTGCTGGAGAAGTTCCGCATCACCCTCAAGGACGCCCGCGACACCGCGATCGCCGACGGCGACGACGTGACGCTGGAATACGTGAAGGCGATGTACTCGAAGTTCGTCTCGACCATGGGGGAGTCGAACTACAACCGGGAGCTGTACCGCACCGACTGGATGCACCTCATCCGCTCCCAGGCATTCGCCAACCTGTGGTGGAAAGCCCACCGCGCCTACGACGAAGGCCTTATGGTGGTCCGCGCCATGGGCACCGACGAATTGCATGTCATCGGCGACTGGCGGGCCGTCTTCCCGGAAGGGCGCGGCGTGACCGAGGTCAAGGTGAAGGACATTTACACCGTCGGCAGCACGACAGAATCAGAGGCGGCTGAAAATGCCTGAGCGCAATCTCGACTTCGGTAAATTCGGTGCGCGCGGCATCAAGGGCCACGAGGCTGTCGCGCGGCAGCTGGACGCGCTCGCCGGCTACATCGCCACCCCGGTCACCGTCCACCGCGGCCTGCTCGCCCGGCTGCACTACCTCACGCGGTCCGACCACGCGCGGGCCGCCGCCCGCGCGGCCGGCCTGACCGTCATGGACCGCACCGTGCGGGCCTGGCTTGCCGGCACCCGCACGCCCTCGCGGAAGAACCTCGCCGCGATCGAGCAGGCCTACCGCACGGTCCGGCGTGAGAACGTCGCTCGCTACCTCCTGGCCCGCCTCAACCGCGGCACCCGTGTCGAGATCCACCCGCTCAACCAGTCGCAGGTGGACCGTCCCCACCAACGGACGATGGAGTACCGGGCGATGAATGTCCGTCACTGGGACCGGATCGTCGCCGCGTGGGCCGCCGACGACGATCAGGGCCTCGATGACGCCTGGGTCGACCAGCTCGCCGACCTCGGCTCCCAGTGGGGCCAGTACGAGTACGTCACTAACATCGGCTTCGCCGCCTGAGCTAGGGCGGCGCGTTCGAGGTGCGCTGGTGCGCACGGTGGGACTGAGGGACAACTATTTGCACGGCTCGTACGACGAACCGCACGATGATCTAGAAGCCCATGTGTACCAGGTTCACCTTCATCGGCCTCACCCGAAATCCATGACGAGGATGGTCGTCTGACGTTACCGTTAGAGGCACATTTCCCTTTCACGGGGCGGAGTTGGAGCCATGGCGTTCCTGGTAAACCACGAAACCTGGGGCACTATCGATGCAACCGCCCCAGACCTTGGATGCGGCAGCTCTTGGGATACAGTGCACCGCGCTCGACCTGCCGCCCCACTTAGCTGCCGCGAGTGCCAGCACGCCATGGTCCCAGTTCGCTCTCCCCTCGGATTGCGTTTCTTCCGTCACGCACCCCGAGCCCCCCGCTGCTCCCTATCAGGCGGCGAGTCAATTGACCATCACCTGCTGAAACTCGAACTTGCTCATGCATCTCGCGCAGTGGGGTATCACGCTGAATACGAGGTTGCGGCACCGGATCGTTCTTGGCGTGCCGATGTGATGGCGACCAGTCCCGACGGTGCACAGCGGATGGCCCTCGAAGCGCAGCTTTCACCGATCACTCCGGAGGACATCCAGCAGCGCACGAATCGATATGAGCAGGATGGCGTCGAGGTCTGCTGGTTCGGCCTCAAGCCCCGCCTCTGGGTCGGGACTGTTCCCTCGATACTGCTCAATTCAGGCCATGAGGGTGGGGGGTGGTCTGTAAGTGCTGGAATCGCGCGCATGACGAAACTGGACCAGGATTCATCCTTCCAACAGTGGGTTCCTGTGGAAGGAGTAAGTCTCACTGATTCTGTGGCGTGGATTTTGACCGGCCGGATGCGGCCGCACAGGCCTCAGTCCCTGGCCAAGTCAGTTCTGGAGCAGGTAAGTCGGCAGTGGCCTTCGAGTTGGGTCGGCCAGAATTCTCACGGGTGGGACGTCTGGTGGACGACCTCCAGCCACATAGAAACCGATATCCAGCAGCATAACGATTACCGCGAGCAAGTTCACCTTGCAATTCTGCGTGCCGAATCTCCACTGAAAGCATTTCGCGTGCGTGCGAAAATTGAAAATATATCTGCCCTGGAAAAGCTAATATTGAAGCAATTCAACAATAATGCCATGCGTTCGCTCGCTGACTTTCAAATCCGACTTGATTCCAACTATGCAGACGGGCTAGCTTTCTACGGATACCGCTGGGACGGTTCTGGAACGATGCGGGACCTGAAACCATTTGTGGTTGTCTGCCCTGACATACTTGATCGCGGCAGCCAGTACTGGACCCATAGTGTGCCCGTGGCTTTCCCTGTCACCTATCGTGACCGTCTCGAAAATATAAAGAATGTGTGGCTGTTTGATCTTGAAAAGGGGGCCATATGGCCGATCGAACCGAAGAAATCAGTCACTGACGCTGCCCTCGAAAGTTGGAAATCTGTGAAGCCGACCGACAGCAGCTCGCCTGATATGACATGACGGTGGCTTCCGTGCGGAGAGCATCCCCGTCGTGGTCCCGCGCGCGTACCGTGACGAGGACGACCTGCCTGGAGGACGCCATGAGCGCGCAGTCCGAAGAAGCCCCCGCCCCGCCAGCCCCGGCCGCCGCCGCGCAGCTGCTTGCCGAACTCCGCGCCGACCGTCGCGCCAGCACATGGGTGCCGGCGTTCGAGCAGGACTGGGTTCGCGCACTGGACGACGCCCGGCACTCCTTCAGCCTCGCCCCGGTCCACGCCGTCGTCCGTACCTGGCGGGCCCGCCTCGCGGCGGCTCCGGCGGTCGACGCGTTCCTCACCGGCGGTTGCGACGACTCCGACGGCATAGACCTCGACCAGGTCTTCGGAGCCCGCACGTGAGTGACGGACAACCGCCCTGGCACGCCCGCCTGTCGCCCCAAGCAGCCGGTACCGCGCATGAGTTGCCCGAGCCGGTCCGCGAGATGCTGCGGGACGTCCTGGACATCGCCGGCCGCGACCCGTGGTCCTTCCCGCCCTTCGACGCCCGCGACCCCGAGGGCGAGGACGTCCGCGCCGCGTCGGTCGGAGGGCTCACGGTCGTCTACTGGGTCAACCGTCCGGCCGGACGCCTGTACGTCATCGACATCGTCTGGCTCGGCTGATCCCCCCACACTCGAAGATGCAGGTCAGAACACCTTGTCAGTGCGGCGTCCTACTGTGACAGCAGACAGGGAGGAGCTGGCGATGACCGTGTTGAACACACCAACCTTGAGCAGCGAGCCCGGGCGCTCCGTGGAGCGCCCGGGCATTGGTCAGCGCCGGATGTGCACGGTGATGTGGATGCCGCCGGCGGCGGCCCCCGCGGCGGCGACGGCCACTGCGGCCGCGGTGTTGCCGGTGAAGGCGAGGACGAGCACCGTGGCGAGGACCGCCAGGGTGCTCAGGACGGGCAGCCACGGGTAGTACTGGGCTGCGGAGGACTCCGTACCCGTTCGGGTACGGTCAAGGGACGTCACGCTTCTGGACTCCTTCGACAGGAACGGCAGCCCGACGTGAGGCGAAGGGGAGACCCCGGTCGCGAAGCAGCTTTCCTAGGGCATGGCTTCGCAGGGGTCTCTCCCTTCGTTGTCCGAAGGGCCGTGGACTTGCCCTTGACTGTAAAGGGCCTCACTGACACCCCGGAGGGGCATAGTTGGGGGCACTTGACCGCGTGTGGTCCCCACCTCTCGCAGTGAGCCCGAAGGGCCGTCGATTGCGAGGCTGTTGACCAGCGAGTCCATACTCTTGACGCCAGCGCCCACACCAGCGAGCTGTTCGCGCGACCACGCCGGCCGCAGTCCGCGGCGGCCCCGATGTGCATGTGCGTGTCGCTGCACTCCTGCGAGCACAGGGACTTGCAAGGGGGCCCACAACGTCGCGACCAGGTTCGAGAGCTTGAGCACCTCGAAGGAATGCACCGGGTACGTCACGTCTTTGGTCTTCACTGCGGAGGCGGCGTACCCCTCGATCTCACCCATCACGTGGTGCATGACGAACATGTCGAAGACATCCTCGACGACGTACTCCTTAGCCTTGCCCTCCTGGCCCTCGTACTGGCTGGACGAGGGCCAGGAGGGTCGAACTCGCGCCCGGCAGGCCCGGGCGCGGCATCTCTCTGGTGTGGCGGTAGGCCCTAGACGACGGACCTGTGGACCAGGTAGAGCAACTCGTGGATCAGGCCGCTGGCCAATGTGGCGGAAGCGGCGTAGAAGACCGTCTGCCAAAGGCCTTGGCCAAGGGGAGGGCGGGCGCGTCGCTGCTTCGCGTCGGGGCGGTGCGTACGGTGGGACATGACGGTCTCCGTTCAGGGGATGAGTCGGCTGGCCCCGCATCGCTTGTTCCTGGCCGGGATACGGTGCGGGGCGCAGTTTTTGCTGCCTCAAGCCTTCCGGGTGACGTCCGCTGAACGCAGCTCCTGGTGCTCGAATCTCGATGTAAGTTCGGCGCCATGAACGGAAATCGGCTCACTGCCTGGGCTGAGGGGACATCGGCGGATCTGGTCGCCGACGCTCTCGCTCTGGATGTGAAGGCCAGTCCCAGAATGGTGACCTCCTGGATCGAGGACGGGCTCCTCGCCAATCCTGAGCCGCGCAAGACGAGCGCGCACGGCAGCGATCCGCGGGTCTTCCCCCGCGAGCAGCGCGAGTTGTTCTCCAGGCTCCTGGAAGCGCGAAAGCGCTCCCCGCTGGGGCGTATTCCGCAGCGCTCCCTGGTCCGGGTCGTGCTGTACCTGTGGCTGATCGACGACACGGTTGTGCTCACCCCACAAGCACGCCGGGCCTGGCGTACCCACGCGCGCGCCATGGGCCAGACGACTGTGGTTAGGCGACGCGAGAGCAGCCGGGCGATTGTGGAGCAACTCGCCCATCCGTCAGCCAGCCTCAAGCAACGGCGCGTTGCCCAGCTCATCCTCGAAGAAGGCGAGCGGACCGGGCGGATCGACGTGGACAGACTGACGTCGGTCCTCACTGAGTTGTATTCGCCCTGGCCAACTCAGCCCGGCATGCCAAGGATCGAACGAGCCCTTCCGGGCCCGTTCGGGCCCGTCTCCGTCCAGCACCACATCACGATGTGGAAGGCCAGACAGCAGACGGTCCGCAGCCTTCGGCACGAAGAGATCGCCGAACCGGAACTCGACCGGGTACGCGCCATCTATCGGCCGATGTGGGCGGAGTATCAGGCCCGCCGGCCCACCCTGGCGACCATTGGCACCGGAGAGTTCGCGGCGTACTTTGCTGAGCCACACACCATGGAGGGTCGCGCGAACGAGGCGGTCGACGCCTTCGTGGGAACGCTGGCCGGCGAACTCGGCTTGATCGAAGCCGCGTCCCATGCTGCAGAAGCGGCACGCCTCAGACTGGCACGCTGAGACACCCCTGTGGGGATCCACCCCGCTCAACCAGTCACAGGTGGACCGTCCCCACCAACGGCCGGTGGAGTACCGGACGATGAATGTCCGTCACTGGGACCGGATCGTCGCCGCGTGGGCCGCCGACAACGACCAGGAGCCTGGACGACACATGGGTCGACCAGGTCGTCGACCTCGGCTCCCAGTGGGGCGAGTACGAGTACGTCACCAACATCGGCTTCGCCGCGTAATCCGAGAGAATCTAAAAGCATGGCGGACCGCGCGCTGGATCAGTAGATACTGCTGCATGGCACGGATGTTGGAAGACCTGCTCAACAACACCAGACGTCACGGGTGGGCCGCAGGCCAGGGCACCTTAGAACAGGTGAAACTGGATGCTGCGGCGCTTAAGTGGACTGAGGTTCCGACACGTCGAGGTGGCCCCACTGTGACCACCTTGCGTCCAGTCGATTCAGCTGAGGCTGCCCCCAACTCTCTCAGCGCACAGTATGGAAAGGGAGCCCAGCCGCTGCATTCAGACGGCGCTCATCTGCCTCACCCGCCGGACATCGTCGTCCTTTCCTGCGTCAATCCAAGCACTACGCCTACACGTCTGTGGTCCAGGAAGCGCTACGCGCGCTTCGTGGGAGGGCTACCAGATTTTGTCGAGCACGGAGTTTTCCTAATCAACAGTGGAACCGACAGCTTCTTTGCCACGGTTGCCGACGGCGGGCGTCTACGTTATGACCCAGGTTGCATGATGCCGTGCGATGCACGATCGCGCCGGGCGGTGCAGTTCTTTGAAGAACAGTATGAATCTACAACTGAGCACGCCTGGAACGAGCCGAACCTCATTCTCCTGATTGACAACCGGCGATGTCTCCACGCGCGGGCTTCCGCTGCCCAAGACCCGCAGCGGGAGATTCAGCGAATCGCCTTTCGCATGAATCACGAGGCATCATGAGCAATCCATTTGATCACGACGCTCTCTGGACGAAAGCCAAGCTTTTTCTGAACCGTGCCATGGACGACGACGCTAGATCGTTCGACGAGCAAGCCCTATGGGCTGCGCTGGCACTCGAACTACTAGCCAAAGCCGCCCTAGCGCGCGTATCACCCCTCCTGATCGCGGAACCAAATGAAGAGGGAACCAACCTCCTCATTGCGAGTGGACTTGTTAAAGGAGAGGCCAGATTCACTTCTGTCCGTGCGAAGACCCTGATGGCCCGATGTCATAAGGCGTTCAAGCCCTTTGACCAAGCCGAAGCAATGAAGATCATTAATGGACGTAACGAGTACCTCCACAGCAGTGGCACCGGTTTCATGTCGATTCCGTCGCACTCGTGGTGGCCCAGGTACTGGGCTCAGGCTGCCGTTCTTGTCACCGCACTTGACCGCGACATGGAAGAACTCGTGGGGAGCCTCCGTGAGATCGAAGTAACTAAGCATCTTGAACGGAACGCCAAGAACATCGAGCAGCGGACCGAAGCTCTGATCGAGAGGGCAAAGCAGCGTCGTCAGCAATGGCTTGACGGGAGTCTCCCGGCTAAGGTCGCTGCTGAGTGGAAAACAGCACAGTACCTCTCAGCGACCATGTCTCACAGCGAGGCCGCGACCTGTCCAGCCTGTGAATCGACCGGACTCCTCGAAGGCGAGGAGGTGGTCGAAGAGGAGATCAACTATCCGACGTCCGGCTACACCGACGATGGGGATACCTACTATCTGGACGACGGCTCGGTATCTCTCACCATCAGCGCCGATCATTTCAGTTGCGCCGGTTGCCAGTTGGTCCTGAACAGCTATGAGCTGATTAGACAAGCTGGATTGCCAACGGAGTTCGACGCGGAGGGCGACTTCGATGACTACGCTGCGCAAGAGCCTGAATATGGCAACGACTGATCTGAAATTGACCGTGCGTGTCGGCGTACACCTGAACGTGGCCAGAGAGGTACAGACATACGTCCCCACCTGAAGAGGGGCACCTGCAGGCCGGAGAGCCGGGGCCGCCCGATCTCTGAGGGTGCGTGACAGGACGGCCGGTCAAGGGCGCCCTTCGGGCGTCGCTGCGCGATGGGGTCTTGCCCCACCCTGGACAGTCCGCTCTGTCACGAGGCTGGCTGGCTATCGGCCGGCCCCGGCCCTGTGGCGACCACGCACTTGGCCACGTTCGCGTGTACCTGGCTGGGGAGAAAAGCCCGTACTCCGACAGACTCGGACACCTACGGATTCGTGGACGATGCGACCGCGAAAGCCTGGCTGCTCAACAACGGACTTCGTGACGCGGCTGAGCGCTGGTTCGGCGGACAGCAGCCAGCCTGAGCTGACACCAATCTCCCGAGACAGCCCAGTTAGACGGCGCAGTCCAGGACAGCCCAGACCTGGCGTCCGTCCGGGGTGAGTTCGGTGCCGCAGCTGACGGCCCCCAGCTCGTGCAGGCGCGACAGGACCGCGTCCTGGACGTCGGCCGCGTCGGGCTGGTGGCTGAGGGCGAGGATCAGCGCCTGGTGATCCTGCTCTCCGAGATGGACGCTGATGTGCCGGCCGCCGTCCCCGACTACGGTGGAGACGAGCAGCAGCACCACGTTGTCGAGTTCCGCCGGCCTGCAAAGTCCCCACTTGGCCAGACGCGCGGCGACGTTGGCGACCGCCTTCTTCCCCACCCAGGGCTGCGCCTCCAGGGACCAGGTGGCGCCCTGCCGGTTCGCCATCACCCGACACCCGCGGAACGCGTCCAGGCGCGCCGGCGCAGCGTCGACGCGGGTTTGCGGTGGGGGCGGCGACGGCGGCTTCTTCGGCGGCGGCGGTGTCTTGGGCGGGTAGTCGGGGCGCGGGCGGATGTCCTCGGTCCCGGTGTCCTGTGGCTCCACTGGTCCTCCCCGACGCCGCGCAGTGGTGCTGTTATCCATCGTAGGCGCGGGGACCTGGGCGTGCTCTGGGTCTGGCGATGTCCGTCCGGCGGAGGTGCTCGTCGCCTTCCGCAACATGTGACGGGTGTCACAGGCGGTGAACCTTCAAAACAGCTCTAGCGGCCGTTCTCCCCTATCGCACGAAGAAGTGTGAGCGAGCTGGAGACGGCAAATGACCAGTAGGGCAAAGGTGCCTGACGATGGGGAAGCCATGCGCGTGCGCGTGCGCGAACTCATCCAGAAGGCCTATCACCGTGGCGCGCTTGGGCATGAGGTGCGCGCCAAGCTCGACAAGGGGGTGTCGAAGGAGGACAACACCCCCGCTGTTGATGTCGAACCTCCGGTTCCGGATCAAAGGAAACCGCCTTGCGGGGACGGCCCGGATGAGGATGAGAGCGTCCGCGCTGAGGTGCTCAGGCAGAAGGAGCTGGTGGGTGAGCTAGCTGGCTATGCGCACAGCCGGGCGAGGCGACTTCGCGTTTCGCGTGCTGCGCGGCAAGACATTGCGCAGGACGCCATTACCAAAGCCCTGCATCGCATCGAAGGGGCCCCGCTCGTGCTCGACGAGCGTCCCGAGCATGCCCGGTACCAGATAATGAGGTTCCTTCGGCAGGCGGTGATCTACGCCTACCAGGATCATTATCGGAAGATCGCGGCCCGCGCTGTGACTCTGGCTGAGTACACAGAGGACATCGAGCTGCCGAGGACGATAGAGGGCGGGGAGAGCGCAGAGTCCGCGTTCTTTGCGGAGGCCGACAAGTCCATGGCGGAGGCGCTGACCGAAGGGTTCGCATCGTCAATGGACGACGCGATTAGGGAGGCCGAGCGCCTCGCCACCGCCATGCACAATCTGGTCGGTACGAAGGAATTGCTCTCCCTCATCCTGCACAGCGCGTTCGCAGTACCGGCGGACGTCGTCGCGGAGATGACTGGCTCATCAACAGCCAGCGTGCGAATGGCAGTCGGCGCCGCCAAGCCAAAGTTGAAGAAGCCAACAGCCAAGCGGACATTCCTGATGCGGCTTAATCGCGTAGACGCGGACTGAAACGGCTTGCTTCCAGGGTCCGGCGTCAGTGCACTCGTGGGCATTGAAGCCGGACCCGAGTGGGAAGCCGCTAGGGGGACGTTACCTCACCAATGACGTCAAAGGCTTTCCAGGAAAGAGGAGATCAAAAGTGAAACCCACCACTGAGTCCGGACCCGAACGGCCGCCTATTACCGTGCTACTCCTGACGGTTGAGCTGGTCGATTACCTGCTTGGCTTCGTTGGCGTCGTAAGGTACCGCACGGATCGGATGATTACCGCCGCGTTCGAAGCGTCCTTCGTAGTGCTTAGCTGGTTCCGAGGAAAAACAAAGCACTACCGGAACGGAGAATCAAACAACACCGCGCAGCCTGGAATGAGGGGTGTTACCGGATGATACGGGCGAAAATATAAACCACCCACGGGAGGGCCGTGGGAAATCTTCGCCATACGCCAGGAACGGAGCCATCGTGAAATATGTTAGTGCGTGCCGCAGTACATATGGATTACGCATCTATATGTAACTGCGCGAGTGTGACTTGAAACACAGGCCGGGCCCTTCGTTGAAGGGCCCGGCTGCGTTTTCTACGGGTGACATAGCAACCACCCGCTGCTTGTCCCCCGCGCGAGGGTTCAGCTCACCCGGAGGACGCGAGGCAGCACACACGAAAGAGCCCTGCCATGACCAGCATGCCCGAACGGCGCAACGAGGACGAGCAGTCCCCGCAGGACGACCTCGTCGAGGCCAAGGCCGAGCACGCCATGAATCGAGCCAAGACGCGCAAGTCCCGTACGGCGATCCGCGAGATCAAGCGAGACCGCCGCGCCAAGGCCATCGCCCGCGCCACGGAGAAGGCCGCGCCGATGACATGCGGAGGCCTGATGGCGGCCGGGACAGCATCCTTCGTCGGTGCCGCCACCCAGCTGGTCTCGGGCGATGGCAGTAGCGCCGCCAACTGGCTGAGCGCCGGCGTCAGCTGCTGGGCACTCGCCCTCATGCGTCGCTGACCTCCTACATCAAATGCGCTGCGCCCCCGGACAACACACTGTCCGGGGGCGCAGCGCATTTACAGCACAAGTCCGCTGCACGCCTGGTCCTCCGAAAATACGGACGATGTTATCGATAGCACCTCATCCTGATGCGGCCGCAATTCCATCCCGGCCATGAGACCTTACATCCTCGCATTACCCAAGAGGCAATCAACTCCAGACCAGATTTCATCCAGGCTCCAAAGTGACGAATTCTATTTCCTTCACCTGGGCACACTTTTACAATGCACCTTGACGGGATGGTAGTGGTCTACCATCCCAGAATCTAGCCACAAAATAAAGTGACGCACGCCATCTGTTCGAAAAGTTGGTGACGCATCGTCGAGTCCGAATCGCGTGACGCGATGCTGCACGAGGCCCCCGAGGGCCCCATTCCAGCCACCCTTGACCGGCGTGCGCATGACACCCGTCACCCCCTTTCCCAGTCAGATGCTTTTACAGGGCGGGGGCGCGGAGCGCACCGGTCCTGTCCGGGGCCGGCCGGAGGCTGGTCCCGTTGCCGGATCGCGGAGCGAGCCGGTGACCGGAACGGAGTTCCGGTCTTCCGCGCGGAGCGCGGTGAGTGTCGCGTAGCGACACCGCGTCGTGTCTGCGGAGC